>PWYU01000093.1 GCA_003567725.1 Syntrophomonadaceae bacterium | reverse complement strand
GGTTATATGCTGCCTTGGAAGCATTCATTAAATCCCACAGGAAGCCGTAATAGTGATCGGTGCGTGTATTCATATGGGCGTATTCCCGAACAGCCTCAGAGTGCCAGGCTGCAGGAGTAATTACTGCATCCACTCCATCTACAAAAGCATACTGCCTGGCCAGCTCTACAAAACATAGATCGTAACATATTAAAAAACCAAACCGGCCCCACTTTGTATCAATAGTTAAACGTTTATCTGTGCCCTGCTTAAAAAACGGCCTTTCACTGGGGATCAGGAAAACCTTGGCGTAGATATAGTCTTCTTCCATGTAATCAATGCTATTGTTCAGGATAAAGGTGCAATTGTAAAAAGCCCCATCTTTTTTTCGTGCATTCCCGTAAATTATATATTCAAGACCGCCTTCCCCGTCAGTAAGACTGTCTTTTATATTATTCAACCATTTTGTAATTTGCTCATTTTCACCTGCAGCTAAAAGCTCCTTTACCTCACTGGAATCCTTGGCTTTCCAGATATAGCCTGTAACGCTAAGTTCAGGAAATATAAGGATATTTACTTTTTTACGGTGGGCAACCTCTATAATTCTCTCCATCTTGGCCAGGTTGTCCTTTACGTAAGGAGCCCCATATATGTTAGCCAGCATTATAGTGGGACAGGCTTCATCATCGGAAAAAACCCTTTCTACGATTCGGAAACTCATCTTCGTCAAACAGCTCCTTTACAGTCAGTTTACCTATATTATCATGAAATACTACTCTATTTAGCCCTTTGTTTTTGTTTCTCCCGGTACATTAACCTATCAGCTTCTTTCAATGTCTCTTCCAGGAGCTGATCAGAATTATCACTGACTGCTAAACCCATCGATATACTAAGCGGCAAAGTTTTGTGAGTTTTATTGTATTGATCAATGTTACTTTTAATTCTATCTAATATGTTTTCACCGGTTTCCCTGTCTGTTCGGTTTAGGACCAGGGCAAACTCATCACCACCAACCCTGGCTAACAAATCATAGTCACGTAGAGATTCTTTAAATATTTCCGCACATGCCTGTAAGTATTTATCACCTTCTATATGACCCAGAGTATCATTTATTGCCTTAAGGTTATCCAGGTCAGCAGAAATAATAGTAATTGGGTACTCACGGGAACCTGCAAGTCGCTTCATTTCATTTACAAAGTAGTGACGATTATAAAGACCTGTCAATTGATCATGAAAACTTACATAGCGAAGAGTTTCCAGGTTCCTGCTGTTTCTTAAAGCCACTGCGGCAATATCACCAATAGCTGTAACAAAATTAGCATCTCTTTTTGTAAATCCATCCACTTTATTAGCCAAACCAATCAATCCGACAGTATGATGTTCAATAATCAGGGGAGCAAACAACACGTTATCAAGCCGCATATGTCCTTCCGGCATATATTCCATCCATTCGCTATTTGCAAAGCTGTTATCGTAAACTGCTTTTTGGGTCCTGTAGGCCACTTCCCGCAATCCACGAATCGGCATAGGCAGATTTTCATCTACATTACATGCTCGCCCACCGGAATCTAAAAAGAGCACTTCATTTTCAGAACCATCCGGGGTAAGCAAGGCTACATAGCCAGAGGTAGCTCCGGTTACATCTTTACAATACTTAAAAATCTCCTGGGCTGAAGTATCGAAATCCTGGTTATTTAATATGGCCCGGGCGCTTTTAAGAAGCGCCGTGTGCTCAGCTGATAAAGTTTCCAGTTCTTTTGCCAGTTCTTCTTTGGTTAAATTATTAATTCTTTTTGCGACCACAACTCTCACCTATCAATAATTACTTAGTAAAGAAGGTTAAGCTGAATAGCTAAATATAAGTTTCTGTTATTAGCCCTTTATGTACTGAATTTATATTCTCTAGATAATATTCATATTCCTGCCTGGGTTATTTTTTGGCTAGTTTAGCGGGACTTCTTCCGCGTATACATGATGCGATCAGCTTCGACATAAGTTTCTGCCAGGGTTTGCGCCGCACTCTCAGCAATCGCCAACCCGAAAGAGATACTAATCTTTGGAAAGGATGATTGTCGGTTATATTCTTCCAGCTCCTGTTCGATCCGCTGCAATACTGCTTCACCTTCTTCACGGTCAGTTCGCGGCATGATAATGACAAACTCATCCCCACCAATTCTTGCCAGAATATCACCTTTGCGCACTGATTTTTTCAAAATCAGGGCACATTCTAACAAAATTTTATCTCCTATATGGTGGCCATAAGTGTCATTGATACTTTTCAGCTTATCCATATCGGCGACAACATGGGCAATGGGATATTCCCGCCCTCCCTCAAGGCGCTGCACTTCCAGATCATAGGAGCCCTTGTTCCAGAGTCCGGTCAGGGCATCGTGCAAGCTCAGATACTCCAGCTGGACTTCGTAACTTTTTTGATCAGTAATGTCCTGGCCGATACTTAAGTACTCCCTGAAAAGACCATGTTCATCAAATACAGCCCGGTTGGTCCATTTAACCCACCTATTCGAACCGTCGTGAGCAACATTGGTATGCTCATGGCTTGAGATAGGATCTGAAGGATTTAGAGCCAGCAAAGCATCATGCACCTTGTCCCTGTTATCCGGTGGGATCACCTGCCATAGTTTTCCACCGATTAGCTCACATTTTGTCATCCCAAAGAATTCTGCATAGGCATTGTTAACGTAAGTAAAGTGAAAATCAGGATCGAAACGGCACAGAAGAAGAGGAATGTCTTCGGCCAAAGTCCGATACCACTCCCGGCTTTGCAGGATAAGGTCTTCAGCAATTTTGCGATCGGTGACATCTGTACCGCTAATCAACCTCGCCCGCCTACCATCAATCCAGTTAATATAGATACAGTGATACTCATAGTGCCTGTTGTCATAGGCATTACGCCGTTCCCAGGTTTTAGAACCACTCTGCCCATTCTCATGGGAATCAGTATTCTCAAACTTACAGTATGAACAGGAACTTACGCGGTCTTTCTGCAGAACCTGCCAGCAAACTGAACCTTCCACATCACCAAACAGGTTCACCCCTGCCTGGTTTATAAAAAGAATCTCATCACTCTCTAAATCGACCACATAAATTAT
>PWYU01000036.1 GCA_003567725.1 Syntrophomonadaceae bacterium | reverse complement strand
CTGGGGAAAATCCAGATGGGCATGGGTATCAACGAGTACTGTCAAATCAGCTAACCCTGCTTCCTGCCGGTATCTCCCGGTCAACTGTAGTAAGGGCCAGGCTGCCGTCTTCAGCAGTTGCTGCCAGCAGCATCCCCTGAGATAAAACACCACGTAGTTTAACCGGTTTCAAGTTAGAAACGAATATTACATGTTTACCTATTAATTGATCCGGCTGATAATGTTCAGCAATTCCTGCTACTACCTGTCTTTTTTCACTTTCACCGAGTGATACTTCAACTTTTAAGAGCTTATCCGCCTTCGGTATTTTTTCGGCATTAGTGATTGCTGCTACTCTTAAATCTACCTGCTGGAAATGATCAAGAGATATTAAGCCTTCCTGGTCATCCTGTACAGAATCATCTTTGACTCCATTTTCGGCTGGCTGATCTCCCTGCATTTCACGTATTTCAGCTTGCAGGTTAAGCCGTGGGAAAAGATCATCGCCACGGGAGACAACAGTTCCCGGCTGTATGGCACCCCACTCGCTTAAGCTGTCCCAGGTTTTTAACTGATCATTACTGGCAATGCCAAGCTGCTCCCAAATGCTTTCCGGTGTACGCGGCATAAATGGCTGGAGCATTACCGCTATAAAGCGGATACTTTCAACCAGGTTATATATTACAGTACCCAGCCGGCCTTTCTTGGCGGGATCCTTAGCCAGTTCCCAGGGTGTATTTTCATCAATATATTTATTGCTACGTTTCACCAGTTTCCAGAGTTCAGTTAAGGCATCACTAATTTTTAACTGATCAGTAAAGCCCTCCACCAGGGCAGGTGTATCAAGGGCAGTATTGATCAGCTCTTGATCTGTGTTATCATCATCAGCCTGCGGCTCAATAAGTTTTCCATCAAAATAGCGTTCAGCCATGGTTAATGTCCGGCTAACCAGGTTGCCGAGATCATTAGCCAAATCGGTATTAATGCGATTTATAAAGCTTTCCAGGCTGAATATCCCATCCTGACCAAAGGGGATTTCACGCAGCAGGAAATAACGAAGGGCATCCGAGCTGTAGCGGTCAGATAGGACAAGTGGGTCAATGGCATTACCCTTTGATTTTGACATTTTACCTTCCTGTAGCATCAGCCAGCCATGACCAAAAACTGTTTTAGGCAGAGGCTCTCCGAGCGCCATCAGGAAAATGGGCCAGTATATGGTATGAAATCGTAATATATCTTTTCCGATCAACTGAACATCAGCAGGCCAGAAAGTCTCAAAGTTACTACCCTTCTCACCATAACCGAGGGCTGTTATATAGTTGCTTAACGCATCAAGCCATACATAAATAACATGATCCGGGTCGAAGGGAACAGGGATGCCCCAGTCAAAAGAAGTCCTCGATACACAGAGGTCTTCAAGGCCGGGATTAAGAAAATTATTGACCATTTCATTTTTCCGGGAAGGTGGCAGAATAAAATCCGGGTTGGTCTCGATATGATCCTGCAGCTGCTGGGCATACTTTGACATCTTGAAAAAGTATGCCTCTTCGGCAATCAACTCAACCTTGCGTCCACAATCCGGACAGTTGCATTCATCAAGCTGTCTTTCTGTCCAGTAAGCCTCACAGGGAGTACAGTACCAGCCTTCATACTTGCCCTTGTATATATCACCCTGCTCATAAAAGCGAGTAAAGATAGCGGCAACTTTTTTCTTGTGCCGCTCTTCAGTTGTCCTGATAAAATCATCGTAATCAATATCCAGCTCCTGCCATAGTTCTTTAATCCAGGCAACAATCTCATCAACAAATTCACGGGGCGCTTTTCCTGCCAATTCTGCCTGTCGCTGGATCTTTTGACCGTGTTCATCTGTTCCTGTTAAAAACCAGACCTTGTAACCGGTCAACCTCTTGAATCGTGCTACTGCATCTGCAGCCACAGTAGTGTAAGAATTACCGACATGTAACTTATTACTGGGATAATAAATAGGGGTTGTAATATAGAATGTTTTTTCTTCAGCCAACTCCAGGCCTCCTTGTGCACATAAAAAGATGAGGTAATTATATCAAAGCAGTATCTACTGTCAAGATTTACAACCGGCTTTACAAAACAACCATTTTTACTAGGTGTTGCATTACATGTAATTATTTTGTAAACCTAAACAATTTAAGGTAAAAAACTCTTGACTTACCATGTAAATTACTGGTATAATTGTCGAACCACTATTACTCCATATTGAAGAAAAGGAGGAAATGCTCTTGAAATCAACCGGAATTGTAAGAAAAGTTGATGAGTTAGGTAGAGTTGTGATTCCTATAGAATTAAGGCGTACACTTGGTATTGACGTTAAGGACGCTCTTGAAATTTATGTTGATTCTGAAAGAATTATTCTCAAAAAATATGAGCCTGCCTGCCTGTTTTGTGGCAATGCCGATGATGTAAAACATTTTGGCAGCAGAATTGTCTGCCGGGAGTGTATCGGCAAGCTGGCAAATGATTAGTCAAAACTTAACTTTTAGAAACTGGGAAGTGGCGCAGTTTTGCGCCACTTTTTATTTAACTGTTACCATCCGGAATGTCAACTTCTTCCATGGGAAACTCTTTACGGTAACCTGATTCCGAAAGTATAACCAAAACTGCTTTTTTCTTACGGTTAACCTCTCTGACGGTTGCTTCTCCGTCAGGGGTAAGCACGGTGTCGCCAGGGTTAGGCATATCTTCACTATCGTTCTCGTAAGCACTTGCCTCAAAACGCAGGCAGCACATCAAGCGACCACAAACCCCCGATATTTTAGTAGGGTTTAAGGAAAGGTTTTGTCCTTTAGCCATCTTAATCGAAACAGGCTCGAACTCTTCAAGAAATGTTGCGCAGCAGAAAGGCCTTCCACATGGACCAATTCCACCTTTAATTTTTGCTTCATCACGCACACCTATCTGGCGCAGCTCTATCCGGGTTTTAAAAATAGACGCCAGGTCTTTTACAAGTTCCCTGAAATCCACTCTTTCCTCTGAAGTAAAGTAAAAAATAATTTTATTACGATCGAAGTTATACTCAACACTGACCAGTTTCATATCCAGACCATGTTCAACAATTTTCTTCTGGCACTTTTTAAATGCATCTTCT
>PWYU01000127.1 GCA_003567725.1 Syntrophomonadaceae bacterium | reverse complement strand
TGGAATGAAAACGGAGTAAATTAAGCTGAAATGATTTATTATCAAGGAGTATTTGCTGATATGCACTATCCGTCTTGGTTAAAAGTGAAAGTGCCAAGTCTGGTCCATGTTCAAGAAATGGAAGCACTGTTACGCAAAAGCGAATTGAATACAATATGTGAGAAAGCAAAGTGTCCTAATCTTTGGGAATGCTTTTCATTAAAAACAGCTACATTTTTAATTTTAGGTAATATCTGTACGAGAAACTGCAAATTCTGTGCCGTTGAGCCAGGTTATCCAGAAAAAATTAATGCTGACGAGCCTGAAAAAATCGTTAAGGCTTTAGAAGAGCTGGGGTTAGATTACATAGTTATCACATCTGTAACGCGTGATGGTCTATCTGACGGTGGTGCAAGGCATTTTGCAAGATGTATTAAAGCTGTAAAGGATAAGCTCTCCACTGTCTGCCTGGAAGTCCTGGTCCCCGATTTTCTGGGAAATGATCAGTCTTTAATGACAATATTTTCTGCAGAGCCTACAGTGTTAAATCATAATGTAGAGACTGTGAGGCGTTTATATGAAGTGGTTCGACCCGAGGCGGATTATGAGCGCTCTAACGGCTTGTTGACTAGGGTTAAAGAAATTGAGCCTGCTATTCTAACAAAAAGCGGTTTAATGCTTGGTCTGGGCGAAACATATGATGAGATTCTATCAACTATGCAAGACATCCGTGCGGCTAACACTGATTTTCTTACTTTAGGGCAGTACTTGCCTCCAACTGTTCATCATTACCCGTTAGCTCGTTACTTAAAACCTGAGGAATTCGAGTATTTTGAGCAAGTTGGTCTGGAGATGGGCTTCAGGGGAGTTGCTTCAGGACCCCTGGTACGCAGTTCATATCGAGCTAAATCTTTTTTATTAAAATAAAGCGCTGATATATTTTTTCCTAAAAGGCGGAGTTGATATTGTACAATGAATCTTTTCTTAAAGGTAAAGTATCCCTGGTAACAGGAGCAACAAAAGGGTTGGGTTATGGCAAAGCTGCCAGTCTGGCCGAGGCCGGCTCTGATTTAGTCATTGTATCAAGAAACCAGGACGACTGTGACCGGGTAGCTTCAGAGTTAGGTCAAGATGGTCGAAAAGTATTGCCGGTGTCCGCAGATTTAAGGAGCTTATCTTCCATAGACGATCTGGTAAACAGGGCTACCGAGCAATACGGGAGAATCGATGTCCTTGTTAACAATGCTGGCGCTGCTGTTACTGTTCCACCGGAAGATATAACTGAAAAAGACTGGGATTATATCATGGACCTAAATCTTAAAGGTGCATTTTTTACTTGCCAAGCTGTTGGAAGGCAAATGATGAAACAGGGCAGTGGTAAAATTATAAATATTGCTTCAATATTTGGCTTGGTAGGGGATCCAAATATTTTATCTTACTGTGCCAGTAAAGGTGGTTTAATAATGCTGACTAAATCACTTGCCTTGGCCTGGGCCCGCCATAATATCCAGGTTAATGCAATTGCTCCGGCTTATATTCAGACAGGAATGAACAAGGATATTCTAAAAAAAGAAAAAGTTCATAAATACATAATGAAAAATACCCCTGCCCAGAGGATGGGTAATATAGAAGATCTAACCGGAATGATTTTACTGCTGGCTTCTCCCGGTTCCGATTATATAACTGGTGCTGCCATTGCCATTGATGGTGGCTGGACAGCTCATTAAGTGTGATGCCAGTAATATATTTTTTTATAAAACTTAAAGCATCTTTGTTCAACAAAGTCAACTATGGAAGGTGTAACTATGGTCTTTGAAGTAAAAATGCCCAAACTAGGATTAACGATGGAAAAAGGAGCAGTTATTAGATGGTTGAAAACAAAGGGCGATAAGGTAAGTGAAGGAGAACCATTACTTGAAATTGAAACCGATAAAAGTGTCGTTGAAGTTCCATCGCCGAAAACAGGTTATTTAAGGGAAATATTAGTCCCTGAAAAACAAACAGTTAAAGTTGGAACCATTATAGCCTATATCAGCGAAAGTGTTGATGAGGAAGTTCCGAAAACATCTCCGGATGTGCTTCCGCCTGAAGAAGAAACCAAGCAGGCTGCTGTAACACAGACTCCAGGGGCCAAGGTCGAAGATAGTGCCCCCTCGGAGCGGCGCCTGGTTGTCTCACCAAAAGCTAAAAAAATGGCTGAAAAGTTAGGAGTGAATATATCTTCTATTAAAGGCAGTGGTCCGGGTGGCAGAATTGTTGCTTCCGATGTAGAGCAGGCTGCCCAGGAGGTTACAGAAAAAGAAACTGCCCCGCTTAGTGATCAAAAAGATAAAGTTGAAGTTAGCCAGGTCAGGCAAATAATAGCTTCCCGTATGCTGGAAAGTGCACGAAACATTCCCCAGTTTTCTGTTGCAATAGATGTAGACATGTCCAGAAGTATGCACTACCTAGATCTAATCAGTACCGAAATAAAGCAGCGCATCAAAATAAAACCAACTATAACCGATCTGCTTATTAAAGCTTCAGCGAAAGCGTTAAGTGAGCATAAAGAAGCGAATGCTTATTTTGTTTATGATGATAATACAATGTGGATTCAATATAATAAGGAAGTTAATATTGGAGTAGCGGTAGATACTAAAGAGGGATTGCTGGTACCGGTGCTAAAAGCGATTCAAAGCAAGAATGTTGAGGAAATATGTAAGATTCGGTATGAATTGGTAGAAAGGGCCCGCATTCGACGCCTGCATCCGGACGAGATGTCTGGTGGAACCTTTACTGTTTCCAATATGGGCACACTTGGGGTTAGCTCATTTTGCGCTATTATAAACCCTCCGGAAAGTGCAATTCTGGCTTCAGGATCTGTGATTAACAAAGTGATAGCTGTTGGAGAAGCCATTGCTGTCAGGCCGATCATAAATTTGACCTTAACTGCCGATCATCGTATCCTTGACGGTGCAGTGGCCGGCCGTTTGCTTAAAAGCATTGCCGGCTTCTTGGAAAGATCCGAACTTGATTAATACATTAATTTAAAAGGTCTCAGTTGCCCCTGCGACAATATCTTCTACTGACGGTATTACATAATTTTCCAACCTGGGTGCAAAAGGTACTGGTACATTTTTTGCTGCTATTCTTTTTATGGGGGCGTCAAGATAGT
>PWYU01000121.1 GCA_003567725.1 Syntrophomonadaceae bacterium | reverse complement strand
AGTATTGCGGTTCTGGCAATTTTTATGGGTATTATCGGGATGGGGTTTCAAACTGCTGTTGTTGCTCTCTTTCTATATTCGATTTTACCTATACTTCGTAATACTTATGCCGGGATAAACACAATCTCGCCTGATATTATTGAGGCAGCGAAAGGAATGGGAATGAAACCGGGCCGGGTGCTGCGAAGGATTGAGATTCCCCTGGCCTTATCGGTAATTATGGCAGGCATCAGGACTGCATCGGTAGTAAATGTCGGGGCGGCAACCCTGGCCACCTTTATTGCTGCCGGTGGATTGGGTGTTTTGATTAAAACCGGGATGGCTGTTATGCGGCCCCAGTTATTCTTAACAGGTGCGGTTATGGCCGCAAGTTTAGCCGTTCTCCTGGATTACATCCTGAGTATTATCGAGGCTGAGGTTTGATATATTGAAGTTGTTTATAAGTTTGGTCCAGATCAGGCTTGTTTATGAATATTAGTTCTAAACCTGGTTTGTCCAATAGCATAAAGGATCCTTCTCTCGAAAAGTTGATTTTAAATGGGGGTATAAGTTGTGAATAAGCAAAAAGTATTAACTTTAGTAGTAGTATTTATGATTGTCCTGTCATTAATGATTGCACTGGGAGGCTGTGCTGCTGAACCCGTAGTGGAGGTAGGAACTAAAAACTTCACCGAACAATTTCTCCTGGGTTGGATGACTTACCATGTTCTGGATGATGCGGGAATCCCGGTCAATGCGAACATTAACCTTGGAGGAACCGAGGTTGCCCGCTCAGCCCTAGAAGGCGGTGATATTCACACTTACTGGGAATACACCGGGACTGCCTGGATGGTTATTTTTGAAGAGGAAGAAGAAATTGTTGATGAGCAGGAAGCTTATGATCTGGTCTCGTCAAGGGACTTAGAAGAAAATGACCTGATCTGGTTGGAAAGAGCTCCTTTTGATAATACTTACACCTTAATGATGCGTGAAGAGCACGCAGCACAAGAAGGGATTGAGACAATTACTGATTTGAAGGAGTGGATCGAGGAGCAGCAGGCCGCTGGAAATGCTGTCAGCCTGGCTGCTGAGCATGAATTCATGGTCCGCGAAGATGGTTACCCTGCGCTCCAGGAACTTTACGGTTTTGAGTTTGATAATATCATGGATATGGAACTGGGACTTACCCATGTGGCTTTGCGCGATGGTGATGTAGATGTAGCCATGGGCTTTGCAACAGACAGTAAGGTTGCCGAATTGGATCTGGTTAACCTTGAAGACGATCAGCAATTTTTCCCGGTCTACAACCCGGCACCTGTAATCAGATCAGACATTGCAGAAGGCCTGGATGTTAGTAGAGAAGAAATAGAAGCTCTATTAAACCAGATCGGGCCTTTACTGGATACTGATACTATCATCGAATTGAATTATCAAGTTGAAGTGCTGGAAGAAGATCCTGAAGAGGTAACCCGTCAGTGGCTTATCGAAGTGGGACTTATTTCTGGTTAAGCGGTAAGGGTTTTACTGAAACTGTGTCTGAAAGGGTTTGATTTTTAGAAATTCGAGAGAAGGATGTCTTTTATTTGTTAAAAAGAAGGCTGTAAACAGCCTTCTTTTTAACTTTAAGTGCCCGCCTTAATTCAGGGTTTATTTGTTAAGTGATTACAGCTGGCTTGCTTAAATTTACGTATAATAACAATGGAGCATGATTGTGTGGCCTATTTGTAGATATGAGTTGTGATTAATTGGCTAATCCTAAACATAGTATTGCTATCCTTCATAATACTGTCCATCTTCCCTTTTGCAAGAACGCTATTATTATGACATAATAATAGCATATGGACTGTTAAAGAAACTGGCAGGAATAAGAAAGCGCCTCCGGTTAACGGGCCGGATAATTTTAGAAGAAATTACAAAACATCCGTATAACAATCAAAATCAGGCGCGCCCTGAACGATTTAATACGGTTTTTTTATTTTAAAGCCGGTGTTTTACAGTCTTTCTATTTAAAATGTTCCAGATGTGATTTAAGGATCAGCCTCTCGGAACTTAATTTATGGGTTTTCGAGAAAGTACAGTAACTAAAGGAGGTGAACAGCCCGGTGACAATACCGGGCTGGCAGATTGAGTCAAAGAGGAGTAGATGTAACTAAACCGTATGAGCGTTTGAACCGGGAGCAGATTGAATTAGTCCATCGAACATCGCTGGATCTTTTAGAAAACCCGGGCATTCTTTGTTACAATCAAGAATGTGTAACTATGTTGGAAAAAGCTGGGGCAAAAGTGAAAGCGACCCGTGAAGGTGAACACGATGCCTGGTGGGTTAGTATTCCTGAAAAAATCATAAAGCAGGCCCTGGATACAGCCCCTTCGAAAGTTGTTCTTGGAGCAAGAGATCCTGAAAATAAAATTGTTATGGAAGCTGAAGGGACAAGGGTTCACTTTGGCACCGGATCGGAAACTAATTACTGGTTAGAAATTGAGGCAGAGACATTTGTTTCAAAAATCGATGGCAGAGAAGAAGTATTCCCGGTGATGAAAAAGAATCGCGGGAATTTAGAATATCTTTGCCGTTCAGCACATTTGTCGGAACAACTGGAAAATCTTGATTTTTTCTTACGTAATGTGAATGTTCAGGATTCTGATATTACTGGTGAAAATAAAGATGTTAATATGTTTTTTGCCGCACTTAATCATACTACCAAACCGATAGTAAGCGGAATATCCAGCCTGGATCAGCTTGAAAAAGTTATTGATATGGCAGAATTAATAGCTGGCGGAAAAGAAGAATTGCTAAAGAATCCACTGATTACTTTTATAACCAGCGTAATTAAAAGCCCCTTACAAGTAGTTGATGAAACCGCTGAAAAGCTTATGGCAATTTCTCGCAAAAATTTACCTGTTATTATCTCAACTTCTCCCCAGGGTGGCTCTACAGCCCCAATTGAGGAGTTTGGCATGATGGCACAGGTTAATGCAGAAGTTTTGGCCGGTATAGCAATAAACCAGCTAAGCAATCCGGGAGCTCCTGTTATATACGGGGCTGTGCCTGTGCGGGCTCGTATGGATGATCTTCATGATATGTATGGTGTGCCCGAGTTTTGCCATTACAATATTGACTGTGCCCAGATGGCGCGCTATTACCAGGTCCCCTGTTACTCTACTGCAGGAGTTGCAGATGCAAAAATTCCGGGAGTTCAGGCGGCGGTAGAAAAGATGTTTACATATACTTCAGTGCCTTCTTCAGCTCCCGATTTAGTTCATTATGCTTTTGGTTTGCTGGATAAAACTCAAACCTTTAGCCCGGAGCAGGCTGTCTTAGAAAACCATCAAATTGGGATGGTTAAAGCACTATATGCAGGAAGTAAAATTGAACCACAAGATGCAGACAGGATTAAAAGTATGATTGGCGAAGTAATGGCAAGCCCTTACAAACTATATGCCCGCTATGCGAGAAAAATGCTGCGTAGAGGCGAAATATTTCCCGGTTTTCCATTTGAAGGTGACTCTGAAGATCAGGATCATACTTTACTGGTAGCTCATGAAAAAATGAAAGAGCTGGAGCAGGTCGAACCGAAGTACCTGCCGGAAGATGTTTGCAAAAGTATTTTTGAAAAAATTCCCGGGTTGCTGCCTCGGCTAAACCCATACTCGAAATAATTATGCTGAAAGACTGCTATTTATGTGTCTTAAAACTGATTATGCTTAAACCGTTTATAAAATTGCGTGTTTAAGCAAAAGGGCTAAGTGGCTCTTGCAAAAGTAAAAATAAGCAAGGAGGAGTTTTAGTTTTGGGTGATAAAATAATAGAACGAATTGTGGAAAATGTCCTGCAGGGACGTCGTAATAAAGATGATGAAGGCATAGAAGAAGATTACATTGGAGAACCCGGGGTGGCAGAACTGGTCCAGGAAGCCCTGGATAACGGGATCGATACCAATACGATTCTGCTCGAAGGCCTGAGCAAAGGCATGGAGCAGGTTGGGGAAAAATATGAAACTGGTGAGTATTTTATCCCGGATATGCTTACTGCAGCAGAAGCTGTTGAAGCAGGTATGACCGTGATGGAACCGCACCTTGCCAGCGAAGGCGGGAGTGGTGGCAAAGGGAAAGTTATTATGGCTACGGTTGAAAAAGACCTGCATGATATTGGGAAGAACCTGGTTTCTATTATGCTTAAAGGAGCCGGGTTTAATGTAGTAGATATGGGCATTGATGTGCCTGCTGCTCGAATAGTTGAAGCGGCCGAAGAAGAAAATGCTGACTTGATCGGGCTGTCGGCTTTGTTAAATACAACTATGACTAATATGGAAGATGTCGTTAAAGAGCTAGACAAAAAAGGACTTCATGACAAAGTTAAGGTAATAATCGGTGGGGCCCCTACTTCCGATGACTTTGCTGCCGAGATTGGAGCAGATGGTTATGGAAAAGATGCTTTCGCTGCTATTCGGATTGCAGAGAATTTAATACAGGCAGGAGGGACTAAATAGTATGGATGCCGATAATGCTTATACTGAGGCGATAAGACACGGGAGGTATAGTGAGCAGGTAAGAGGCCTGCGCTGTAAATACGACCATGTCCGCACCCAGTTCGAAGATTTCATTACTAAATACTACCTCAGGCCCCATATAGAAGATATTGTAAAGAAGAATTTAAATGAAGGCGGAGAAGGGTTGCGTTTTTATGACTTAGGATGTGGAACCGGGGACGGCTATGACCTGCTCAGCAAAATGGCCAAGGGGGCCAGGTTATCGCAGTTCGATACCCGTTTAATTAAAGACGATATGATGGATCAATATAAGGGCATTGATTTAAGCATCGAGCTGCTTAAAGAAGCTGAAAACCTCTTTGGCGATTATGAGCATGTTAATTTTTGCAAAGGAGACTTTTCCAATGGTCTGCCGGTAGATGAAGGTGAAGAACCGTATGATTTGTACTTTACATCTTACGGGACTCTGTCACACTGCACCAATGAAGAATTAGAAAAGCTCTTTGTAGATATGGGCAAGCATGGTAATGACGGAAGCTTGATCCTGGCTGATTTTATCGGCCGCTATTCTTATGAATGGCAAAACCTGTGGACCCACGATCCGGAAGAAGTATCCTATATTGACTATGTGATTAACTACCTCTATGCTGAGGATGATAGAGATAGTGTAGAGCTGTCTTCATTTCCACTGCGGCTTATGACGCCGACTGAAGTTTTTAAAATTCTCGAAAGCGCAGCCCGTAAAGCCGGAGTAGAGCTGAAGGTATTACGCTTTTTCGACCGTTCCCTGTTTGTGGGCCGACATATCGAGACCGGCACCTATAACGGCAATCCTCAACCTCTGCGTCTCATGGTTTCTTCGCTGTTTGAGCGCGGTTTGAGGACCTATTTCCCGGATCTTAAAGTGGACTACAAACCCAGGGAAGGATTCGATTGGCAGAATGAAGTTCTTCAGAGGCTGGCCGAAAGCTGGAATGCTTTAGTCGATTATACCATGGTTCTGATGGAACATTATGATAGTGACGAGGAACTGCTGCCCTACCCGCCGCAAACTGATATAAAACCGCTTGAGAAAGCCTACCGGGTGATGCGGCAGAGTCTGGAAGGCAGTAAAGGCCTTTACGGCGATATTAGGGCGGATTTGATCGAAGCTCAACTTGGATATGCCATTCGCAGCCTGGAGATGAATCTTCAGCAGGGACACGGTCTTGGCCATGGATTAGTTGGCATCATCCAGATCAATAAGTAACGGCACTAGAAATATTTTTATCATAAGCAATCATTGTGTAAAGAAATTAAAGGGCAAAGTCCCTTGTAATGGCGCTTATAGTTATGATAAATTTTATTTAAGAAGTATATTAAGATTGTCCGATGATCGGCAAGCAGGAACAATCTTGCTTGCCTTTTTTAATTCGCCGGCTAAGAATGTAAACCAGGTGGTGATAACATCCTATAGAAAGAATTCATTTATATGCGCTGACAGTTGTTAAAATTTAGTTAAAAGCTTTAGGGGAGGGATTAATATGGCGGTATTGGCGAAAGATGTAATGACTTCTCCAGTGATCAGCGTAAAAGCGGATACTTCACTGAAGAGAGCGGCTGAAATTCTGGATGAAAATAGATTTAGTGGTATGCCGGTGACTGATAAGCAGAATAAAGTAATCGGAATTATTTCTGAAACAGATATCTTACGTTATACCCAGCAAATAATCGGCCAGCCTTTGCGAGACCCTCATCAAGTTTTTACCAAAGGTAAAGAGGTCCTGCATGTTGATATAACGCATCGAGGGGTGGAAGTGATAGAGCTAGTCGCTGCTACTACCGTAGAAACGCTTATGACAACAAATGTGATACGGGTTACAGAAAATGACCCTCTTTACAAAGTGAGCCGCCTGATGTACGATAATACAATTAATCGTATTCCCGTTACTGATGAAAATAACATCTTAAAGGGGATAATTACCAGGGCGGATTTAATCAGGGCCATGGTGCAAAAATGGGAAACAATTAACCAGCAATGACAGGTACTTCAATAAAAGGGTTTATATTAATATATGCCGGGGGGACAGGTACTATGGAAAAATTGACTTATGAAGGTGGAGGCTATAATGTCCTAACAGAAAAAGAAATCAGTCAGATTCATGAAACTTCCATCAAGGTCTTGGAAAATGTAGGTTTTGAAATTAATTACCCTCCTGCCCTTGAAATATTTGAAAAAAACGGAGCTACAGTTGATCACCAGCGGCACCGTATCTATGTGACCCGCGATCTCGTATCCCGCTGTGTGAAGCAGGCGCCGGCAGAATTTGTCTTTTATGGACGAAAGGAAGGAAATGATATTACCATAGGTGGTAAAAAAGTTAATTTTGGCACCGGTGGTTTGGCTCTTTATGTGCTAGATCTTGAACGCAATAAAAGGCCGGGTGAGATCCATGATGTGGCTGAGCTGGCCAGACTGGCCGATCGACTTGAATACTTAAATTTTTTCATTAATCCTCTTTATCCCCATGATATTAACATAGAAACAGTAGATATCAATACCAGGTATCAGTCCCTTTTGAATACGGGAAAACCGATCATGGGAGGGATTTTTAGTAAGCAAGGTTTGGAAGATTCCATAAAAATTGCTTCGATTATTGCTGGAGGCCTGGAAAAACTCCAACGCAGGCCCTTTATTGGTTTTATATCTTCTATCACAAGTCCTTTAAAAATAAGTGCTGAGCAGGCAGAATACATTATGGAAGTAGCCCGATACGGGCTGCCTCTGGCTACCTCTACTGCACCAGCAGCAGGCGCGACAGCGCCGATTACCCTGGCCGGCACCCTGGTGCAGCAAAACGCAGAAGCCCTGATGGGGATTATGCTCAGCCAGCTGGTCAATCCGGGCGCTCCTGTCCTTTACAGCGCTGTTCCGATTACGATGGATATGCGGACCATGTCTTTTTTAATGGGCAGCATTGAGTCAGGCTTGATGAATGCGGCCATTACCCAGATGGCACATTATTACCGTTTGCCCTGTTATTTAACCGTGGGGACTACTGATTCTAAGCTTCCCGATGCACAGGCTGCCCATGAGAGCGCAACTACAGGCATGCTGGCCGCTTTGGCCGGCGGTAACTTTATTCATGAGGCATTTGGAATGCTTGACGGGGCCCTTACTGTATCATATGCCCAGTATATTATTGACAATGATATTGTCGGCAGCTGCCTGCGCACCTTGCGGGGCATTGAAATTAACCAGGACAGCCTGGCTTATGATATTATTGCCAAAGTTGGACCAGGTGGTAATTATCTCAGTGAAGAACATACGATTAAATATATGCGTACTGAAAGCTTTGCGCCGCAGGCCAGTGATCGGCAACCCTATCAGCGCTGGTTAGATGCCGGCAGCAAAGACAGCTGGAAAAGGGCAGAAGAGCTGGCTGCACAATTTCTCCAGGAGCCTTCAGATCCCATTATTCCGCCTGAAATAGATGCCAGGGTGAGGGAAGAGTTTCCGGAACTGGTTACTGTAGAAAAAGGAGATGGCCTGCACTGGGAAACTGAATCAGGTTAAGTGAAAAGCAACTTTCCGCTGTTCTAAATTAAAGCAACTGTTACGCTGATCGGGTTTTTTTGCCTGCCTGGTCTTCTCTTTGTTACAGTAACAATCGAATTGTCTTCGCAGGAACTGCCGGGCTAATTTAAAAAAGGCCGATCATTTCAAAATCATCTTTGCTTAAAATGGCCCTGCCCAGCAAAACTTCTTCTGTTAGAAATCGCATAAAAATTGTTCTAAATTCTACTTGGCAAGTGCAGGGTTATTAGCGCTTACCCCATCAGGATTATGCAATTAAGCGTCTGCCTGCTTGTAACAGTTAAAGGGAAGGGAAAAGTTATGTTTTATGGAATTTCTTATAGCAAGGTCATAAATATAACAGGTGGTGATTTGCAATAATGATAATCAAAAAAGCAGTAATTCCGGCTGCGGGCCTGGGGACCCGTTTTTTGCCGGCATCAAAAGCCCAACCCAAAGAGATGTTGCCCATTGTTGATAAACCTACCATCCAGTACGTTGTTGAAGAAGCAGTTGCAGCCGGCATTGAAGATATCTTGATTATCACCGGCCGCAATAAACAGTCCATTGAAGATCATTTTGACCGCAGCATCGAACTGGAGCTGTTACTGGATCGGAAAAACAAAAAGCAAGAATTAGAGGAAATGCAGAAAATCAGTACCATGGCTAACATTTTTTTTATCCGCCAAAAAGAACCTCTTGGCCTGGGGCATGCAGTATATTGCGCTCGCCGTTTTGTTGGTAATGAACCTTTTGCAGTTTTGCTTGGTGATGACGTGATTCATGCCCGGGTTCCATGCATAGGGCAAATGGCAGAAGTATATACCCGCAAGCAGAGTACCATTTTAGGAGTGCGCCGGGTTGGTTTTGATCACATCCATAAATACGGGGCAGTTGAATCTGATGATTCGGAAAGCTCAGTGGTCAGGGTTAGCCGGCTTACTGAAAAACCGGCGCGGGAAGAAGCAAAAACTGATCTTGCTGTGCTGGGGCGCTATATAATAGAGCCGGAAATATTCGAGATCCTTGAACATACACCGCCGGGTTCTGGTGGAGAGATTCAACTTACAGATGCCTTGAATACTCTGGCTGAAAATTATCCGGTATGGGCCTATACTTTTGAAGGTCGTCGCTATGATGTTGGTGATCGCCTCGGATTCCTGGAAGCGACTATTGAATATGCACTTAGAAGAGAAGATCTGTCTTCCGGGCTTAAAGCCTTTTTGACCGATCTAAAGTATGGTGATTCCTAAAGGAGAATTATAATGAAAAGCACTGCCATCATCCTGGCTGTTTCCTCGCTGCTTTTGTTAATCGTGGCTTTTTTTACCGGGGGAATGGATCTGGTAACAGAAGGACTTATAACGTCGAGCATGACTGCTTACAGGGCTCTGTTGCTGATATTTGCAGCTTTTCTGGTTATCGGCCAGCTGCAGGCTTTAATTACAGCAGATATGATTAAAGGATGGATGCAAAAATATTCCGGTTCTAAAGGTATTGTGTTGAGCTCTCTGGCTGGAGGGCTTTTCCCCGGGGGGCCTTATATTTTTTACCCTTTTTTAGCCGGGTTTAAAGGAAAGGGTATTCCCTTTTATCTCCTGTTTACCTTTGTATCCGGTAAGCAAATTTATGATTTTACCAGGCTACCGCTGGAAATTAGCTTGATAAATCCTGAGATTGCTTTCCTGCGTTATATCCTTACTTTTCCGGTTCCCTTTCTTATGGGGTTAATCAGTAAGCTTTTCTTTCCGTGCGGTGTAAAAGGCGTTTCATGGAAAACAGGAGGACAGTGATGCTGGCAACCACGCTGATTTTTTTTAGTATCGCAGTTGTTTTATTTATTTTGAATATAAAGCAGTCCAGGCATTTGGAGGGGCTAAAAGCCGGTTTGCGCCAGCTGCTGGTTGCCCTGCCGGTTATAGTCCTGGCCCTTTTGCTGTCCGGCTTGCTTGAAGTTTTAATTCCTGAAGAGTTTATTAAGCGCTGGTTGGCTCAGGAAGCAGGTGTGACCGGGGTTTTCCTTGGTACTTTTGGTGGAATGATCATGGCTTTTGGCCCCTATGCTTCTTATCCAATCATCGCTACTATTTATGCTTCAGGAGCGGGGCTGGGAACAACTATAGCCATGCTTTCGGGCTGGACTATGCTGAGTTTATCGAGAATACCCTTTGAAGGTGGTTTTTTGGGACTAAGGTTCAGTTTGCTCAGAATGGGTTTTCACCTGGTTTTTTGCATTGCCGCTGGTATGATTGCTCATTTCTTAGGTCTCTGGCTTTTCTAGACGGGACTACCGGGTACTGCTTTTTATCATAAGGAGGTTTATGAAATGTATCTTCATCCGGCTCCATTATTTTCTACAGTAAATGATTTAATAGATGAAAAGATAAATTTGCAGAATTATATTAATGAGCAATGTGATCGTATAGATAAGCTTGACGGGGAAATAAATTCCCTGCTGCCTGAATTGAGGCGCCGGGAAAGGCTGCTTGGTGAAGCGGAAGCTTTACAAAAGATATATCCGTCCCCTGAAAGCAGGCCTCCTTTGTATGGTGCCCTTGTAGGGGTGAAAGATATTTTCCATGTGGAGGGTTTTGTTACCAGAGCCAATAGCAGTATTGATCCTCAAGAATTTGCCGGCCCGGAAGCCGATTGCGTTAGCCTTTTGCGTCAGGCCGGAGCCCTTATTCTCGGGAAAACTGTAACCACGGAATTTGCTTATTATGAACCCGGCCCCACCAAAAATCCTCATAATCCTGAACATACCCCGGGTGGTTCGAGCAGCGGTTCTGCTGCTGCTGTAGCTGCCGGGTTCAGCCCTTTAACTTTAGGGACCCAAACTGTTGGATCAATCAATCGGCCGGCGGCTTATTGTGGTATTATTGGTTTTAAGGCCAGCTATAACCGTATCTCGACCGAAGGATTACTGCACTTTTCTCGATCTGCCGACCATGTCGGGTTATTTGCCCAGGATGTCAAAGGAGTCGCCCTGGCTGCAGAAAGCCTTTGCTACAACTGGCAGGAGATTAGCGCTAGCTATCAGCCTGTGCTGGGAGTGCCTAAAGGAAAATATATGGATCAGCAGGTTTCACCAGAAGGAATGATAGCCTTTAAACAGCAGTTAAACCGGCTGCAAGAGTCCGGCTACATTATCAAAGAGGTAAGCGTCCTTGATGATATCGATTATATTACCAGGTGGCACCGCAAATTAATCTCGGCTGAAATGGCTTACGAGCACAGGGACCTTTTTGAGCGCTTTGCTGAATTATACCGGCCGCGCACGGCAGAATTAATCAAAGAAGGGCAAAGTATTTCTGAAGAAGAATTAAAAATTGCCCGCAGCAAACGAAAAGAGTTAAGAGAAAAGCTGGAAACGGTTTTATGGGAAAATGGGATCGGGCTCTGGATTACCCCTTCTGCGGCAGGCCCTGCTCCGCAAGGCCTGCACTCAACAGGCGATCCTGGAATGAATTTGCCCTGGACACACGCCGGGTTACCGACGGTGACAATCCCTTCCGGAAAGGCTGAAAACGGATTGCCACTGGGCCTGCAGCTGGTGGCCCCATTTATGGGAGATGAGTTGCTGCTGCTATGGGCAGAAGAAATCGCAGAGGTTTTTAGAAAATATCAGGCTTTTAGGGTTTAAGCCAGCTTTAAACCGGAACGATCAAGCAAGAAAGCGGCTAACCTGGTTATGATGATTGCCAGAATTAGGCGGGTAGTTAAAATTACTACAGGATTGGCGCCAAATACTGCCAAAATGAAAGTGTCCTCCACTACAGAATGGCAGATACTGAGGAAGATTCCGATTAATAGTAAATCGCGTTTGTTCAGGTAACCCTCGCGGGAGTATTCGATAATCAGGGCTGCGCCGAAAACGATGCCGAAAAAAATTCCGGCCAGCATGGGGAAAGCTGCTTCCTGGGGTAAAGTAAGGACCTTCAGTGCGCCTTTTACCCTCACGGTAACTTTTTCGATTACCTCGAAATAACGGGCAATTTCTATGGTAACCATGATAGGAACCAGGATTAAAGCCAGCCGGGCTATGCTGAATATACTATCTATGATGGTGTTATAAAGTAAAATCAGTATTTCCATCTTTCTCATCCTCCTCCGGCCAGGGTATAAATGAAGTTTAAAAGCAGCCCGGCCACAAGAGCGGTAAAGATCCGCAGGGTGGCCGCTGCAGGAATCCGCAGGCCTGTGTAACTGCTAACGACAGTTTCTATGGGCAGTTCATGGCAAATACCGATCATTACAGCCAGGACAGTTATTTGCTGAGGGCTCAGGGTCATAGTTGTTATCACACCGAGGGCGGCGTAGAAATTAACAAAAGCACTTAACAACAGGGCAATGGTTGCTTCACCGGGCAGTCCGAATAAAGCCATGGCCGGTGAAAAAAAACCTGCCAGCGATTCCATGATTCCAAAATGATTGAGCAGTGCTACCAGTAAGGAAACAGGAATGATTATTTTGATTAAAAGCCATAGCAGATCAAGACTTTTGATCAGCCCTTTTTTTACAGGAATTATCAGTGCGCTCATTATTGTTTCTCCTTTGACATGGAATAATTATTCATCTCCTAAAACCATATGCATCTGTATAAAACGCATCATATCGGTTCTGCTAAGCAGGCCGACCAGGTCTCCATTGCCTGCCATGACCAGGGCCCGGCCGATGTTCTGGTTTGCCATTTTCATCATTACTTCTGCAGCGTCACTTTCAGGATTGATCACCATGGTATCTTTAAGTGGAGTTAGGACTCGGGCCACAGGCGTATAAGGCCATTTTTCACGGGGAATATCTTTCAGGTCCTGTAAAGTTACAATGCCATGGGTAGTGGAACCATAGACCACAGGAAATGCTCCATACTTATAATGCAGGAAATTGTCAGCCGCCTGCTCCAGGGTTGCATCGGGAGAAATGGTTTGCAAATTTGTACTCATGATCCTTGAGACCTTTATCCCGGAAAAAGTATCTTTAAATACAAGCTGTGAGTAACTGGACTGTCCGGCCTGGTAAATCATCCAGCCCAAAAAAATCAACCAGATCCCAAACAGGTTTCCCTGGAAAAAGATGATGACAAAACCGGCACCCATGGCAAAAAATGAAAGGGCACTACCAATCGCAACTGCTATTCGGGTTGCTTTAAGCATGTTTTGGCCGAAGTGCCAGATGATTGAACGGAATAATCGTCCTCCATCAAGTGGAAATGCGGGAATCAGGTTGAAAACGGCCATTATTAAGTTTATCCTGGCAATAAAGAAAATAGCTTCGCTGTATATATAACCCGGAGATAATAGCAAATAATAGAGGCCTCCGGTTAACAGGGCCAGGGTAAAGCTGGTTAATGGCCCGGCCGCTGTAACCCTGAATTCTGCTTTAGGGTTTTTTGGTTCCGCTTCCATTTGAGCCACCCCGCCAAAAATAAATAAAGTGATTTTTTTAATAGGTATTCCTTCATTGAGGGCGACAAATGAATGGCCCAGTTCATGGGTCAGTACGGAAGCAAAAACCAATAAAGATGTGATAATTCCGGCAGTCCAGTAAACCTGGCGGCTTAAACCTTCGATCATTAAAGGAAAGTAACTTTGTGCCAGGCTGATACTGAATAGAAAAAAAATCAGGAGCCAACTAATATGTATTTCAACCGGGATCCCTTTAATATGCATCAAACGGAAAGAATTATTCATGATATTATTCTCCTTGTGCCGTCAGGTGACATGGTCCTCATAAATTCATCTCACTCAATAATTTGGCTGTTTTTATCCTGATTCCTGCCCATTCAGGCCGCAACCGGCCTGTTTTTAATTCTCTTGCAGAGCCAGTTTTGCTTCTTTTCTTACCTCTAAATCAGGATCGTTATGATAGGCCTTTTCCAGGGCAAATAAAGCTTTTCCATTTCTGATCCGGCCCAGGGCCCAGGCCGTATGCAACCTGATTATTGCCCTGTTATCATTTTTAAGAATGGCAGCCAGGGGCTTAACTGTATGGGGATCTTTTATATTGCCCAGGGCGATTACTGCATTACGCTGCAAAATAGTTTTACCTCTCCACCCGGCTGAAGTAAGGTTAATGGTTGTTTTAAATTCTTTTTGAGTTAGGCGTAATAAGGGGAGCAGCAATGGTTTAGCTGGAAAAAAAGAAAAAGCCATTTCCGGAATAGGGGAACATTTGGCATCTTGGTTATGAGGGCATATTTCCTGGCAAATATCACAGCCGTAGATTTGTCTGTCCATTTTTGAGCGCATTGTTCTTGGGAAGCAGCCTGAAGCTTGAGTTAAATAGGAAAGGCATAAATAAGGGTTAATTATATAAGGTGCTAGTAATGCACCGGTTGGACAGGCTTCCCGGCAGCGGCCGCATTGCATGCAATGTTTCCCCTCAGGCTGATCTGGTTCAAATGCTAAAGTGGTTAATATAGTACCCAGGGCCGTATATGATCCGTAGCGGTGGTTAATTAAAGTGCAGTTTTCGCCAATTAAACCCAGCCCGCTATTACTGACCAGCTCTCTTTCCAGCAGGGGGCTGCGGTCGCATAATATGCGGTATTCAAACCCTGTTCCAAATTCCTGCTGTAACCCTTTAATAATCTGTCGGCATAGCGTTTCGATCAGGACATGGTAATCAAGGCTTCTGGCACAGCGAGCTACTTTTCCTGTTGGTTCAGCTGTTTTTTGTGGAACGGGATGCTCAGCTGCTGCATAAGGAGCCGCTATAGTGATTATACTCTGGCAGTCTTGAAGCAGAAGGCCGGGCTTGATTCTAGAATAAGGTTCGCTTGTTTCAAAGGGAGTAATTCTATGCTCTTTTTTTCGGTTTTCCAGGCGCTCTTTCATGTAAAAAAGCGGTTCTGCAGTAGTTATGCCAACCTGGTCAGCGCCCGAGGAGAGGGCGATTTCTTTGATGATCCGGCCATTGATGAACACTACGAGCTTGCCCTCCTAAAAAGATTCCTTTACCGGGAAGATGCCGTGCTTCCGCCTTTAGTGTGACCTATTCTGATCGAAGCTTTTGCGGCTATATCTTTTACAATGCCGGCTAAAGTGTCATTAACATAATTTGTGGTAATCCGGTTTTCGGGTCCGGAGATCCCGATGCTGGCTACAGCCTTGTTTTCATAATTGAAGATCGGGGCAGCTATACACCGCACATATTCTTCCATTTCTCCCCAGTCAAGGGCATAACCCTGTTTTTTGGCCTGGTTTAATTCCTTCTTTAGCTCTGAAGCCTGAGTGATAGTATTGCCGGTAAATGGTTTTAAATCAATGGCAGATAAGATCTGATCCTGTTCTGTTTCAGAAAGGTAGGCCAGGAGTATCTTTCCTGAAGCGGTACAGTGTACCGGGCCTCTGTTACCCACCTGAGCAAACATTTTAACGATAATATAATTATGAGATTCAATTTGATCAATATATACTATTTCTGAATGATCTAAAATAGCAAGATTGGCAGTTTCGTTACATTTTTTTACCAGTTCAGCTAAAAAAGGCCTGCACATAGTCCTTAGATCAGCATAAGTAAAAATACTATTGGCTATCTCAAGTAGTTTTAAGCCCAGCTGGTATCTGTTGTTTTCCCGGTTTTGTTCTACATAACCGCGTTCCACGAGTGTATTTAATAACCGGTGGACGGTGCTGATTTTTAAATTTACTTTCTCTGACAGTTCACTAATATTAATAGGGCGACCGGCCTGTGCCATTTGCTCAATAATGGACAGAGCCCTTTCTAACGATTGGACTGTTTTATTCTTCCCGGCCTCAGTTTTTCCTTTTTGCATTTAACTCCACCCTCCCGGCAGTTTAGATCTAAATAGCGCAGTTCTGAACAGATCATAATTCGCTTTGGATATTCTGTCAAACCAATCGTAATGTTTGACTGTTTGTATCAACTCAGCCGTATTTAGCTGCGGTTGCCTGCTGTAGAAATCTGTGCTCGCTTCAGCTTTCTTCCGCAGAATTTAATTTATCATAACAGTATAGGCTCTGCAGCCACGATTGTTTTAATATTAATTACCCGGCTTGAGCAGGAGTAGAGGAGGCCTGACAAGAATTTAAACCATTTAAGGGGAATAATAATATTGTTAGCTTTAATAAATGAGAGGTAATATAATGGATGACGCTAAATGGGAAATATTGGTCGAAGCTCATAATGACGTGGAAGCAGATATAATCTGCGGCTTTTTACAGGAGAAAGGGATTCCGGCTAAAAAAGCAGATAGCAGCCCTTATGCCGGGGCAATGAGGGTTATCGGCGGCCAGGCCATGGAAGTTCATATTTTAGTTCCAGAATCTTTTCTGCAGGAGGCATCAGAATTATTGCTGGATATAGATCCCGATCTGGAAATTGGAGATACATGGTGACAGTAATAACCCGGGAAGGCTGTGCGTCGCCACCTGAGCCTTATTATTTATCTTAATCTTTTAGCAAGGCAAGAAGCAGGTCGAAAGTTTTAGCAAAAATTTTTGGATCGCGGATTATCGCATTTATAATAAAGATCAGTTATAATATAAATACGAATGGTTGTATTTTCTTGGAGGTGAACAGTTTGATTGGTGGTAGAATCGGCCTGTGGGAAATTTTGCTGGTTCTTGTGGTTGCCCTGGTCATTTTTGGCCCAAATAAATTGCCTGAAATGGGCCGTTCTATAGGTAATGGCTTAAAAGAGTTCAGGAAAGCGACCAAAGAGCTCAAGGATTCCATAAGTTTGGATGATAACGAAACTGATAAAAGCAGTTAATTATAATTTCCTTACATAAAGGTTATATGTTACAATAACACAGCTAGACATAAGATATTTAATTCTCTTTAGAGGAGGATTTGTAATGTTTGGAAGAATTGGAGCGACAGAAATAATTGCCATTTTGGCAGTAATCCTCTTAATATTTGGTTCAACTAAGCTTCCTGAACTCGCTAAAGCGATCGGGAAAAGTGTAGTAGAATTGAAAGAAGGATTAAAAAGTAACTCTGCATCTGACGAATCAACCACCCCAAACTCCGAAACCGATAAATAAGGGGTTGGCTTTAAAAGCAAACGGAGTTCAATAAAGCAGGGGGGATTTTTTGTAGTGTTGGGAATGCCGGGAGGTATTCAACAAAAGTGGTTAATAATGAAGACGGCACCATGCCCGTCCTTGAACATCTTTCAGAATTGCGCCTGCGCCTGGTTGTTTCGGCAGGCGCTTTGCTTGTTGCGTCAGGGATTTGTTTTACTTACATTGAACATATTCGTGCTATTTTGACCCTGCCGCTTGAAGGACATAAGTTGATCTATTTATCACCTCCGGAAGCATTTATGGCTAATTTTAAATTGGCCTTATTTAGCGGACTGGTGGCTTCTCTTCCTGTTATCCTGCATCAGTTTTCGGCTTATATTTTCCCCGGCCTGACCAGGCCGGAAAAGAAGTTTTACCTGGCCGTGCTTTTCGGGATCATCTTGCTATTTTCAACCGGGGTTGTATTTGCGTACCAGGTAGTTTTTCCTTTTACTATTAAATTTTTCCTGCAATTTGCTGATGCCCGGCTTGATCCGCAGTTTACAGTTACTGAGTACATTTCATTTGTTATTTCTTTTCATTTAGCTTTTGGCGCTGTTTTCCAGCTGCCTCTTTTTACCTGGGCTTTAGGTAAAATTGGTCTTTTATCGACTGGATTTCTCAGGCGACATAGAAAAATTGCTTTATTAATCATGCTGGTCCTTTCGGCAATTATTACCCCGCCTGATATTATTTCACAGGTGGTAATGATTTTGCCACTGGTTTTGCTTTATGAGCTGGGTATTATAATGGTCTTAATCAGTGAAAGAAAACGTTTGAAAGCCCGGGAAGAACAATAATGCTGGCCATAAATCCTTTAGTGGCGGGGTGGGTTTTTGAAAGATAAAATAACTGATCATGTTAGTGAATCTGGAGGAGCGATAATTCTTGCTGGTGGTGATAGTAAACGCCTGGGGCGGCCTAAAGCCCTTTTAGAATTTAACGGCCGATCCCTGATAGCATTAATGATCGATCGCTTGAGCGTTTTATTTAATGAGCTCACCGTGGTAACTGATCGGCCGGAGCTGTATAGTGGTTTACCGGTGATGCTGACAGGCGATATTTTGAAGCAAAAAGGGAAAAGCCCTCTGAGGGGGATTCATGCCGGCCTTAGCAATAAAGAGCATCCCTATCAATTTGTAGTGGCCTGCGACATGCCCTTTTTGAACCTGGAACTGATAAAGTATATGGCCCGCTTTGCTCCTGCTTATGATGCGGTTGTGCCTCATGTGGGGGGAGAGTACTACCAGCCCCTTCACGCCTTTTATAAACGTTCTTGTATTGATGTAATCGAGCAACAGGTTAGCCAGGGCCGTTTCAAGGTAAATGAGTTCTACCGGAATTTGAAGGTCAGATTTATTACGACAGCAGAAATTGCCCGGTATGATCCTGGCCACAATTCTTTCATAAATATAAATACCTGGGAGGATTATGAGCAGGCGCTGGAGTTGATGGCAGGTAAAAGAGAAAGCATTTGAAGGGGAGGTAATGAGTATTTATGAAAATTCCTGACTATGTTGGTTCGCTGGCGTTTGGACTAAAAATGGGTGTTATTTTACCCGGAATGGATATCGTAGCTGAAATATTGAAATCACTGTCCTGCTGTAACAAAGACGGTTTGCTGGGGGACAACGATGTGATTTGTATTACCGAATCCATTGTGGCCAGGGCTCAAAATAACTATATCACGGTTAATGATATTGCCCGGGAAATAAAAGAAAAACTGGATCTTTCAGATGACAGTACTCTAGCGGTTATTTTCCCGATCGCCAGCCGTAATCGGTTTTCTATGATCTTGAAAGGCCTGGCCCGGGCTGTTCCGCGGGGTGAAGTAATAATCCAGCTTTCCTACCCCTTTGATGAAGTAGGCAACCAGATAATCGATCCGGAATTTACTGAAAAACTGGGTAAAGAAGCACTAACCCTAAAAGATTTGGGCGATCGCAGTTTTAAGCACCCGGTAACCGGAGTTGACTATATTAACTTCTATCATGAAATCGTAAAAGCAGAGGGCGCCAGGCCGACCCTTCTTCTTTCAAACTCGGCTCTTAAGGCTCTTGATTATAAACCTGACGGTGTTGTCGCTGCCGATATTCATACCAGGGAATCAACTAAAAATATCATTATGAAAGAGTTCAGTAATTGTATTACCTTAGATCAGATCTGCACCGAGGGGGAAGCATATTCGGAATGGGGGCTGCTCGGCAGTAATATGTCCTCTGGAGAAAGGCTTAAGCTGGCACCCCGGGAAGGTAAAGCACTGGTTGAAACCTTACGGTTAAGGATAAAAGAGCAATTTGGCCATGACGTTCAGGTAATGATTTACGGAGACGGAGCCTACTTAGATCCAACCAGCGGTATTTATGAACTGGCCGATCCCCGGGCGGCTTTTGCCGCTACTGATGGCCTGGATTGCTTGAGGGAAGGGGTTAAATATAAGTATCTTGCCGATCAATGCTACCATGAAGAGCATAAGACAGCCGAAGAAATTGAAGCCATTCTTTCTGAAAGCGTCAGGAAAAAAATGGCTAAAGATTGCATGGAACGGGAAGGGACCACTCCCCGGCGCATGGAAGATGTTTTAGCCAGCCTGGCTGATCTGGTCAGCGGTTCGGCCGATGCGGGAACACCTGTGGTTATAATAAAGAGTTTTCTCGCCTAGCTGTTACGATAATATAAGGGGCGGCTATTACGAGAAAAATAGCCCAAAAGGCCGGAAAATAATCTCCAAACCGGTTATAAAGAGTTTCTCTGCCCGACAGATCCAGTGGAATGGTAAAGATAGCTGCCTCACTTTTTCCCGATCTAAACACTTCTCTGCCACGGTAATCATAAGAGATCGTAATGCCGCTGTTTGCTACCTGGGTTACCCCGGTTCCGATTTCAGCGGCCCTGATAGCAGCGGCCTGGGCATGTTGATCCAGGCCGATTGATTCTTTAAACCAGGCATCATTGGTGACTATAAACTGATGTTTTGCGCCTTTATTAGCAAATAACCGCATATGATCCCCAAAATATGATTCAAAGCATACTACTCCGGCAACAGGTATACCGTTAACATTAAAAATGGTGATCTCCTGGCCCGGGGTATAGCTTCCCAGCAGTAAATCAAGCTGCAGGATTCTGTTTAAAAGCTGCTCTGCTGGAAAGAATTCGACGAAGGGGACCAGCCGGTGCTTATTGTAAACTGGTATATTTTGCTGTTCTTCAGAGAAGAGAGTTACGGAGTTGTAGAGATCACCATTATTTTGTATCCTGGCCCCGTATAGCAAATCTATACCGTATTCTTTCCCCATTTTAACCAGTTCTTCCGGGTGAGATCTGGTCGCCCTGAAATCCAGATGAACTATTGTTTCAGGCCAGACCACCAGTTCAGTTTTTGGTTCTTCCTTGATAGCCTGTCTGGTCAAGTCCAGATAATACTCCAGTGTGTTTTGCCGATTTGTGTTTATGATTCTTTCAGTTTTTATATTACCCTGGATCAGGGCAGTATAAAGTGGTTCATCTTCCTGGCTGACCTCTTGCAAAGCCGGAATAGTCAAGCCCAGAAATAAGATTATTGCGAATACAGAGCTGATGGCAATCAACTGCCTGCCCTGCAATTTCCGGATCAAGAAAAGGATTAAGATAGTCTGGAAAAAAACCATTATAAAAGGCAGCCCCCAGTAACCGTAAACAGAAGCGATGTTAAGTAAACCGGGGTAGCCCCACTGGGTGTAGCCAAGGTATCCTACATTATAAGCAAGAAAAGTGAGGGAACGAAGATATTCCACAAGCATCCAAAGAGAAGGTAAAGCCAGGGCTGTAAACCAAACCCGGCCCGGGCGGCCAGCGAGATTAGCGGCCAGGCCGAAAAGGCCGTAGAATAAACTGATATATAGAACCATGCTGATCATAGCAATTGTTGCCAGTAAATCAGGCAGGTAAGGATAAAGGACATGGGTAAGGTAATAGTTAACATAAAGTGTAAAGGGCAGGCTAAATAGAAACCCTGCTTTAAAGGCGTCGACCTTAGTTGAATTTAAACAGGTCCAGAACAAGGGTATTAAAGCAACCCAGGCCAGGTAACCCTGGTCGAAAGGCGGAAAAGCCAGGATAATGATTAATCCTGAAAATAGAGGAGCTGCATATTTATAATGATGCAAAAGTATAAAATTAAGTAAAGGAGAAATTCTGTTCATAACTCACCTGACTTTCAAAAAACCCTCTTTTCTGGGCGTTTGTTTTTGCTCTGCTCTTTAATCCATAGATGATGCCGGCAGCAGAATTGGTTTAAGTGCTGATTTAATGGTTAAAACATCCCCATACATATATTTTATCACAGCTTGAAAGTCGAAAAAATATGCCTGTATTAACTTGATCTTATCGGCATTGAATGGTATAAAGTAGGTACTATTTAATTACTTAACCCTGTTAACAGTTGTTGTTTTTAAATATATCTAAGAGAGGTTTCCCACCATAACAACAGACAATCTTCTTGAATATATTAAAGAGCTCGATTACATCTTTAGCCGTCTGGTATACAGGGTAAGGGTTTTGCACAGCAGGTATACTGCAGATGAGGTTACAGATACCCAGTTTGTAGTTCTTCGCGCTCTGAGAAAAGGCCCCTGCAACACCTCGTTTCTTGCTCATATGCTGGGGGTGACTTTAAGCGCAGTTACTGCTTTGATTAACCGTCTTTATAAAATGGGCCTGGTAAACAGGGAAAGGCAGGAGAAAGACAGGCGCCAGGTTTGGATTTCCATTACTTCAAAGGGGTTGGAAGTCCTAAAAGATGTGGAAGATAGGCGTAATCTTTTACTGGCTGTTTATTTATCCCATATTCCGGAAGGAAAGAGGAATCAGCTCCTCAACCTTTTACAGGAAACCCTGGATTTGTTTGAGCGAGAAGAAATACTTCTCGGTGATGTCCTGGACGATAAACAGAATCCTGATTCTTAATATCTATCCGGCATAAGCACCCGGGCATGCCCTGATTCAGCATGCCCGTATTTTTCAATTAATTTACTTTGAAGACTTATGATTCTTTATTTTGATGGGGTAACGAGGCCTGCTCTTCAGCCTGTTCTTCGTCTGGCCGGCCTTTTTTCCGGATATATCTACGCACGATAACCCAAATTATAACTCCAATGATCAACAGAACTATAAAGGCTGGGAGCAGGGCTGTAAATATTATTATTAATCCTGAAAAAACGTTAAGTAAAAAGTTGATACTGCCAATAAATGCTTCAGAAATGCGGGGGCCTAAATTGTGAAAAGGATTCGTGGTTACTGTATCGGTCGGTATTGTTTCTTCTTGTAAAGACACATTGATTGTGGCAAATCTTACCTGGTCTTTAAGCTGGTTTAATCTGGCAGTCATCGCTTCGATCTCACCACGAATCCGGTTAAGCTCTTTTTCAACTTCCAGCACATCTTCTACGGTATCTGCCATTTCAAGAATTTCCGTCAATCTCTCTTCCTGGGCTTTCTGGTTGTTTAACCGCGATTCCAGATCGACATATTGCATGGTAATATCTTCGAGTTCGGTTTGGATATTGGTTGCTTTACCCAGTGTTTCCAGCTGTTTCAAAACAGCGTCAAATTTTGCATTCGGTACACGCACGGTTATTCTTGCTCCATACTGCCCTTCCCTGATCTCATAAACATAAAGATTGGCAATCAAACCTTCTGCTTCCCGAACAATATTTTGCACTTCCTCAAGCTTATCCCTGGTATCAGAAACAGTAAGCTCAATTGAACCCCGGCGAATAACATGGCGCAGAGAAGGATCACTGTTTGAGGTTGTCCTAATACTATCATCGGGGGCCTCAGGTTCTGCTGTGATAAGCCCTGATTCTTCCGCCATGTAATCCTCAGCTGCCTCTTCAGGAGCTATTTCTGCATAATCCATATCCATTTCTTCGGAGGCATATTCAAGTGGTGAGGCGCATGAAAACAGAGCCAGGGATATCAAGCCGAACAGCATAAGGGATGATGTAATAATTATTATTCTCTTAAAAGACATGGCAGTCACTCTCCTTTAGTGTATAGACCGACCATGCCGGTAATTGGTTCCATTTTCCTGTTAATCCTTGTTTGGCGAACCGGCAAGGTTGATAAAAATAGCGGTGCAGCGGTCATTTGTCAAAGTTTAACCTGCTCTTATGAAAAGCGAATGTATAAAAGTAAATGAGTTATTTCTAAAATTTTAGGTGCAATCTATATGGCCCGGTGGCCCAACCCGATGGCAATATCGTTTCGGTGTAATAGTCCGATTCCAAAAAAAATCGAAACGGCAATATGGGTCCCGCCTCTGGCTATGCCTACTTTGCCTCCCACGTTTAATCCTAAAGCTTTGGGCATGATTTGTGAAAGTGCCTCCCGGGCTGCGCCGGCAACAGCGCCATCTGAATGGCTGGAATCATCAATAATACCCTCTCGTTTTGAGGCTACAACAGCTCTTTCAACTACCTTTTGAAGGGAGCTTAAGAATTCTCCTCCATAATCAACAGCCAGAGACTGGATTCCTGCTGCCCGATATTTTTGTTTAAGCTCCATTTCTTCTTCTCGTGTAGCGGTCATTGCTATACAAATTGCCGCTTTAGCTACTTCCCTGCTTTCCATAATTATCGCCCCTTAGAATACTGATTATTATTGCTTTGTGTCCACTCAGCCATATTTAGCTGCGCAGCCTGCTGAAAAAGACTGTGCTCGCTTCACCTTTCTTCAGCAGGCTTTACTGGATCATGACAGCCAGGTCTGTGTAATTACATTGCTTTAATTATCCACTGAAAATTCACAAAGGGCAAGGAAAAAATCTTTATAGCGGCCTCTTTTGATTGGACATTGCCAGTCTTATGGTATAATCGAAATGGAGGGATTTAAGATGAAAGAAAACTACTGCAGTGCCTGCGGACAGGATATAAATAACAAGGAATTAACGGTGCGTTGCCGCATGTGTATGAGCAATTACCATGCCCGTTGCTGGGAGAAAACCGGTGGATGTACCAGCTGGGGATGTACAGGACAACCGGAACTGGATCAAGATAAAGATGATGTAACTTATAAACGTTGCCCCTTTTGTGGGGAAAAGATCATTGATTTTGCTATAAAATGCCGTTATTGCCGCTCTTCGCTCCTGGCGCCGGAGAAAGGCGAAAAAGAAGAACCAGCAAGAAGAATTAGCCAGGAGGAAAGTGAATTTAGAAAAGATCCCATTTTAACCAGCCTGCTAAATCTCATTTTTCCAGGCGCCGGTTACATGTACCTGGGATATTTTAGTAAAGGCTTCATGTGGTTCCTGATAGCGGTGGGGGCCTGGTTTTTAACACGCGGGCTTGGTTTAATTGCAGTTTACCTGTGGGTAATGTACGACTCAGCCCGTCAGGCCAGGGCGATGAACCGTGGTGATTTTGAGCCGCCCCGCAGGACCATGGAAAGGCCTTGAGGACTTTTAAACAGCGTGATCGGGCCGGGGCCTGGAAAACAGCACAATCCGGTTGCTGTTGGTCCCGGCCTGATTGTTTTTTACACCCCAGATATTTGAGGTTTTGGTAAAGGATTGGCGGTTAATCACCACGCCCAAACATTGGAAACCGCATTCTAAACCAAGGGGCACAACAGCTTCTTCCAGGTTGATTTTTCCGCCTCTCACTTCCCCTACTTCAAAAGCAATCCAGCCGCCCGGTTTGGTGATACGGTAAAGTTCTTTAAATACTCTGCTCATAGCTGCCGACCAATCCTGTAACGTGGTGGCCATGGTAATTTTTTTCCCAACTACATCTGTCTCAATCTGATTGAACCAGCAGCGAAGCCAGTTGTCAGCAGCATACTGGACAACATTAAGGAAGGGCGGAGATGTTACCGTTAGATTAACGCTTTGATCTGTTATCATTTGCGTTTCTGAAGCATCTACTTCTAAAAACATCGCTATATCTGATACTTTGTTTAAAGATCGGATTTGCTGAGCGGTCATTTTACGCATAAGTTGATCACTTTTGCGGAGGATTAAATCCTTAACATTGCGATAATCGGGTTTTTGATTCCGCTTAAGATTGATTATTTTTTGACGTTTAGCTGAAACAGCCTGATTAGGGGGCATTGTATATACTGAAAAAAAACCTTTCGAGTGACCGCTGAGGCGATTGGTAGCCACCATTCTAATCCAGCGATCCAGATCATCCTCGATATAATGGGTTTTTTTTCTGTCTAAATAGGCTTGCAAGGAAAGTAATTCTTTTTCAGTATCAGGATGGTAAAACATGGACAGATCCAAATCGCTGCTGGCTTTATTATCAAAGGGCACTTCCGACAAACGGTTACGGACTTCCAAAATAGATGGTGGGTTAAGGCGTGGTTGGCATAAAATTCTGCTTAATGGATTAACATCATTCGCAATTACTTTTCTTTCCAAAAGGGCGGCTTCAATGATTGTGGTGCCCCGCCCGGCAAAGGGATCATAAACGGTATCGCCCGGATCGGTTAAAAGCTCTATAAAAAAACGGGGCAACTGCGGTTTAAAACAGGCCCGGTAAGAAATCTCATGAATAGATGCAGTTTGTCTCTGGCGGGACGTCCAGTATTCATTAATAAAAAGGGGAATCTTGATTCCATCGATTGTTTTCTTTTCGATCAATGTGGCAGGGGAAATTGTTTCTATCATATCGATAGTCAGCTGGTTATCTTCGCAATAGCTGAAATCAGTCAGGTATGAGGTTACTTCTTCAATTGTGGGCAACAGAGTTCACCTTTTAGGAATAAATTAATTGAGGGTTACTTCTTCTTTGCAGTTTTCACACAGTCCGTAAAAGCTAATCCGGTGTTGTTGTGCCTGATGGCCAGTATAAGTATTGACCTGCTCATTTAAGTCTTTTTTTACTGACATAGGCAGATCGTAAACTGCTTCGCAGTCATGGCATATAAAGTGGTAATGTGGGTCAACATTGCCGTCAAAGCGATCGAAACCGCTGCCCGATTCAATTTTTGTTATCTGGTTTTGATCCATTAAAATATTGAGATTTCGATAAATAGTTCCCATGCTGAGGTTTTTAAATTCCTTTTTCAGTTCGTCATAGATCCAGCTTGCTGTGGGATGAATATCGGTATTTTTCAAGATTTTCAGGATTTCTTCTCTTTGCCTGCTGCGCTTGTACTTATTTTTAAACATGTTAGTTTTATTCAATCCTTCTTTAGCTATTTTCTATGGGTGATCATATCTTTTAATCCATAAAAGGTCAAGCTATTAATAGAAAATAACAGCTATTTACAATCAATTTTATCTATGTAAAAATAAGTATATTTAAAACCAGGCAGTAAAGAGTAAGCCGAGGACAGTTCCGCAAAAAATGCCTAGTATGGAAAAATGCGCCCCCGCAGTTTCATAAGCATCAGGAATTAATTCATCACAGACAATATAGAGCATGGCTCCGGCAGCAAAACCCAAAGACAGGCCCAGGATCAAAGTCGAGATAGTGCTGATCGCCGCTCCAATAAAGGCTCCTATCCCCATAGGAACTCCGGCCAGAGCTGTAATCCAGATCACCTTCAGGTAGCTGTATCCTCCAGCCCGCAAGGGAGCTGCTACGGCCATGCCTTCTGGTATGTTATGCAGGCCGATTAAAATGGCCAGGGTCGTTCCCAGCTCTGTTGAACCAATGAAACCGCTGCCGATGGCCAGCCCTTCTGGAAAATTATGCAGCCCGATGCCCAGGGCCAGCAAGGTACCTTTTTTTAAGTAACCGCCAAGATGAGAATTTTCCGGGCTTACCGGATGATGATGAGGCAGCAAGTGATCAAACAGGTAAAATACGCCCATACCCAGGGTTAGCCCAATAACTGCTATGCCATAATTACTAAATTCAATTGATTCTTGAATTAATTCAAGGAACACTATGGACAGCATAATACCTGCTGCAAAGGCCAGGATAGTCCCGGTGAGTCGCGATGAAGGTTTTTTCATAAATATGGCCACCAGGCCCCCTGCTCCGGTACCTATTACCCCGGCCAGGGTCCCCAGCGCTCCTATTGCAAGCCAGCTCATATTACCACTCTTTCTGAAGATAAGTTTGTTAGTTGAGGAAACAATATCTTCTGGTTATTATCAGCCTCATTCTTAAAATAAAATCTAATTTCAGGCTTAAAGTTTTTTAAATGCTTATGCGGTGCGGTTATTATACTTTTGGGATGCCTGATATAATTGCACTTTAGAGGCAAGCTGTAGAAATCATAAATAATGATCTCTACAGCTTGTGAAATGGTTAAAAAAATTGTAGAACAAAGCTCTTAGTTAATGCAGCTTTATTTGACATCAACTTTTTGAGCGTTATCCCAGAGGCCATGGATATTGCAATAACTGAGGGCCACAAGCTCACCAGATTTTTCCAGGGTGATGGAAGCGGTGACTTTTGGCTCACATTTAGCGCTGCCCTGGTTGGAGCCCTGTGCTGATTCTCCGTGAGCTTCAAACTGAAATGTTCCGAGATGAATAATAAACTTCTCTTCATCTGGCTTGAAGTACAATTGAATATTGCGAATATGATGTTCCGTGGTATGGGGATGAGGGATTTCTTTGCCCACGCTTAATGTAACCTCAAAAGGTTCACTTTTGTTAACCGATCCTTTTACCTCGATAACAGGGACGTGTTTCTCTGCCTTCCAGTCGGCTGATTGAATATGTCCTCCTATTGAACTCATTACATTTCCTCCTTTAAACTAATCATAGATTTTATATTAGTTTAGTATACTAATATCATAGCAAAACTTGCAGGTTGAAGCAACAATTATTCTGTAAAATCGTAATGATTCCGGTCTTAAGCATATGTTATAATAAAAATCGGGTCTATATTTTGATTCCGGCAGGTGCTATAAAAATGTATACAGCTAAAGTCATGGATCATTTTCAAAATCCAAGAAATGTAGGTATTATTCCGGAAGCAAACGGAGTAGGGACGGTTGGTGATCCGGATTGCGGTGATTTTGTCCGTATTTACATCCATGTAAGGGCCGATCGTTTAAAAGAAGTTAGTTTTGAAATTTGCGGGTGCCCGGCTTCAATTGCCACCGCCAGTATTTTAACTGAAATGGCGACGGGCAAATCGCTTCGAGACGCCGTTGCTATAAAAGAAGAAGATGTGGTCAAGGCTCTATCCGGACTGCCTGAATCCAAGGTGCACTGCTCCAACATTGGAGTAGCTGCTTTACGACAGGCCATAGTAGACTACTTGCAAAAGCACAAAAAAAAGAAAGAATCTCCACAGCAGGCTTAAAGATCTTACACCTGTCAGTTAAAGAAAGGAAGGTTCATATTATGGCCATTAAATGTTATAAATGCCAGGAAAAAGTAAAAGAAGAAGATCTTTATTATCATCAGGAGCAAAGAGTCTGTGAAGATTGCTATATGGAGCTTCTCCAGCGGCCTAAGACATGTGATGTAGCGGCGGTGCAGATGGCAAAAAAACATCGTCAGCAAACTGGAGAGACTGGAACTGAAGGCTTACTTGATATCCAAAAGGATATTTATAATTATATTTTAGAAAATGAAAAGGCTACCCGCCCGGAGGTTATGGCTGCCTTAAACATTTCAGATCTTGAACTGGATAAGCAGATTGCAATTTTAAGGCACTGTGAGCTGGTTAAAGGCCGTAAAGAGGGAAAACAGGTCTACCTGGTTCCCTTCGACTATTGAGTTTTTCCGGCGATAATTTTGCTGCTTATTCGGGCCAGGGGTATAACAGCGGCTATGGTAAACATCCCCACAACCATAAAAGCGCTAACCAGGCCCGGTCCCTGGGCGGCCAGCCCGAAAACCAGAGCCCCTATAGCAAACATAATATCAATGGAATTCTCCTGCATGCTCATGGTTGTAGCCCTCAGTTCAGGCTTGCTCAATTCAATCAACCAGGCCGCAAAAACCAGGGAACTACCCTGAATGCCCAGACCTAAAATCACTGCACAAATAATGATCAGAAAAGGTGATAGATAAATCATAGAAAAAGCTGTCGCTCCCAGTCCGAGAAAAAGTAACAAAGGCCAGGCTAATTTCTGGCGGCTGAAAATATCCGAAAGAGCTCCCGCTCCCAGGCAGCCTGCTATTCCGGCTACACCCAGTATTACAAAAAAGTATGGAGCCTGGGAGTTTGGCGCTGCAGATTCAATATGCACTGCTGCAAACGAAACTACACCGCTGTAGATAAAAGCATAAAGTAAAATTCCTCCAATGACAGGATAAATAAGTTTTTCAGTAAGGACTTTTTTGATCTGGCTCAGGGATCCGGCAACCGCAACAGTGCGGTAAGAAACATCAGGGATTTTAACTCCGTAAAGAAGCAAGAACGAAATGACGGAGGTAACAGCGCTTATAGCAAGCCAGGTTTCAAAATCAAAAGCTCCAACTATAAAAAGGGCTGCTGAAGGGCCGGCCAGAAGCCCCAGGTTTATAAAGATGCGCGAAGTTCCCAGGCAGGTTCCGATTTTCTCTGGTGGCGCCATCTCAGATGCCAGGGTGGAAATACCCGGCAAATAAACAGCAAGGCCTATTGATTGGTAAACCCTTGCTGCCAGCAGCATAGGATAAGTGGGGCTTAAATATATTAACAGGGGAGTTGTGGCAAAGGCAAATACTCCGATTAGCATTAAGGGTTTGGGGCCTTTTTGATCCATAATGGGCCCAAAGATAAAGCGCAACAAAACCGCTGTTGCGGAAAAGACAGTGTTTTGCAGACCGGCCAGAAAAGGGGTGCTCCCTAATTCCAGGCTGTAACCCGGCAAGATGGAGATAGAAGCAAACAGGTTGCTTGTGAAAAAAAATACTGAACCAAAAAAAAGCACCCAGTTCAAAGGCTTACTATGGAATTGTCCGCTTTGTTGATTTTGATTAATATCTGTCTGCATATTTTCTATTTACCCGTTGGGTTTATGATCATCTAAAAAGTCGAATGGTTTGATCAGGGTTTGAGTTTGTCAGCCAGTTCTTTAGCTGATACTGCTGCAACATCGGCAGCTACATAATGATTGGCGGCAGCGTCAAATAAAATTGTAGCCCAGGCTGGTTTCGAACCGGCAGGCAGACGGTAACAGAGGCAAAGAGGAAGGCGAGGTAAAACTCGCCATTCAATGCTTAGATCGCCGGGTTCGCTTAGTTCCCAGCCACCGGTAGAGAGGCATTTTTCCCGCAATCCTTCCACATCGTCACCCCAGGCTTCAGCCAATTCGTCTCCGCAGTAACCTTGAAAAGCTTGCTGGTAAAAAAGACCTCCAATTTCGCTTAAATTAACCCAGCGCCTTGTCAGGGAGCAACCATCGGCCCGATCGAGGTAATGCAGCCAGAGGGCCTCCTTAACCAGTTTTGCCGGCCTGCCGGCGCTGTCAATGACGCTTAATTTTGGCCAGGTAATTGTATATGTTTCCAAAAGGTGGTTGCCGCTCAGTGAAATGGAGCTGTCGTTATTTTTTTGCAGGCTCATTGCCGCAAACCCGGCTATTTCCTGGGGATCACGTTTTTTTAAGCGTTCCCTGTGCTGATTGCAACGATGGCGCAGGGCTTCCTGTCTTTTTTGTTCATTGGCCGAATCATCAAGCAGGTGAAGTTGTTTGTTTCGGTTTTTACCGGGCATTTAATCACCGCCATAATTTGAACAACTGCGCCCATTATAGCGATAATAAAGGTTATAAGTCAACGCTTGCTGTTTTACTAGTAATTGTTATTCAGGTTCCGGCTTATCCGGCCCAGGATTATCGATATTTGCCGTCCTATTAACAGTAAAAGGCCAACCGGTTCGGTAGACATACCCTTTGTTGTATTAAAAGAACTGAAAAACAGTTATTATATTGAAATCGCTGAAATGCTTTTTTTTGGCAAAAAAATAAACAGGGAAACGGGAATAAAGATAGAATTAATTAGTAAGGGCATGTAGTTATGCAAATTTTGGCTGCAATTAACATTTTTACCTGCGCAGATGATTCAAAAAGCAGGAAAGGTTTTTAATTACTTTGCCAGACACTGTTTTTCGAATGTTTCGGTTGTTATTTCAACAGGTTTGTATTTAAGGTTCGCATTTCTGAATCATGAAAGTATAGATTATTACTTTTTGAAGGAGAGTGATTATAATGATTAGGAGTGACATCAGAGCGTACATAAATATTGGGGCTCTGCTTGTAACGCTTTTAGTTAATTTTCTGTCAAATGCGCTACCGATTAATAATATGACCCAGGAGGACCTGTCTGCTTTAAATCCGGTCTTGATAACTCCGGCCGGTTATGTTTTCTCGATCTGGGGCCTGATTTACCTTTCTCTAATTGCATTTACAATTTACCAGGCTTTACCGCGTTACCGGGAAAGCCCTGCGGTGAAGGCAGTCGGTATACTCTTTGCCCTGAGCTGCTTCTTCAATATACTCTGGATTTTTCTCTGGCACTATCAGCAGGTGGGCTGGTCATTTATTGTGATTCTGTTGTTCCTGGCTACCCTGGTAATAATCTATCTGCGTTTAGGTGCTGTTACAGCAGAGAGAAATATCTACGACCGTATCCTGGTGAAATTCCCCTTCAGCCTATATTTAGGGTGGCTTTCGGCAGCAACTATTGTTAACCTTAATGTCTGGTTATATAACATCGGCTGGCTGGGTATTGGAGCAGGTGGTGTGTTTTTCACCATTCTAATGTTAATTATTGCCGCTCTGTTAGCCGTGGCTGTTTTTTACCTGCGCCAGGATTACATTTATTCTGCTGTATTTGTCTGGGCTCTGATCGGTATCGGGGTGCGCCACGGTACCGACCTGGTAATTCTTACCATTGTAGCCTGGTTGGCTGCAGCAGCTGTTCTCTTTTTCCTGGGTTGGATTACAGCTCGTCAGGGCGGAATAGCTATAAGGCAAAAATAACTTGCTTAAGATGACATATTAATTGCAAGGTTAAACTGATAATGAAACTGTGCAGCTGCAATACGGGCCGGTCTTCCCTGTTGCAGCTGTTTTATTCAGGCCTGGCACAGGTTTGCTTTAACCTCAGTTTACCGATAAATGGATGGTGGATAAAGAAAGTGCCCTGAGTATTACCGGTCGAATAAAAAATTGCTTAAATACATGGGTAAAAAATCAAACCCGTTGCCCTCTACTTCGGGTGAAACCACTCATTTGTCTGCTGCCGATGCTGATGGCAATATTGTAGGGATCACTCAATCTATAGAGTTGGTTTTTGGATTTTCCAATCCTTTGTAACTGTAACAAAACGATGTTATAATATAGATAGATAATGCATTTTATTTAAATTCCACAATTACAGTCAAATTATTTGTAGTAATGCTTATCGCAAACACCTTACATAAGTTGTGATCAGATGAAATCTCTTTTTTTGTGATAGTTGTTACAGTGCAAAAGCTAGTGAAAGGGATTGGAATCAATTAACGGGAGGTGAAAAAAGTGGACAAAAAAACATATCAAGAAAAGCTTGAAGCGCAGCTTAAAGAATGGCGGGCAGAAATTGACAAATTAAAAGCCCAGGCCCAGAAAAAAAGTGCTGAAACTAAAATGCAGTACCAGGAACAGATCAAAGAACTGGAGCAAAGGATGGAGCAGCAAAAAGGAAAACTGAACACCATGAAAGGAGCAGGCGACGATAAATGGAATGAAATTAAAAAAGAAATTGATAAAGAAACCAATGAAATTAAAGCTCAGTTAAAAGACCTGTTTTCATAACAAATGAAGACAGAATGAGGAAATCAGTGAAGGGCAACTTCCCGGCATAAGCAGGGATTGTCCTTCCTTTTTGGAGGCGGCATTCAAATTTGGCTGTAAACTAGAAGGACTATCAGGAAAGCCTGTTTCGATTGGTATTTGGGACAGCATTTGTGCTCAATGCAATTATTTTTTTCTTTCAGGCCCTTACGAAGAATCTTTTTCCACCTTTGCTTTTGCCGTTACGGGAAGCTTTTTTAATCGGTAATACTCAGGCCGGCTTGCTGGTAACCCTGGTTTTTTTCGGATATGCCCTGGCCCGTTTCCCTTCTGGTGTGATAGCGGATCATATTGGGTGCACCAGGACAGTTCTTATCGGCAGCGCCGCAATGGCCTGCTCTTTTGTTGGGGTTTCTGTTTCACCCAATTATCCGCTATTGGCTTTGATGACCTTTATCTTTGGTATGAGCAGCGGTATATATGTTACGGCCGGTTACACCCTGGCGGCAATAATCGGCTCTCGGAAGCGAGCGGCTACTGCTACTGCGGCTTTTGAATCATTTGGTATTATTGCCGGGATAGTATCACCTCTTCTGGTAACATTTTTTGTTCTTTTTTTGAACTGGCAGCTGCTTTTTATTGCCGCCGGCCTGGTTCTGATTGCAGTAACCTTGTTCTTTTCCCGTAATCAGAATCGTTCGATTCGGTTTGAAAAAGTATACGAAAACCAAAATGGAGTTGAGGCTGAACGCAGTGGGAAAAACTCACAGGAGGCAGGAAAGCAAGCCTACAGCTTTAAAAAAATATACAGGGATCTTTCTTATTCTGTCGCAATATTTCGCGACCCCCTGATCAGGCGCTTTATAATTTGGAGCACCTTTGTCGGCGGGTTGGGGGCGCTATCCTGGACAGGCATTAATGCTTTTATTCCCACATTTCTGGTTGTAGAAAGAGGCTATAGTTACGATGTTGCAAATAGCATGTTTATTACTGTGGCTGTTGCCGGCCTGGCTGCAAAAATTGGCATAGGCTGGTTGGCCGATCGTTTTGGCAATAACCCGATCTTATTTTTCAACCTCACCTTCAGCATATTATTATTTATTAGGGTTTTTGCTCATTGTAAGCGGCAGAAACGGCAAAATTGACCCCATCAGTATTCTGACAATTGCCTAGATTTGATCTAGCCGATCTAATTTCAATATAACAACATTAGTGGAATTAAAAGGGAAACCCTCCTGTTTTGTCGAAAAAGTTTTTAACGAAAACAAAGACAAAAGGAGGATTTCCCGTGGCCATTATACCACAACAACAACTTTTTAGCTGGCAAGAAATTGAGGTGTTGGGGGATTTAGAAAGACTGGCTCTGGTTCTTCAGTACTGTCCGGCTCATCATTACGGCATCAACTGTGCAGGCAAAGAACAGTGTCCGGTAAATAAAGCGATCCGCATCCCTCTGGAAGAAGACCCCCGTATTTTTACCCCGGTGGCCCGTTCCAGTTACAAATGGAAAGAGCTCTACAAAATGCGAACGGCTACCGAGAGGGTCAACAGCAGGCTTGATGTTTCTTTCGGGTTTGAAAGGCACTTTATTCGCGGCCAAAGAAAGATGGAGCTGCGGGCTTGTCTGGCGCTATGTGTAATGCTTGATGAAAATGAGTGCAACGCAAATGGCTTATAATGCAATATGATTGCAAGTTAAACGAAGATGTCAGGCTACTCTAAAGACACATTTTCTATAATGGACCACAGAAAAGCGACACGCTTTGGCAGGGGAAAAGCGACACTCCTATCGAAGTGTCAAATAATTGAAAGAAGCGCAATCCAGGCCAAAAAGCCATCAGAGCAAGAAGTTAAGATTAAGAACCTGATAAACAAACTCCACGCGGAAAAGCCATTTAAAGGGACCAGGCGCATCAGAGATGACATCAATGCGATTAAAATAGGCATCAGGGTAAATCGCAAACGCATCCAGCACTATATTCAGGAAATGGGCATTCAAGTTATCTGTCCCGGCCCTAACCTGAGCAAACACAACCGGGCCCAATATGCTTAACCCTTCTCTGCTGCGTAACGTTACAGCAGCTCACCCCAATCATATCCGGGGCATAGATATTCCATACCGTGCCACGCAGGGCCGCTGACCGGGTAAATTATGGGTAAGTTTGAGTACGGCGAATGGAACCAGTTTTATGATATGTCCAACCCCATCTACGAGCTGTTCAACAACTTCGGATCCGGCATTGCCGGTTAAGCTGTTCAGGCTATCGGTGCTTACTTGAATCGCAGAGATGTTTTGGAGTGGATGGCTGCAAAAGAAAGGATTTTGGAAAAGGCCGTGCTTTTACTGGCCACAACCTACGAGGTCCTTGAAGGTGAAGAGTTTAAGAAAGCAATTCTGGAAAAGGTCTTTAGGCGCTTGAAGGAAAACAGTAAGAAACATCGAACGAGTTAATATTATAAATTGTGCTAATGGACAAAAAAACCGGAGAAAAAATAAACTGTAGTGGCGTTAAAATTTGATCATACCCGTTAGAAATCAGCAGTCAGTATGGTTGGACAGCTGAATAGAACCATGAAAGCGGTTAACGGGAATGTGAACAATGAAACCCAGGGCAAAAAGGTTTATTCTTGGGTGGTTAGATTATGGTGGTGGTCTGGTTTTATTAGTGCTTATTCTAGATCAACTTGCATTCGGCATGCCTGTTTTAGCAATTCCTGGTATCGTTATCCTTTTTGCCCGGGCGATCGACGGATATTGTCTAATTCAAAACATACATAAAATATAGATATAAAAAGAACGGAGGGTAATTAAATTGGCATTATATAATGCTCATTTAAATGGGTTTAAAATGCTATTACTACCTTTAATTAGCACATAATAACTCACAATTTATTTATAGAAAGGAGAATTTGATGGCAGGTTATCTTGTTATAATACTTATAATTAATGTTAATAGTGTGCCGTGACATTGCAGAAAAATAAAGGATGAAATCCTATTACCTGGGGTATTGCCGGTTTTTTTTGGTATTTTTGCATTAATAGTTCTTGCTTTAATGCCGGACAATAGACTAAAAAATAGTGATACCACCGGGAAAGGCGAGAAAGACGATTTTGTGCTGTTGAATCATTATTATAGGCCTATTTATTTCTGATACCATTTTACGCTAATAAAATCCAAAGATTGATAGTATAGTACTAAGGGCTACTCATTGCACCATAGAGGGTCCAAGGTGGTGCCGCTCATAGCAGACCTGCAAAATAGAAGCGCTTAGAATCGATTTAAGCAGCACCTGGAAAAGGCAATAATAACAGCATAAAAAAGCAAAGATGAACTATAGTTTCTTACAGGTTAATAACTGTATAATACCGAATATTTATAATTGGTAAATGGCAGGGAAATATAACACATTTTAGGTGCAAAATAACTATAGATAATGGAGTGATCAAGTAATGAGCAAAGGTTTTGGCAAGAATGCAATATTATTGTTAGTTGTTTTTATGATTTTGGCATTATTGCTGTCAGGCTGCGGTAGCGAGGAAACCATAGATTATTTAGGTGGTACATATACTGGTGAATTAAAAGATGGCATACCCCACGGTCAGGGAACATATACAAACTCGGATGGTGATAAATACGTTGGAGAATTCAAAGACGGTATGCAACATGGCCAGGGAACCTGTACCTATGGTGAAAATAGTGAATGGGCAGGGAATAAATACGTAGGTGAGTTCAAAGATGATATGCCCTACGGCCAGGGAACCTATACCTTTGCTAACGGGGATAAATACGTTGGTGAATTCAAAGACGGTGTGCAACATGGCAAGGGAACCTATACCTTTGCTAACGGGGATAAATACGTTGGTGAATTCAAAGACGGTATATGGCACGGCCAGGGGACAATGACTTGGCCGGATGGTGGAAAATACGTTGGCGAATTCAAAGACGGTATGTGGCACGGCCAGGGGACAATGACGCTCCCGGATGGCACGGTTTTATCTGGCCAGTGGGAATATGATGAGTATATCGGGCCGTAAATAATAAAGGCGCGTGTTCTATTTAAATATACTTACTATCCATTCGCGCCCCGCCCTGGAGCAGTAAATGTGCTTAATTTATTGACTGTTAAGGATTTTAGCGTTATGATCTGATGCGATGCAATAATAGATAGAGAGGAGAGATAGTATGAATAAAACTGAATTAGTCGAGATGGTAGCAGCGAAGTCAGGTATGACTAAAAAGGACAGTGATAATGCTTTGGCAGCAGTTTTAGATGGCATTGCTGATGCCCTGGCCAAAGGGGAAAAGGTGCAGCTGGTAGGTTTCGGGACCTTTGAAGTGCGTGAGCGTAAAGCGCGCGAAGGACGTAATCCCAGCACTGGCGAGGCAATCAAGATTGCAGCGCAGAAGGTTCCTGCCTTTAAACCGGGCAAAGCCCTAAAAGATCAAGTTAAATAGTTTTTAATTACAGGTATAAGCTATAAGACGGGAGATATTATTACCGGTCTGCGTACTCGGGCTTCAACCCTGCAAAAGGCGCGATTCTTTAAGCCCCCTGCTGCGCATAGCCCGGTAAGCTAAAAAGCCAGGGCTTTGCTGGACCCTGTAGGTTCCTGCAAAGACAAGAGCAGTTTTGCGGTCACAGAAAAACATTGTGCCCGCTGACTGCTCTTTACTTTTCGGGGCCAGTATTACGGCCCGTCATCGCGCTATTTTAGCGCCACCAAATGCACAGCACTTAAAGTGCTGCGAAGACCGCTGCGGCCGGGCGAGCAACCGGCAAGGCCTTCCTTCAAAAAGGGCCAGGTCAATCGACATAACAAATGCCAAATGATAAAATGACTAATACTACTTCAGGCTTCGGCGAATATCCGGGTATTCCTCCCGGGATATTTCTCTTTATACATAGCCACATATGGTTTATTATCTTTTATATCTATAAACTATATTCAATCTCTTTAAAAAATACCTCCACCACTTCCGGATCGAAATGGCTGCCACTGTCTTTTTTAATTAAGGCCAGGGCATCTTCTTCCGGCCAGGCCTTGCGGTAAGGCCGATCACTGGTCAGGGCATCGTAAACATCCACCACGGCAAAGATACGGGCCGAAAGGGGTATCACTTTTCCTTTAAGTCCACGGGGGTAGCCTGAGCCATCCCACTTTTCATGGTGGCAGTAGGGGATATCTATAGCCGGCCGCAAATATTCAATCCTGGAGAGCATCTCATAGACATGAGCGGGGTGCTTGCGCATTATCTCCCACTCCTCCTCAGTAAGCGGGCCCGGCTTTAACAAGATCGCGTCTGGTACACCCATCTTACCGATATCATGCAGCAGGGCCCCGCGTTTTACATGGACCAGTTGTTCATCTTTGATGCCCATTTTTCGGGCAATCTGCAGGGTTAATTTTGTTACCCGCTGGCTGTGAGCTTCAGTTTCTTCATCCTTTAAGTCTAAGGCATACGCCCAGCCTTCAATCGTAGCATTGTAAGCCTGGAGCAGTTCCATGTTGGCACTATCCATGCCTTGAAATAACTCTGCGTTGTTGATCGCTATCGCCGTCTGTCCAGCCAGGGCCTGTAAAAAATCCTGCCATTCTTCATCTGGCTCCTGCGGTTCCCTGTGGTAAGCCTCCAACACACCCTGGATGTGGCCCTTGGCAATTAAAGGAACCGCGTAATAGGTGACAAAGTTTTCACTATCTAGCAGCGGGCCCTGGACCGGATCGCGGTCTGCTTCAGCCAGGTTGCTTATATAGATAGGCGTTTGATCCTTAATTACTTGCCCGGCATATCCTTCGCCGGGGTGCAGGGTGAGTGTTGGCAGCTTTTCGCTATAAAATCCGCGCCCTGCTTCGTACTGTAAAATGGCAGTGTTTTTCTCCAGGCGCAGTATTGCGGCAGCATCAAGATTCAGCAAAGTGGTAATCTCATTTAAGATCACGTTAAAGGTAAGGTTCAAATCAAGGCTACCGGTTATGGCCATATCTATAGTGCGCAATCCCTGCAGCTGTTTTAAACGTTTATGCGCACTTTCAAAAAGAGTCTGGCGATGTAGGGCGTTTCCGGCTATTTCACCGATAGCAGAGAGCAGCTCAACCTCTTCGGTTGAAAATGGTTTGCCGGCATTTTCAAGACGCCTGGATACCTCCAGTACTCCTATCGTTTCCGCATCGGTCTTAAGCGGCACCAGGACCATAGGTCCCGTTAAAGCAGCCTGGTTAAGAAATTGCAGAGCCTTATCTTCAGAGCTATAATCTTCGGTAATATAAGGTTCCCCGGACTTAAGCACCAGGCTGCACAGGCCTTCGGTAGCTGGGAACCTGTGCCCGGTATAATCTATCCACAGCCCTTCGGCTTCAGTAATCGTAAAATATTTATGATCCGGGGAAAGAAGTATAATCGAACCGTCGTCAACCTGAAGCCGGTGTTTTGCTTCTTTTAAAACCACCTTCATCATTTCTCCGCTGGTTTTTGCGGTCTGCATCAAAGCAGAAAGACTGTAAATAGAGCTTAAAGCGTTTCTCTGGGAGCGAACACTTTCTTCGGTTATCTTGCGATTCGTAATATCGTGTAAGGTATGAACAATATGCTGCAGTTTACCTTCTTCATCAAATACCGGGTCCACACTTACAATGTACCAGCGGTCATTTAGCTGCAGTTCAGATTCTTTTCGTCCACCCAACTCTTCTGGATACAATAAGTGGCAACTATCACGTGTGCTGCCACCCTGCAGTACTTCGCAGCAGCTTCGGCCTATTAGCTCTTCTGGCTCCATTCTTGTTATTTCGGCCATAGCCCGGTTAAGCCGTAAGATATTCATGTTGGTATCAACCAGGCTAATTGCGTCACTGCTGGCATCAAAAATCTGTTGCCAGTGCCTGGCCACAATTTTTTCAGCTTCTTCAGCTTTCCTGCGTTCTTGCATTTCAGCAGATATCTGCTTCATTTGGCCTTTTAACAGGAAATAAAGCAGTACTGCGGTAACAACAACAAAACCCCATCCCTTGTAGGTCTGATAGAAAGCAAATACTTCAGGATCGCTAACATAGAACAGCAACAGCTGGTCAGATAAGTAAATATAAATTGCGGCAATGATAAAGTAGAGAAAAACGGTACGGCGGGGGATTACAGAAGTCTGTTTCTTCGTCATTACCCTGACCTCCCTTTGAACCGTTCTGCATGGCCTGGTTGCCATAATAGATTAAAAGAAATTATACAAAAATTAGCTAATATTTAAGATGAGCTTATCCCCCCTTGACTTGCTGGCAATAGACAGACTGTTTGCATTTTTCTTGATATAGATCATATTGTAAAGATATCAGTTTTGCGGGCAATGTTCAAGAAGGCATCAGTGACAAATCACAGAGCTGAAGTACGGTCCTCTCGGTTCCCGCGTCTCCTTCAGACAGCCCCTCACGAGACCGCCCCAGACTAAACTTCACGGGTTGCACCGCTGCTCCCCCAGGGAAGGACTTTCACCTCCGCTAAGCTCATACTAGAAGTTGCATTGTAAACCTAATTTAAAAAATAATTATAAATATTAGTTACATTTTATCTGATTAGGTGCGCAGAAGTAAATTAGCACTTTTCTCATTTTTATAATTAATTTGCTTGCCAAATACAAAAAATAACATAATTATTTCAGACAACTTGAGACCCAATCTTTTAACCCCGTTAAGCCAGAGCAAATTCTCCGACCAGGCCTTGCAGTAAGGCCTATCACCGTTTAAAGCATCGCAAACATCGGCCACGGCAAAGATACGCACCGGCAGGGGAATCTCTTTGCCCTTCGGCCCGCGGGGGTAACCTGAGCCGTCCCACTTTTCATGGTGGCAATAGGGGATATTTAATGCAGGGGGCTGGATAGCTTGAAAATCGTTATGCTGTGGATATCAGGATAACGGATGCTTGCCAGCCGGTATTGATAAGGTGTTGCCGTTTATTTGTGCTACTTCTCACAGCGCTGCTTTTTATCTTCATACATGGCGGCATCGGCTTTATTATAGGTCTCTTCCAGACGGTGCTCACCAGACTCACTGACCGCTAAACCGATCGATATGCTTAAAGGCAGACCAGTGGCTTTTTGCCGGTTGTATTCTTTAGTTTGATGACTTATTCTTTCAACCATCCCCTGGCCTGCCTCAAGCGTGGTGTCAGGTAAAACAACAGCGAATTCATCTCCGCCGACCCGGGCCAGGATGTCTGACGCACGCAGGGCGCTTTTTAAGAGTTCCGCCCCGGTTTTCAGGTAGTTATCACCCTCACTGTGGCCCAGGGTGTCGTTAATCAGCTTCAGTCCGTCGAGGTCGGCTGAGATAATGGCAATCGGATGCTCGCGTGAATTATCCAACCGTTTTAGCTCGTTTTCATAATAGCGCCGGTTGTAGAGACCGGTCAGCTGGTCATGAAAGCTGATATATTGCAGTTTAGCCTCGTGACTCTTTCGTTCTGTAATATCACGGACGATGGAGACCACTTCGGTTTTACCGATCGGCGCCAGGCGGGCTTCAAAGTAATGCTCTGAACCTTTTGCATTGTAACTATATTCGATAATCTGCATTTCATCGCTTGCCAGGGTTTTTTCGATCCCTGTCATCAACATATCAGCGATGGGCACGGGCAGCATTTCAGCCATTGTTTTACCAATCAGCCTGTTCTGCCGGTAAAGCTCATCCTCCTTTGGATGCAACAGCAGTTCGTCTTTAACAACGGCTTCGAGGTACACCCCTTCCTGGTTGAAACGGAAAAGCAGATCCGGAATCGCTTTGACCAGGGCCTGGCTGCGCATTTCGCTCTCACGCAACTCCTTTTCTGCTTTCTTCTGGTCACTAATATCGCGGGCGATACCCAGCATACCGAAAATATTTCCCGTATCGTCTTTCAAAAAAGATACATGCATGGCCACCCAGACAGTGCTTCCGTCTGCCCTGTAAAGCTCTAATTCAAATATACGGGCTCGCTTCTTGTTGCTTGCCGCCGGATTCCTATACTTTTCAATTTCTTCCTGCATTATTGAGATTGCCTTTTTCAGGCTATCCGGTGGAAGTCTTTGTTCCAAGCTCTTACTCATGTACTCACTGGGCGATTCCCCGATAACTACTTCAACCGAGGGGCTTACATAATTAGGTTTAAAGTTCATATCAGTAATGAAAATGACATCTGCGATATTCTTAAGGATTTGCCGGTTATTTTCCTCACTTTGCTTGTGAGCTTCTAATATTTGCTTACGCACGGTAATATCGTGGAAAGTAACCGCAAAATAGCCAGGCTCGTCGCTGTAGGCGCTCACATCGTACCAGCGCCCCTGCGGCTCGGAGTAGTTTTCGAAGCGGGCCGATATTCCGCTCTGAGCTACTTTTCCATAAATACCGATCCAGTCGAATTCGGATTTATCAATACCCGGCAGCACTTCGCTAACCTT
>PWYU01000069.1 GCA_003567725.1 Syntrophomonadaceae bacterium | reverse complement strand
TTAGCTACCAGGAAGAGATAACTTTTGCCCGCTTAAGCGATCTGCCTGTAGTTTCTATTGCCGCCATTATTCAGCAGAACACTTCCGGCTTCGCTTCTCTCAAAGATAGGGAAATAGTAACCCCTGCCGATTTTGAAGGAAAAAGTTATGGCGGTTGGGGTTCACCGGTCGAAGAAGCGATGATTAAAGCCTTAATGGAAGACTACGATGCAGATTTTGACCAGGTAGATATTGTTACAACCGGGGAGGTCGACTCACTTATTGTTATCGAGCGTGAAGCAGATTTTGCCTGGATCTATTACGGTTGGACCGGTATCGAAGCTGAGCTGAAGGACATGGAACTTAACTTTATTGAACTCCGCAAAGAAGAGCCTGACCTGAATTATTATACTCCGGTGATTATAACCAGCGAAAACCTGGCCGAAAACAACCCGGATCTCGCCGAAAGGTTCATGAAAGCCACTGCTGATGGTTACCGCCTGGCCATTGAAGATCCGGACAGAGCAGCAGTTCACCTCTTAAACCACGCCCCTGAGCTTGATGAAGAACTGGTCAGGGCCAGCCAGAAATGGCTCGCAGATAAGTACCAAGCTGATGCAGAAACCTGGGGCATACAGGATCATGAAATATGGGAAAGATATGGGCAGTGGTTGTACCGGTATGACTTGATTGATGATCTGCCGGATTTTGAAGAAGCTTTTACAAACCAATTCCTGAGGTGAAAAAAATAGAAAAGCTTAAACTTGAAAATATTAGCACAACATACTACTCAGGCGAAAAAAAGCTGGCCGTCCTGGAAAACATGTCTCTAAATGTTAGCCCCGGTGAATTTGTATCTGTTTTAGGGCCAAGCGGATCCGGGAAGAGTACAATCCTGAAAATTGCAGCCGGGTTGCTTAAACCTGATAGCGGCAAAGTCTGGATTGACGGTGAAGATGTAACAGGCTTACCACAGCTAATCGGTTATATGCCACAGCAGGACCATCTATTTCCGTGGAAAACAACATGGCAAAATGCTGCTCTTCCCTTGCTGGCTGAAGGAATGAGCAAGAAAGAAGCTTATATACAAGTCTCTGAAATGCTTTCTTTGTTTGGGCTGGAAGGCTTTGCAGATTACTATCCTTACCAGCTATCAGGAGGTATGCGCCAGAGAGCAGCCCTGCTGCGGACCATGCTGATTGATAGCAATATAATGCTACTGGATGAACCTTTCGCAGCCCTCGATGCCCTAACCCGGGAACAAATGCAGGACTGGCTGCTTGGAATATGGGAAAGCTTCAGGCGCTCGGTTCTTTTCGTAACGCACAGCATTGATGAAGCAATTTACCTTTCAGATCGTGTTTACGTTATTACAGGAAGACCCGGGAGAAATGCTATCGAACAAAATATTGAGCTCGAGCGTCCCAGGAATAGAAGGTTAATAACTACCAGGGATTTTACGCTTTACAAGCAAATATTGGTCAGTGCCCTGGCCAGCTAAAATCTTTGGCTGTTTTTTCAGCAGAAGACTTAATTATAAGTAGCAATCCCGATTTAAGCGATACATTAGCCTGTTTGGAAATAAATTCATTGCTGAGACCCAGAGTTGAGGCAAAATAAAGTGTATCATTGCTAAGAGGATATTTTAACCCCCCTGTTATTATACCATCTGCCCGGTTGGTCAGGGCATAAAGCGAAAGGTAATCACCTGCATTGCCATCTATTGTTGCTTGATCCCTGACCAGCATAATCTCCTGGTCTTCACTTATAATCCGTGCAGGAATGCGCTGTCGGAGAGGGATATACAACAGCAGTACGTTGATGAAAGCATGTTCAAAACGTGTACCACCAAGAGCACCTATCAATATAATTTCATTTGGTTTGCTTTTAACTGCATGGTCAAGGGCGAGCTCCAGGTCGGATTTATCTTTTTCTGAAGGGTAGACTATCAACTCTGGGTTAAGCCTATTAACTTCTTCCCGATCGGCAGCAGACAGAGAGTCTAAATCACCAATTACCAGGTCCGGTTTTAATCCCAGGGCAAGGGCATGCCCTGTGCCGCCATTGACACATACAATATAATCATCCGGCCTGATTACAGCTTCATAAAAAGTTAAATCTTTAAGCTCCCCGTTCGCAACAATAACTAGACGCTTTGAAAGCATTGCTCTCTTCCTTCCCTTGACAAAAAATTCACTGGAGTTGGTTGAAAAAGTCTTCCAGCCGGCGCAAGCCCTCCTGCAAAGTTTCCATAGAACAGGCATAAGAAATTCGGATATAACCTTCCGCACCATTGCCAAAATCAATGCCCGGAGTAACAGCAACTCCTGCTTCCTCAAGAATGCGAATGGCAAATGAGTAAGAATCATCAGTGTATTTCTTAACATTAGCCATCATGTAGAAAGCACCGTCAGGCGGCTTGGCCGGGGCAATACCAATACCCTGGAGCGCTTCGTAAAGGTAAATCCGGCGTTCGTTATAATCACTGAAGCGCTTTTCAAGCACATCTGAGCTCTCCCGTAATGCCGCAATACCTGCTGCCTGGTTAAAAGCACAGGCACATATAAATAGATTTTGCTGTAATTTTTGCATGTTCCTGATCATTGAGCGGGGTGCAATCAGGTAACCAAGCCTCCAACCTGTCATGATATTGCGCTTTGAAAACCCGTTGATAACTATAGCCTGATCGGTATATTCAAGTATGGAGCGATCCCGACCGGTATAGTTTATTCCATGATAGACTTCATCGGATATTATACAGGGTCCTAATTCAGCCAAACCCTTTAGTTCTTTTTCATCCAGAACTGCCCCGGTCGGATTAGCTGGTGAGTTAATTAGAATACCCTTAACTTTTGGGTTTAGCTTTTTTTTGACATCACCAGGCTGCAGCCGGAAAGCATTTTCTTCACGGCAGGTAACAAATAGCGGTTCAGCTCCAATATAGTTTGTAAAGTTGGGGTAGCAGGCGTAATATGGATCGGACATTATCAACTGATCCCCTGCACCCATCAATGCCGAGAAAGCAAGCAGCATTGCCGGAGAAGAACCTGAGGTAACAATGACCTGATCCGGATCAACTTTCACATCATACGTTCTATTATAATAGGTGGCAATTTCAGTACGAAGTTCCCACTTGCCTAAACTGTGGGTATAACCTGTATCATTGTCACTAATAGCTTTAATTGC
>PWYU01000018.1 GCA_003567725.1 Syntrophomonadaceae bacterium | reverse complement strand
ATTCGGTTTTCAAAATCAAGTTCACTGCGTCCCGATACCTGCCAGAGACCGGTTAATCCGGGTCTAACATCAAGCCCGGCCTGGAACAGGGTAGTTTCTGACTGCTGCTCTATCTCGTAAATTGGCCGGGGACGTGGCCCGACCAGGCTCATATCTCCTTTTAGTACGTTTATTAACTGCGGCAACTCATCTAAGCTTGTGGCCCTCAGGAATTTGCCCACGGCAGTTACCCGCGGGTCATTGCGTAATTTAAAATTTTGCTCCCATTCACTTTTTATATTGTGGTCGTTATTTATTAAATCTTGCAGGATATCTTCGGCATCAACAAACATGGTGCGAAACTTTAAGCAGGTAAAAGTTTTTCCGTTTTTCCCGACTCTTTCTTGCCGAAAGATTGAACTGCCCGGGTCATTTATTTTAATTGCAATGGCGATAACTGCCATCAAGGGCAGCAAAAATATCACTATAATTGTGCCTGCTACTATGTCGAAAGCTCTTTTTAAAAGCAGTTTTTCAGGACGGGCAAGGTTATTCCTGATGCGCAGACTTATTAACTGCTCGTTGAAAAAGTAGTCTGCTTCTACTCCAATTACCGGGATGCCGACTAGATCGGGAATCAGAACTAATGATTTTACTCGCGTGTGTAGGTGGTTTGCAAGTTTTACAATAGTTTCCCCTTTTTCTTTAGATGAGGCGGTAATAATCACAATATCTGCGTTTGTTTCAGCAGCGATGTTTTCGCAATCTGCTGTTTTGCCCAGAAGGGGTTTAGATTGGCTGTAATTTACAGCAACGCTGCTGCCAGAGAAGTTGTCATCGAGGAACCCGATTACTTCGTAGCCCAGGTAGGGCTCGTTTATAACTGCCCTGGCTGCGGAGATACCGGTCGGACCCGTTCCGGATATAATGATGCCTCTGCGCCAGAATTTAAAGCGGTTAAGGTAGCTCCTGGTCAGGTAGCGCAGGCTTGGTACAGTTAACATTGCTACCAAGAAGCTGATGACTATAGCTGTCCGTGAAACTTCTTCGTGTATTCTGAGCAGGTAGACAAGCGCAAATATGATCAGATAAGCCAGGCTTAGGGCAGTGATAATTTTCTCAAATTCCCGCCAGTAAGGCAGACGGTTAAAGTAAAGTCCCTCGTAAGCCAGAAAAATAATAGCAACTAGCGGTAACCACCACAGGTTTAAGGTCGCTCCCGGAGGTGGTTCAACTGTCGCATAATAAGGCCATAACACGGGTAAAATATATAGCCTGATTAGAACAGCCAGTAAAATGGCAGCTGTTAATGCTAAAAGGTCTATGCAGGCAAAAATTATTAAGTCGATTAATTTAGCAGGGGCTACCGTTTGGTGAGCTTTTTTATTCATATAGTTACCTTCTGTTTTGGCTACTTTAATGTTTCTATTTTATTGTTTTGACTTCCAATCTGATTTGATTCTGTAAACTTGACCTTAGTATAACATTTAAAGCGTATAGCAAGCAAAGGCAGTCTGTATTTTATTACTTAATGCCGGGATAAAGGGGTTTGTTAAAGTATTATAGTGAGACCATCTATGATCAGATAGCGCAGCGTGTTGAGCCTGAAAAGGATAACTGCTATAATGCTTAGTAGGAATTATATGACAATCATGATATTGGCAGGTATAATTTCGCATGAGTTTGATTTTTCTACAAGTTTCTACTCTTGCGTTAGCATGATCCTGCAGTAAAGGAAGGGCAATTATGGTTATTTTCGTTACCGGTGGCAGCGGTTTTATTGGTTCTAACTTTCTTAACCTTTTTTTGCCCAGTTTTACCGAGTACCAATTTGTCAACATAGATAAGCTAACTTATGCTGCTAATCCACTAAACCTGGAAGAGGTTTCTTCTTTAAAGAATTATGTTTTTGAAAAAGCTTCAATATCAGAATATGATCAGGTTGATTCTCTTTTTACTAAGTATAAACCGGATGTTGTCATTAATTTTGCAGCCGAAAGTCATGTTGATCGAAGTATTGTCGGTCCTGCTGATTTCATAACAACTAATATTAAGGGTACATTTAACCTGCTCGAAGCGTGCCGTAAATACTGGGATAGTTCAAAAAATAAAAAGTTGTTTTATCATATCAGTACAGATGAGGTCTATGGTTCTCTGGGTGATAACGGTTTGTTTTCTGAAGAAACCGGTTACGATCCACGTAGCCCTTATTCAGCTTCTAAGGCTTCGAGTGATCACCTGGTCAGGGCTTATTACCATACCTACGGGTTGCCGGTTGTAATTACAAATTGCTCAAACAATTATGGACCCTACCAGTTCCCTGAGAAACTAATTCCGCTGGTAATCACAAACGCTCTCGAGGAAAAGCCGCTGCCTGTTTACGGTAAAGGTTTAAATGTACGTGATTGGCTTTACGTTGAAGATCACTGTCGGGCTGTTTGGCTGGTAATGGAAAAAGGCCGTATAGGGTCTACTTACAATATTGGTGGCGGAAATGAATGGAAAAACATTGATTTGGTGAACAAGATTTGTGAATTGCTGGCTGAAGAAACATCAAAAGATACAGATTTCTATAAAAAGCTTATTACATTCGTTGGGGACCGACCGGGACACGATTACCGCTATGCGATAGATTCAACAAAAATCGCCGCTGAACTAGGTTGGAAACCCCGGGAAACCTTTAATACCGGTTTGCGTAAAACTGTTCGCTGGTATTTGCAAAATCCTGATTGGGTAAACAGTGTAAAAACGGGAGAATATAAAAATTGGATAGATCAGAATTATCGCTATAGGGAGATAAAATAAATGGATATAAATAATATACGAGGTGCTGTTTGATGAAAGGAATAATTCTTGCTGGCGGTAGCGGTACCAGGCTTTATCCGATCACGAAATGTATATCGAAGCAGTTATTGCCGGTTTATGACAAGCCGATGATTTATTATCCCCTGTCTGTTCTAATGTTAGCCGGTATAATGGAGATATTAATTATATCTACACCACAGGATATAGACAAATATGAGCAGCTTTTGGGTTCGGGCGAAGATTTCGGTATGAAATTTCACTATGCTGTGCAGCCGAAGCCCGAAGGAATTGCCCAGGCATTTATAGTTGGAGAAGAATTTATAAACCAGGAAAGAGTAGCCCTTATTTTAGGCGATAATATTTTCTTTGGGCAGGGATTTACTCCCTTATT
>PWYU01000025.1 GCA_003567725.1 Syntrophomonadaceae bacterium | reverse complement strand
TTTTTATAAAAAACACTATTTCAAAACTTTTACTCCGCTTCCCCTTGGTTCGCACAGAGAATCCTTTGAACGATCATATTGTTCAGGCAAGTCTACTTTTATAATATCGTAAAAATCAGACCATTGCGAGTGGGCAAACCCATATTCCCGGCAGTAATTTAGCAACTGATCTCGTGCACATACATGATCAGCCCAGGAAGCGCCATAACGATCATTGCTGCCATCTCCAATATAAGTAACCCTTTTACCTTCTTCCTTTAACCAGACCACATGTGATGCCTTGCAATTACCACAAACATGACAAGTTCTGTGGGCATAGGGAGTGTTGACTTCAAAAAAACCCTTGCTGTTTAAAAAAGTGTTGTTTTTATAAATAACGTCTATTTGCTCAAAAAGATCAAAGTGCCGCAGAATTGGCTCAATGTAAAACCCAAAACCATCACTGGCCACAACAACTGGCCTCTCTTTAGAGCGGGCAAAGCTTAAAAATTCTTCGAATCCCGGCCTTATTTCAGCCCACTCCATTGCTTTTTCAAGTAATTTGTCAGGATCAGGTGGAAGCTTTTCTGCAGTCAGCTGCAGCCACTTGCGAATTGGAATCTCTTTGTTCCTGTACATTTGCTCAATTTTTGCATATTCCGTGCCACCAAAAAATGTAGCAATTTCCTGGGAAATATCAATTGTAGTTATTGTTCCGTCAAAATCTACCAGGTATGCTCCCTTCGCTGTCATGACTACCTCCGTATTATAAACTTAATCTTACTGCCTGGTTTGCTTAGTAAAGCTCAGCAGTAAATAGAAATACAGATTTGCAATTACGAGCTAAAATAGCCTTTCTAAATCAGCAGGTGAAGATGCCAGCATTAAAGCCCCTTCATGCTCCAATTCTTCAGCGGGCCTGAAACCCCATAGTGCTCCTACTGCATAAAAACCGCCGGCTTTTGCTGTTTGCATATCAGTTCCTGTATCTCCCAGGTAAACTATTTCACTCGGTGGAATCTTCATCTTTTGCGAAATAGAAAGAGCTCCCTGTGGGTCCGGTTTGTGGGGAGTACCCGGCCTGATACCGCATACTTCAAAAAAAGACCAGTCTGGCAATAACTTGTCAACTGTAAGCAGGGCAAACTCGTGAGGTTTATTTGAGAATATCGCCATAGGGATCTTATTGTCTTTAAGGAAGTTGAGCAGATCATTTACACCGGGGTAGGGCCTGGTATTGTCGGCCCACCTCCGGCTGTATTCTTCTTTGACTTTTTTAACAATTTGTTCAAGTTCATGTTCCGAGCCGGTTAACTCTGCCGGGAAAGCCCTTTTTACTAAAACATCTATTCCATCCCCAACAAAATACCGGTATGCCTCTACTGAATGCTCTTTGAACCCTTTCTCTTTTAAAACAGAGTTTACAGAAAGAGCCAGATCCTCCAGGGTATCAAGCAAAGTTCCATCTAGATCGAAAATAACTGCTTTATAACTCAACAACTATTCTCCTTTAAATACCTGGTCCAGGTTAAACATAATTTAGCTGGTTTTAGTCCAGCGTCCTACTAGCGGCAAAACTGATTCAGGATAGTAACGTCTGAAGATACGGTAGTAATAAAGCTCTTCTTTGTTTCGAACCGGAACCGGAGCTGCTTCAGATTCTTTAGCAAACTCCTCATCACTGATAGCTTCTTCAGCAATACTTGTCAGCATATCCGAAGAACCGGACCCCTGATCAAATTGCTGCTTTTCACGCCAGGCTACTTCTTCACCAAGCTCAGGTACAAATGCACGTCTTAGGATCCACTTATCAACAGGCTCATCACTATCAAAGTCATGCAGTTTCCAGTCAAGCGGGAACTGCTGGACCAGTTCGAGCAGGGCCGGCTTAAGAAAAGGCACCCTGCAGTCAAGACCATGTGCCGAGTTCATGCGGTCTACACGCTGCAGCCCGGTTTTACTAAGGTTTTTTAGAAAGGTTTCAATTTCCTCGCTGATCTCTTTGTCCGAACCAAGTGTTTTCAAATAGCTATAACCGGCAAATATTTCATCTGATCCTTCACCGGTAAGCATAATCTTGCGCCCATCCCTGGCAGCATAACGTGCTGCAATATAATTGGGTATTGAAGAGCGGACATAAGCACAATCAAATGACTCTAAATGGTAAATAACTTTAGGCAGAACCTCGAGCATCTCATCTATATTATAAGTGTAAACATGAGGCTTTGATCCAATTCTTTTTGCAACTATTTCCGCATACTTAACATCTTCGCTTCCTTCAACTCCAACTGTGTACGTGTTAAGCGGCTCAGGTGATATTTCAGCTGCCAGTGCAGCTACGACGCTGCTATCTAAACCTCCGCTTAAATAAACACCCAGGTTATCTGCTCCTTCGATCCGCTCTTCTACAGCCAGGTAAAGCAGGTGGCGCATTTTCTCTTCTGCTTCTTCAAGAGTCAGCTCCTTGTTTTCAATAATCCGCGGAACCTTGTAATACCTGACCCAGGTTTGACTGTCATCGAGATAGCTGCCCGGTGGCGCTTCTTTTATTTCCACATCGAGATCCACGAGAGCTTTGATTTCAGGAGCAATGTATAATGTACCATCTTTTTTCGCATAGTAGAGAGGTTTAACTCCGAAAGGATCTCTTGCCACGAAGGGGCTGCCGTCATCATCATAATAAGCAATGGCAAATTCGCCTTCAATGCTCTCAAAACAGGAAAGGCCTTCCTTATTAAAAATATCACAGAACCTGGTTTCGCCTTCACCGCCCTGCAAAATTGTCCCTTCCTCTTCAGAAAACACCATGTATCCATCAAGCGCAGCAGAAATATCGCTTTCACTTTCTGGTTCAGCGCTATTTAAAACAGCCATACCATAACCATCTTCATCAGCCTGAACTCCCTTACAGGTCCCCCTGAACTTAACTCTTTCTATCAGTGGTTCCATATCTGACTCTTCGCTTTTTTTGCCAAAAATGGCAACAAGACCGGACATTTACTTTCAACTCCCATAAAATATTATTTTCTACGCTGGTAGAAAACCAACTTTAAGTATAGCATATTTGAATAGTACTGTAAAAAAATGGACCAGTAAAGGCTGCAAGGGGAATTATTATTTTTTCTAAGTCTCTTTATGATACAGGGCCCCCACAGGACAGGCATCAACACAGAGTTTGCATTGGGTACAAATAGAATCCGCCAGG
>PWYU01000084.1 GCA_003567725.1 Syntrophomonadaceae bacterium | reverse complement strand
TACTACCTTCTAGACTATGACTGGCGTGAAACCTGGAAAATGTGGATGGAATATAACCATCCAACGCCACCAGTCATGATTACCGTATGCAACCGCACCGAAACAGCAGCAAGAATAAAACATGCTTTTGATGCAAAGCGCATCCATATTGATGAGCGCTGTGACCCGGACCGGATCTTGCATATTGATTCAAAAGTGTTAAATGAAGCCGAGGCCAGTGAAGAGCCTCTAGCAGAGGTAGAAGAACTGGTATCAGATCAAGAGCAAGAAGATAAGGAAAAACCGCCAGAGCCGAAGCTAACAAAAAAGCAGCAGGCTGAATACCTGCGGACAACTGTAGATACCGTTGGCAAGACAGGCAAGCCTGGCGCTGATATTAAGAAAGTAATATCTGTTGGCATGTTATCTGAAGGGTGGGATGCAAAGACTGTAACTCACATCATGGGTTTGCATGCTTTTTCTTCTCAACTTTTATGTGAGCAGGTAGTTGGACGGGGCTTGAGACGCACTTGATATGAAACAAAAACCACCTTTGACCCCAATACAGGAGAAACAAAAGAGCTCGCCTCCTTTTGGTGATACACTCTTAACCGCGTCATGGCGTCAGGGATATCAATATAGCTCATATCATCCCTGGCGTTGATAATATAAAAGGGTTTTATCCCATAAGGAGGGCAGGCCAGTTTTAAATATGCTATAATCGTAATTGATAGAGTTAATTCAGCCTACCAAAGAGGTGCTTAAGAAGCTTCATACATTATGGGGTATTGTTAAGGAGAATAAGATTGAACTTCTGGAAGAAGTTAATATCCCTTATCTTTATACGGCCTTGGCAGGAGAAACTAAACCGGTTAGTTTTTCGGTCACTCCAGCCGAACTGGAAATGAATCTGGGTGAGGGAAAAAGGCTTGCTGCAAAGGTAATGGAACCTGATCAAGACTATAAGGTAAAATTCATCAGCTCCGATGAAAATGTTGTTACTATAGAAACCGGCCATAATAATACATCTGCAGTGATCAAAGCAAAAGGAGAAGGAATAGCTATGATCGAGGTCACTGTAGAAGCCGGAAACTACTTGTGCCATACCAAAACAGTTCCTGTACATGTACTAGACGAAGCCAGGGTAGAAAAATTAATCTTGAACGCAGGGGTAGCACAGATGGAGGTCTGTATCACCAAGTACGGTAGTGTTCTTTTTGAACAAAGCGGTAACCAATTATATGATTATTTAAATGCTCTTGATTACACAGCCTATATCCATGCTATCCGCTCCGGTAACAAATTTATTGCACTCTCTGAATACAGCACCCAGTATTTTAAGGCGGGAAATGATATAGCCAAAGCCATCTACCACTCCACAGCCCTACCTGAGCAAGGGGTGGCCGATTACGAAAAGTTGGTTGGATTTGACGGGGAAGGAAACCCAATCCTGGAGCCAATAGCCTTAAAAACAGCGCCATAAGCTGTCCGCTTAGAGCTTCGGTTTTCTTACTCTTTAACAGTTATGGTATGAATATGCAATGATATGCTTGATTGCCAAGGAAGCGGGGTTGTTGGCAACTTTTTTTCAAGAAGAACCCGTCATGATTAAGTAGGAGTTCACGTTTACAAATTAGAGTCGGATGAATTCGAACTATTCTTTGCCTGGGCTAAAAATATATTAATGCGTGGCAAACTGGAAGCTTTGAGTAATGAAGTAATCAATTCTTTAGAAAAAGCACGCCCCGGGTAACTGCTTTAATGCAACGGTTCACGGGGGCCGGGGCGGGAAGCATTTTGCAGGCGGGCCGCTTTTAATTCTGCTTCAGTGGCAATGCGATCGATTTCAGCGATGTAACCGTCAATCGAATTCTGGGCCATTGATCGCTCAAAAGGAGTCATCTTATCACCGGCCGCATGCTCGGATAAAGAGCGCATTTCCTGGAGAACGGAGTCGATTTCATCGAGAGCGTCTTTAGCGACTTTAATCAGCTCAGACGAACCTCCACCATCATTCATGTAACGGCTCAGCTCAAAAATGCGGGCAGAGGTTTTTTCAGCGGTGCTAAATTTTTCAACCTTGGGCCGGTTAGAACTGGCAGGCGGGCGTTCTTCGGCAGAACCGGGCTTTTGACCGGAGCCGACTGATTCACCTTTTTGCTTGCGGTAGGCATTAAAGAGATATACTTTGCTGATTACGCTGATAGCCCAGATGCTCCTTTCCGGTGATATAACAGCTATATTAACTCTTATAGCTGTTATCGGCAGGGGCTGAAGTTGATTAAGGGGTAAAAGAAAATTTTTTCTGCGGCGCCGCTTATCATTTACTCGCCTTCAAAAGCGGCATTTCCGCAAACCAGAGTGTTCATACCGGCCACATAGTAAGCCACCCGGAGAGCGTCGTTTATTTCTGCATCAGTACCGCCGACCGACCGGATCTGCCTGGCCAGAGAAGCAACGCCGTGATCTGAGCCCAGCACAGCATCAAGCGCCAGGGCAATGAGCAGTTTTGTCTTGTGATCCAATGCATCTCCGGCAAAAGCAGTCTCAGAAACTTTAACAACTGCTTCATAGAGAGGGTTGTCACGGTTATCATAGGCTTTGATAAACTCAGGAATTTCTTTTTTCATTTTATAACACCTCGTTTTTATATTTTACCGCTCCATGAGCGGTTAAGCAAACCTTGAAAGCAAACTACCTTTCACCGGAAGCTTTTAGAGTTCGCTGAAAGTTTCCGTTAAAGCCGGGTCAAAGCGGGTACCGGCCTCTTTTTTGATCTCGGCAAGGGCCTGGTGATGATCCGGGGCCCGGCGGTGAAGGCCCTCTTTAGTTAAATCCAAATAAGCTTTAGCGATGGCAAGAATGCGGTATTCTATACTCCAGGGTTTGTTTTTTTTAATGGCAGCGCTTATACTGCGCCTGATCCCGGCTTACTTCAGCTTCTTTTTCCGCTTCAAGCCTGGCCAGCAGGGAACCAACCCGGGCCGCATAAAGTTCGATGACCTCAAGGTTCTTAAGCGGCCTATTGCGGGGCATAAAATAAATGATATCGCCAAGGTCGAAAACACTCTGAATGGCTGAAGCGGCAACCTTGTTGATGGCACCCATTGCAGCTTCATAAAGATTATTGAAGCGCACCAGTCTGCCTCTCTCGATGGCGCGCAGCCTGTTCGGGTTCATTTTCCAGGCTTTACCCAGGGGCTCGAAACCTTCCGGCAGTTTGTCGATGATCAATTGTTCTTTTTCTTCTTCCCGGCCCATAAAAAACTCCTTATTTATTAATGCCGATTCATGCTGTCGTTTAAGTAAAGATTTGAAGCGTTAATACCGTTCCTTAGAAGCCAGTATTTAAGGCCAGCACACTATTAAACGTCAGTAACTACCTAGATAGTATATTCTATCCGCCGGCATTTAATCCTGCCAGATTTAAAATACCGCTGAAAGGAGTCCTTATTTCGTGAGACATATTAGCCATAAATTGCCTTTTAGCCCGGTTGGCCTCTTCGGCTTTTTCCCTGGATAGTTCCAGCTCCAGCTCCGTTTCTTTGCGTGCGGTAACATCGACCACTATTCCGGTATGACTGATCGTCTCGCCGGCATCGTCCTTAACGGGAAATGAACGGGCCCAGACCCACTTTATCTCATTATCAGGACGGGTTATCCTGAACTCCTGGTTTAAAATTCCATTGATCATGTAGCGGGCATAGGCTTTGTGCAACGGCGGCTCTGTCTTCATAATGGATCGCTTCCAGGTCGTTTAAGCTTTTTTTGATCGTGATAATAAAGCTTGAGAATGCCCAGCTCACCCAGGCGCAATAAGATTTAACAACCATCCCGGTAGCTGTTCAGCTGCCCGTAAATCTTCTATGGCAGGGATAATCTCATCTACTGAAGTAAAATCCCTTGATGATGCAGGGTTTGGCCGGAGCGCTTTATGTAGTCAGAATCATTCCACTGTCATATCTCGCTTCATCATATATAATACCGGGAAAAATACCTCCGAAAAAATCAATTCCTGCAGCATTTAAAGCTTCAATCAAGCGGTTTACTTCAAAAACCGTCGTTTTCGCCAGGCAGTATGAGAAGCACTTCTTCTGTTTGCAATTGCATTTCATGGACCGCTTCCATCACCTGCTTCGCCTGTTGGTGCTGAAAGCCTGCTTGAAGATTACTGAAGCGAGCATAAATAAAGGCCTTAAGACACCGGTAAAGCGAAACCTAAAACGGTCTTGTTGTCAGGAAGCCGGCCACCGGAAAAGAGCTTAAGATGAGCTTACCAAAAGGGCAGGCCCGGGCGAAAAGCTTAAAGCTAAACCGGTGCAGTTACAGCGGCAACAAGTATTCGTGACTTTTTCACTTTTGGCCTACTGGCTATAAAGGGTACAGGGTTAAACCATAAAAGCGCCTCAGGCCGTTTTTTCTTCAAAACCTAGGATATCGATGAGATCAAAGATAATGCATATTTCCTGGACAATATAGCCCACAGTCCGGGTACAGGTGGCCGGGTTATGGGAGGTTACTGCAAAATGGCTGTGATCAATCCTGACGGACAGCAGGAGGTAGCCGTCCATAAAAGCCATTTCCAGGGCACAGGGACCGATGTGCTCTACCAGGGCCATGATCTTTTCAACCCGGCGCGGGGAGAGCAGCTTTCGGGCTTCTTCTTCGTCGGAAGTATGGATCAAATAATGATCGTCAAGGCCCGAATGCCCCAGTTCGATCTTTTGACCGTGAAAAAGGCCTTTAAAGAAGTTCCTGAACATGCCGGAGTCACCGCTGATCAGGGTTTTTCCCGTAATGGGATCAGGGTAATCAATGGTTATCAAGATGCCGTGATAAACTGTTTCTGAGCTGGTACTGGTGCTATCACTGCTGCCATGGGTTTGGGTTTTAAAAAGGTGACATTCAACTAAATTAAAAGCGATTTTTTTATAAATGCCATAGACATGATCTTTTAAAGCTCTGTCATCATGCCCCGGCAGCAGGCCTGCATCTTTAAAGACCTTGAAAGGAAAGTCTTTATCGGTAGCGCTGTAATCTACTTTCAAAAAAGAGCAGATGCTATCCATCAGAAAAGTTTTAATATCTGTTCCCACTTTGCGCATGGGCCTGGCTATAAAAATACAGGCCACAATGATGTATAAAGCTCCAACAGAAAAGAAAGCTAAAGCATCTTCCCGGATGCTAAAGCCCAGGGCAAAAAAAGCGGCAATAGCCAGAAGAAGGGGAATAAGGGCTAATAATGCGTTTCTATTAGATTTTTTTTGGGCTTCCACCCGGTTTTCTTCCATTTCCATTAAAGAGGGGTACATTGCCTTTTCAAAGTAATCCTGAAACCCCTCTACTTCGGGCCGTGAACACTTAAGTTCCACTTGTAAAGTACTGTCCATAAATTAAACCTCCTTGTAAATAAAAGATAAGAAAGGAACAGGCAAAACTAAAATTTCAAAACAGATCAATCTTACAGGGCGGCATAAAACAGCAAGCAATTAGATATTTTAATATTAGCACAATTCATTCCAAAATAGATCCCCAGCAGGGCTGATTTTGATTATTTTATCATGTTTTAAATATTTTTATAAAAAGCAATTTTAAAAGAACAGCTATAAGCTGGCAGGAATTAAGGTGTTTTTGTAGTAATTATAAATAACAAATTTGAGCAATTTCGGCTTAAAGGACAAAGATAACTCCAGGAATCTATCAGCAAACCTGTAAGCGAGAGGATATTTTAAATGCCCGGCCGAGATAAACAGCAAAAACAATTACATACTCATTCGGAAAAAGCTTTTGCTCAGCAGATGGTGGTGCGTGGTGACAGCGGTAATCCCGTTGACTATATTTTTGTATATGTAAACCCTGCTTTTGAAAATATCAGCGGGCTTTCTGAAGCAGATCTTGTCGGTAAATCGGTTAGAGACTGTCCTTTTATCACTCAAGGCTTGCAAATTGAATGGTTCAGCATATACAGCCAGTTAAAAAATGTAGGTGAAAACACCCGGATGGTCAAATACAACCAATCAACCCACTGCTGGTATGAAATTGCGGCTTACGTCCATGAACCAGATCTTATCACCCTTTACCTGCATGATATGGCAAAGCAAAAAGAAGCCTGTACGGACGTAAACCCTGAAGCCGAACTTGCTGCAATTATGGATAACCTGCCCCTGTTAATCGCTCGTTTTAACAGCAGGCTTAAACATCTTTATATTAACAAAGCCTTAGAGCGCCTGTTTGGTATTCCCTTTGACCAACTTAAAGGCAAATCTTTTCTGGACCTGGCAGATAACAGCCCCACCCCTGAGCTTAAAGAGCAGCTCAAAGCCCGTCATGAGTTTTTAAAGCAATCCTTAAACAGCGGGAAGGAACAGCTCCATGAAGGCTTCCTATCTTTACCAGAAGGCCGCAGGCTCTTATCTACCAGGATAATACCGGAGCGAAACGGAACTGATGGCAAGGTTACTTCCTTACTGGCCATAACCCAGGATATAACCAGGCAAAAAGAAACCGAGGATGTTTTAAAGGAAAGCTGGGAACGCTACAAATCAATTATCACGGTCTCAAATACCGGTGCCTGGGAATACAACAGAAAGACCGGCTACCTGTGGTGCAGCCCGGAATATTTTAAGATGCTGGGTCGAAAGCAATCTGATTACATTATGGACGGCCGGCCCAATCTTAAAGTGACCTGGAACGACCTGATGCACCAGGGCGACAATGAGAAGGCTGCAAAACGTTTTAAAGATTACCTCACCAGCGGTTCTCCGGGGTTGTATGAGAATTCTTTCAGAATGCTGCATAAAGACGGCCACTGGGTATGGATCTGGTCTCGCGGGCAGACTTTAAAAAAACCTGACGGGAGCTTAACCGACATTACCGTAGGCACCCATATCGACATAACTGAACATAAAAAAACCGAGCAGGAACTGCTGCACTTAAGCCGCCATGACAGCCTTACCAGCCTCTACAACCGCTACTACTTCGAAGAATTAATCAATGATACCGCCCTGCTAAACCAGTATCCCATCAGCATTATCATCGCTGATTTAAACGGTTTAAAGCTCATTAACGATTCTTACGGCAGCAATTTTGGTGATGAATTGTTAAAAACTGCAGCTTTAATTTTAAAACAGTGCTGCCGGGAAAATGATATCCTTGCCCGCTGGGGCGGCGATGAATTTATAATCTTGATGCCGCAAACAAGCCTTCAAGAGGCCAGTAAAGTTTGCAAAAGCATTGATCAGGCCTGTTCAGAACAGTTTAAGGAAGAGGTTCCTTTATCTTTAACCCTGGGACTGGCGGAGCAAAGAGAAGCTGCAGGGGTTCTTTTTGATACCCTGCGGGAAGCAGAAAACAATCTGAACAGGAGAAAATTGACAGAGAGCCGCAGCGCGAAAAACACCGTTTTGCAGACCCTGTTAACAACCCTGGCTGAAAAAAGTTTTGAAACCGAGGCCCATACCAGGCGCATGCAGGCCGTAGGCCAAATAATCGGCCATAAACTAAAACTGACCGATGCCGAGCAAAGCCGCCTGAAACTGCTCATTACTCTGCATGATATTGGGAAAATCAATATTTCCGAGCAGATTTTAACCAAAAATGGCCCTCTAACTGAACAGGAGTGGGCTGTAATCAAGACTCATCCCGAAATTGGCTTTCGCATCGCCTGGGCCAGCGATGATTTTAAACATGTAGCAGAAGACATTCTGGCCCATCATGAACGCTGGGACGGCAAGGGCTACCCGCAAGGATTGAAGGAATGGGACATTCCCCTGCTTTCCCGCATCACCGCCATTGCCGATTCTTTTGAAGTAATGACCAACGGCCGGCCTTACAAAAGGGCCATGAGTAAAAGTGATATTAAAGCGGAGTTCATGAGCTGCTCCGGAACCCAGTTTGATCCAGAGCTGATCGAACTGTTTTTGCCCGTTATAGATGAGTGGCTCTAACTTAAGGGTGAAGCTTTTTTAAAAAATTGTTGAAGCCTGTCAGGCCCTGCATAACCGGAAGAAACAGCTCCCTTGATCTTAAAGGCCGGACGGCATTTTAACAAATATTATTTAAAAAAACTCGTGCCTTAACCCTGTTTTAAAAACCTTACAGGATACCGGGCCTTTAAGACTTGACTGTTTGACCTAATCCTGCTATTTGTATAAGGAGTAAATTTTTCTCTTAACATAAATAATGCGGGCTATATTTATAAATTTTTGGAGAACTGGCCGGGTTTGCAATAGAAGGATAATGCTTTAGACAACAGTATGGAAATTTTATACATTAATTTACTGCTCCCAGACCGGCAGGATTTTTTTGACAGATAAGGTGGCCAGATATGAACAGCAAGCCGGAAAAAAGCTTGATTAAAACTTTACTGCAGTCTTCAGATAAACTGCTGGATTTGATCCCGGATCTGATATCCATCCAGGATCCTGATATGAAGATCATCTACAGCAACTGGAAGGGATTTGGGGACGTCGCAGAAGATAAAAGGTTGCCTGGAACCAAATGCTACCGGACCTACAGGGGCTTTGATCAAATCTGCCCTGAGTGCCGGGCGGTAGAAGTTTTTAAAACCAAAGAGCCTTTCCAGCAGGAAGCCCGCTTGCAGGATGGTACCTTGCTTGATCAAAGGGTTATTCCCATTCTTGATCAAAATAATGAGGTAAAATATATAATAGAGTGGGTAAGGGATATTACCGCTCAAAGGGAAACAGAAGAAGCGCTGGCCAGCCAAAACAGGCTGCTCGAAGGTATTTTTAATGCTATCCCCGATGTTTTAGCGCTCCAGTACCCCGATTACACGGTTGAGCGTTACAACCAGGCCGGTTACAACTTACTGGGTTTAGGTCCGGAGCAGGTTAAAAACAGGAAATGTTACGAATTAATCGGAAGGGACCGGGAGTGCGAAAAGTGCGCCACCAGGAAGGCCTTGCAAACCAAGCAAATAGAAAGGGTAGAAATATATGTCCCCGAAATGGATCTCTATTTAGACTGCCACAGCAACCCGATTTTAGATCAAAACGGCAATATAATGCATATTATTGAACAGCTGAGAGATGTGACGGACCAGAAAAAACAGGAACAGGATTTAAGAAAAAGTGAAGAAAAATACCGCCTGCTGTCTGAAAACGTCAGTGATATAGTCTGGACCTGTGATATGAACTTAACCTATACCCACATCAGCCCCTCGGTCAAAAAATTGCTTGGATTCAGCCCTGAAGAATTAATTGGCGAAAATATCAGCACCACCCTTACCCCGGCATCACTTGACAAAGCCATAATGCTTTTTCAGAAAGCAGTCTCTTTGGAACAAAATGAAAAAAACGCCTGGAACAGAGTTCAAGAACTGGAAATAGAGCATTATTGCAAAAACGGCAGTAAGATCTGGACCGAAATAAAAATGCATTTTTTACGCAACCAGGAAGACGAACCTACCGGCATATTCGGTATTTCCCGAGATATCACAGAGCGCAAAGCAGCAGAAAAAATTGCTCATGAAAGATTTGCCTTTGAAACTTTGATTTCAAACCTTTCCTCATTTTTCATCAGCCTGCCTCCTGAAAACCTGGATAGAGGCATTAACTATGCCCTGCAGGCAACCGGCGCTTTTTTTGCAGTAGATCGCAGCTACCTGTTCCGCTTTTCAGAAGATAGAAAACTGATGAGTAATACCCATGAATGGTGCGCAGCAGGGATCACCCCTCAAAAAGATAACAACCAGAATCATCACCTTGAAGCCTTACCCTGGTGGGCGGAAAAAATCAAGCATGATGATTATGTCCATATTCCGGATGTTGATAATCTTCCTGTTGAGGCAGCAAAAGAAAAACGAGTGTTTCAAGATCAGGATATAAAATCTCTTCTATGCGTGCCGATTAGAAAAAACGGCCGTCTCTTCGGGTTTTTGGGCTTCGATGCTGTTAAAGAAAAAAAATTCTGGCTGGATAACCAGATTACCCTCTTGAATGTAGTCGCTGAACTGATCAGTAATGCCTTGATCAGGCACCAGTCTGAAGAACGAATCAGGCGCCTGAGCTTTTATGATCAACTAACCGGCTTATACAACCGCCATTATTTTGTAAACGAACTTAAACGCCTTGAAAATTCACGCAATTATCCCATTGCCATTATTTCAGCCGATTTAGACGGTTTAAAACTTGTCAATGACGCCATCGGCCATTATGAAGGTGACCTTTACCTGCAGAGGAGCGCCGCTTTTTTAAAGAGCTCTTTGCGCAGCGCCGATATCTTAGCCCGGGTAGGTGGAGATGAATTTGTGCTTATCCTTCCTAAAACCAACCGCAAAGATGGAGAGGCGCTGCTCAAGCGAATTGAAAACCGCTTAGCAGAATATAACGAAAATAGTACCGGCCTGTTCTTGAGTATTTCCCTGGGCCTGGCCGTCAACGAAAACGGCAGTCAAACCCTGGAAGAGACCTACCAGGCCGCCGATGATTTAATGTATAAAAACAAGCTCAAACACAGCAGCAATGCCAAGGAGAATATAATCAGATTTCTTCTGGCAACCCTTTATGAAAGGGATTGCCACCTGAAAGCCGACAATGATAAGCTGCAGGAACTTTGCTTAAAATTGGGCCGTAAAATCTCACGTGATGAAAAAAAGATTTCCAATTTGCTGCTTTTAGCCCAGGTCCGTGAACTCGGCATGGTCACCATTAAAGAGGCATTATTAAATAAGCCGGCAGATCAATTAAGCGAACCGGAAAAAGAAAGAATCCGCCAGCATACTGAAAGAGGTTACCGCCTGGCCCAGGCCTCACCTGAATTATCTGAGATAGCAGAGCTGATTTTATGCCATCATGAAAACTGGGACGGTTCGGGCTACCCTTCCGGCCTGAAAGGCAGAGATATACCGGTGGAGTGCCGCATCCTGGCCATTGCAGAAGCTTACCAGGATCTTATTCATGGAGCAAAAAGCCAGGAGGAAAAAACAGGGCCGGAAATTGCTGCCCGGTTAAAAACCCAGGCTGGGACCAGGCTCGATCCAGAGCTGCTGGAACATTTTTTTGAAGTTTTTTGATCAAACCGGCGCTAAAGCGAAAAGTAAGCAGGCCGGCAGCGCCTGCGAAAACAGTTCGATTATGACCCTGGCAAAAAGAAAATCCGGCAAAAAACCAAGAGAACCGTCTCGCCGGCATTACGGTTTTAAAAATATCCTTAACGACACGGCCTTTGCTGTCACGATACAGTAAAATCTGCTGAAGAGAACTGAAACGAGTATAAAGCGCAGGCCTGGAAATTCAGGTGAAGAGAAGCCTGGAGCGGTTTGGCCACCAGGAACCGGGTATAATAATCTTTTTAAAAGGCGGAGCGGTTTTGAAAAATAAGCAAGCCAGGAAAATAACCATCAACTGCTTAAAGTGCCGCCATTACTATATTACCTGGGATAAAAACTTCCCCCGGGGCTGCCGGGCTTTGGAGTTTAAGACCAGGTTTTCCCCCGCCGGGGTAGTTTACCAATCTTCCGGCCTGCCCTGCCTGTATTACAGGCCCCGGAAATAAAGGGCAGCAATTAAACTTCGATCTTGATGACAGCTGCCGTTACAGGGCCGCCATGGCCAATACCACTGACCATCAGGACCGGGCTGAAAGCCAGGTAAAAAAGCCCGGTTCAATCCGGCAACTTATTTTTTTAACGTATCTGCAGGGCCGGGTTCGTCGCTGGAAGAACTATCGTTGAATTCACTGGACCTGGGGGCAGGAATCTCACCATATCTTTTTTGGGGAATAGCTGTCCCCTCAAAGACCCTGTACAAATCCCTGCGGCGATCTTTTAGATGGGTAACCGTGCCGTTAATCCGGTTACGGCGCAGAATTTCCAGATCCACCTCACCGATGACAACAGTTTCAATATTTGCGCTGCATTCGCCAACAATTCCATCCCGGGAGAAGGAAAAGTCCGATGGGGAAAAGATGCCCGACCGGGCATACATGGTGTCGCTGCGCGGAACATGGGTCAGGTTCCCTGTAGTACCGGAGATAACGGTATAGACCTGATTTTCAATCGCCCTGGCCTGAGAACAGTACCGCACCCGAAGGTACCCCTGGCGGTCATCTGTACAAAATGGAGTGAATAGAATGCGCGCTCCTTTATCTACGGCCATGCGGGCCAGCTCGGGAAACTGGATGTCATAGCAGATCAAAATGGCAATTTTTCCGCAATCGGTATCAAAAACTTTTAATTCCTGTCCGGGCTGAACGGCCCACCATTTTCGCTCATCAGGGGTAATGTGGAGCTTGTACTGCCTGTCAATAGTGCCGTCGCGCCGAAAAACATAGCTGACATTGTAAAGAAGCTGCTCTTCTTCCACAAAGTGCGATCCGCCAATAATATTTACATTGTGCTTAACGGCCAGCATGCTAAAAAGCTTGATATAGTCTTCTGTAAAATCGGCCAGGCGCCGGACCTGCCTGCTGGGGACAGTTTCATCCAGGAATGAAAGCAGCTGGATAGTGAAAGTTTCGGGGAATACTACAAAGTCAGAATCATCAAGGGCGGCTACATCGACAAAGTATTCACACTGGCTGGCAAAATCATCGAAAGACTCGATTCTTTTGAGCATGTACTGCACAGTGCAGATCCGCACCGGGAAAGCCCGCAGGTACAGCCGCTTGGAGCTGGGCATGTAATCTACATTGTTCCACTCCAAAAGGACGGCATATTTACGAGAAGCCTGATCATCATCTAAATAATTGGGATTGACCCATTTAAGTTTGAAGCCGCTGAGCAGTTGAAAACTTAAAACGGGATCATAGCTTTTCTGCTGAATCACCTGCTGGACATATTCGTTAGCAGACATCTGGCCGGCATATTTATGGTAGTGGGGAATGCGCCCTCCTACCAAAAAGCTCTCTAAATTGAGCTGTCGGGCCAGGTTTTTGCGTGCTTCATAAATCCGGGAGCCGATGTGCAGGCGGCGGAAATCAGGATGAACCATAATTGCTATACCGTATAGGTTTTTACCTTCTGGATCGTGATTGGTTATGTAACCATCGTCGGTGATTTCATCAAAGGTATGCCGGTCTTCGTATTCGTTAAAATCAATAATCAGGCTGGAAGAGGCCCCGATAATGCGGCCGTCATATTCTACACAGAATTGCCCTTCCGGGAATATTTCCGTATGGCTTTTAAGCTGCCCGGCAGTCCAGGGATCCATATTGGGAAAGCAGATTTTAGAAAGCTCTACCACTTCGTCAATATCTTTTTCTTCCATTTGACGGATGATCAGTTTCTTTTCAAGCTTTGATAGATCAATACGTTCAGTCATGGCCAGCTTAATACCTCCCGCCAGTTAATTTAACACAGCAAAGCTGCTCTGACAATATTTGCTTTTAAAACTATTTTTCTTTCGGAGCAGAAGGATAAACCGGCCCGGGATTATACTCCACACTGGGCCTGGCAGTGCGCGGCTGGGGAAACATACTCATCAAGGCATAGATATCGGCAGGCATATCCGTATTTACTGTAATCCCCATGCCGGCCATTTCATTAACGTCAATGGGATAATCGTGAGTCCAGGTCCCCTGGGTAAGCTTAGCGGCCGTTTTTTCGGCAGCTTCATCATCCATATGCTTAATTAAAAGGTTTTTAACGGTTACCTTGATCTGGCGCAAAGCTTTAGTGGCCACATCGGCCAGGATGTAGGTCTGATCATCAATATCTTTCGCTTCTTTGGCTTCCAACACTTTAACCAGAGAAGCTGCCGGACACTGGCCCAGCTGGGGATCAAGCGGCCCGAGAACGGCGTTTTGATCCATGACCAGTTCATCGGCAGAAAGCGCTACCAGGGTTCCACCTGACATGGCGTAGTGAGGGACAAAAACAGTCACCTTGCCCGGATGGCGCAGGAGGGCTTCTGCGATCTGTTCCGAAGCGAGGACCAGCCCGCCCGGGGTGTGCAAAATCAAATCAATGGGCACATTTTTGTCGGTCATACGGATAGCGGTCAGCACCTGCTCTGAGTCTTCGATATTGATGTAGCGCGTTAAAGGCACTCCTAAAATATTCAAAGCCTCCTGGCGATGAATCAGGGTGATAACCCGGCTGCCCCGGCTGCGCTCCAGATCAGACATTTTGCGCGTGCGGGCCGAGCGAAGCATCTGCTGCTGCAGGTACGGTGTAAGGGCGGTGATGATAATAAAGATCCAAAACAGTTGAGAAATATTTTCCATTTTCTGTGACCTCCTAATTCTATACCTTCACTAAAATAATCATTAACAGTAATCACGCCAGCATTCCCAGAAAGGATCAGCCTTATAAATCCGCCTGGGCCGCATAAAGAAAATTAAAATCGCACCAAGGGCGAATCCCCCGATATGGGCCCACCAGGCTACTCCGGGCTGGCCGGAAAGCGCGTAAACAAACTGGATAATAATCCAGTAACCCAGGTAAATGGAAGCCGGAAGCCAAAAGAAAAAGAATATAAAGGGCGGGATGATGGTTAGGATACGGGCCCGCGGAAACAAAACCAGGTAAGCTCCCAAAATGCCAGATACACCGCCTGAAGCGCCGACCATGGGAATAGTGCTGTCGGACATAAAGAACCCTTGAGTGAGGGCGGCGGCCACTCCGGACAGCAGAAACAGTAAAATGAAGCGCCTGAATCCCAGCCGGCCTTCGACAGCGGGGCCGAAAACCCAGATAAACCACATATTGCTGATCAGATGACCAAATGAACCATGCAAAAACATGCTGGAAAAAATAGTCCAGAATTCACCGGTTGGATTTTCAAAAAAAGCGTAAGGAACAAAGCCGAAGTTGTAAAATAAAGGCTGCATAAGTTGGGGGCCAAAAGAAAGTTGATAAAAAAAGGCCAGGGTGTTCAAAGCAATCAGGCCGATAGTTGCAATAATTGCGCCATGATAGGTGATTGTATCGCGCAGTGGAAACATCTAAAGCTAAAGCCTCTCTCTCTGCCGGCCGGTTAAAGCCGTACTTTTTTTATTATATCATAAGCTGTTCACTTTGAGCAGGCGCGTAAGGCCGTCTAGTTTTTCCTTTAATACTGTTTCAAAGGATTGGCAGCTTACTTCTCCTTCTAAAACTCCTACCCCGGATAGGCCGGTGCGATCAATAGTAAGAGGTTTCCTGATCCTTGTTAAAGCTCATCATAAAAGATCCCGGCGGGTGGTTTCGTTCACCGGGGTGCGGGGGCCTGAAGAGGTATTTAAATAATCCCTCAGCTGCAGTTTAATAAGGATCAATGCAGCAGGATTAAGTTACAAAGTAGCTTGAGCAGACCTAAAGCAGAGGTTATCGAGGTTTGCGGTTTTTATGCCATCTAACCGCAATTATTTACCGAAACACATGGCCCGCACTTAATGATATAATAGGGTCATGTCATTTGAAAGCCTGCAAAACCTGGCTTTTCTACTTGGATTAGGACTGGTGGGGTGGTTTTTACTCGCCAGGCTCCGTTTCCCGGCGCCGGAAATAATCGGCCCCATCTTTTTAATAGGGGCATTACGGGCCTTGCATGTGGATCTGCCTGATGCTCCCAATTATCTTTTTCCCGTTGCCCAGATCACTATCGGAATTTTTATTGGCTCCATGCTGGATAAAAATTCAGTTCGAAACCTAAAACCGATGGCTGCTTCGGCCCTGGTGGTTGTAATCTGGGCGCTTTCCATGATCCTTTTTATCGGCTTTTTCTTAAACCGTTTTTCGGTTATGGATTTCCAAACAGCACTTCTTTCCGCCAGCATGGGCGGCTTACCGGAAATATCTGTGCTGGCTGTCGCTTCAGGGGCCAGCGCTGAGGTGGTCATTTTTATGCAAATGCTGAGAATGCTCGGCTCAATCATGCTTTTTCCGGCCATTGTCGGATGGATCAAGAATAGAGAGAACAACAACAATACCTTAGCCGGACCACCCGCTCACACCGGTGCCAAACTGATGGGCGCTAATAAGCCTGGGAACGCCGGTCAAAAGAAAGCTCCTGAACCAGGCAGCGCCCGCCCAAAAAGCAGGAATCAAAACTTTTGGGGCCTACATTACAGATCGATTATCACCATCTTGAGCCGCCCCCAATTAGCTAACTTGCTGGTTTCGGTAAAGTACTCCTGGGTAAAAGGGTTAACTACTATCGCAATTGCAACTGCGGGAGGATTTGTTTTTTTGTTGATCGGGATCCCGGCAGGCTTAATGATCGGTTCAACCTTCTTTATTGCTGCTGCATCAATTACAGGAATCCCTCTAATAAAGTTGTCAAAACAATTTGTAAGTTTCCTTTTAGTAGCAATCGGCGTAACCCTGGCCGGAAATATTACCCCTGAAACAATTCACACCATGGTAAAAATTGAATTCCTGCTGCCAATTTTGATCGCAACTACAGTGATGTTTATCAGTTCTTTCGCTATAGCCGGGGTAATATACCGCATTACTGATTGGGATTTTCCCACCAGCTTCCTGGCAGCCGCCCCGGGCGGTTTTTCCGTCATGACCGCTTTAGCCATTAAGCACGATCTTGATCCCTTTAAAATCTCCATGGTTCATCTCTGCCGCCTTTTAGCCATCAAAATGTTCGTTCCCCTAACTTTTTTGTTTTTCATGTAAGGTGAAATAATGCTTGACTCCGCTAATTCCACCATTGATCCAGTTCAGCATTAAAGGCGCTGAGGACGGCGCAGCGGGGCAAATTTGTGCTTTAGCGGCCAGATTCTGGTTGTCACTTTTTAACTTTAGGACCGGCCCCGCAATTTAAGGTTCTCAGGAGCGTAAAGCAAGCGAACCACCATTGGAGGCGTTTGTTTGAATTTTTACTCTTATTGCTGCGGGCAGGAATTTACAGACTCCATCGAGAAAATAAGTGCGGATATAAGTAAGGATATTTAACATCTGCTATACTTTGCAGGAAAACCTTAAGACAACGGAATGGAGGGAAGAATTTGCAGGAACAAACCAAAAAAGTTTTATCAGGTTTTGAAGGTAAACCCAACGAAGTAATCCCCATGCTACAAGCGGTTCAGAACGAAATCGGTTACCTGCCGGAAGAAGCAATCCGGGATATTGCCGACCATATCGGCATACCGGAAAGCAAAGTTTATGGTACTGCCACTTTTTATTCCCAGTTCTATTTCAGCCGGCGCGGCGATCGATCGGTGAAAGTGTGCCTGGGAACGGCATGCCACGTCCGGGGCGGCATGCAGGTTATGGATGCCTTAGAACGTGAAATGGGGATCAAGGCCGGTGAAAACACACCGGATTACAAGTTCAGCCTGGAACGGGTAAACTGCGTCGGCTCCTGTGCGCTGGCCCCCGTGGTTATGGTTGATGACGATGTTTTCGGGCGTCTTGTTCCGAAACAGGCAAAGGAGGTTCTAGAAAAAAGTGATCCAAAAGTTTGATGTAATCGAAAAAGAAGCCCTGGAAAACCTGGAGAAAGAGCAAAAAAGCGACATCCCACAGATTTATGTTGGCTGCGCCACCTGCGGCAATGCCACCGGAGCCCAGTCAGTAGTTCAAACTATCACCGATAAATTGGAAAAAGAAAACATCAAGGCCGAGATCAAAGAAGTAGGTTGTATCGGAATGTGTTTTGCCGAAGTCCTTTTAGATGTGATCAAGCCGGGCCAACCGCGTATTTCCTACCATGGAGTAACTCCTGAAACAGCCGAAGAAATAGTGGATAGCTATCTCGTTAAAGACGACCACCGGCCCGATTTAGCCCTCGGCTATTTCGGCGAAGGCGGACCCGCAGATGTGGAGCGGATCGATACCGGAGATGTTTTTAAAAACCAGCAGCGTGTAATCTTAAAAAATTGCGGTATAATCGACCCCGAAAATATTAATGAATACATTGCCCACGGCGGCTACAAAGGATTGGCCGAAGCCCTGGAAATGAAGCAGGAGGATATAATCAGTGTCCTTAAAGACTCCGGCCTGCGCGGGCGCGGGGGCGCTGGTTTTCCGGCCGGGCGCAAGTGGGAATCTTGCTTAAAACCCCAGGCCGATCAAAAGTACGTAATCTGTAATGCTGACGAGGGCGACCCCGGGGCTTTCATGGACCGTTCGGTCTTAGAAGGAGATCCCCATTCGGTAATCGAGGGCATGACCATTGCCGGTTATACCATCGGTTCTTCAAAAGGCTATTTTTACGTGCGCGCAGAATATCCTTTAGCTATTAAACGGCTGCGTAAAGCCATTGCTCAGGCCAAAGAAAAAAATCTGCTCGGCGATGATATCCTCGGCACTGGTTTTAATTTTGACCTGGAAATATTTCAAGGCGCAGGCGCTTTTGTCTGCGGAGAATCGACGGCCCTGGTTATGTCCATCGAAGGTAACCGCGGCTGGCCCAAGCCCCTGCCGCGTCCCAGGACAACTGAGGAAGGCCTGTGGGGCAAGCCCACTCTTTTGAATAATGTGAAAACCTTTTCCGTGGTGCCCCAGGTTTTGAGCAAAGGAGCCGACTGGTTTAAGAGTATCGGCACAGAAGGCAGCCCCGGCACGGCCGTTTTTGCCCTGACCGGCAAGATCAACCGCAGCGGATTGATCGAAGTGCCCATGGGTATTGAGTTAAAGAAAATAATATATGAAATTGGCGGAGGCATTTTGGACGATAAAAAGTTCAAAGCTGTTCAGACCGGCGGTCCCTCCGGCGGTTGCCTGCCAGAGGATAAACTGCACCTGGCAGTCGATTTCGATACCCTGGTCAAAGCCGGCTCAATGATGGGCTCAGGCGGTATGGTCGTCATCGATGAATCTACCTGCATGGTCGACGTGGCCCGCTACTTCCTTGACTTTACCTTCGAAGAATCCTGCGGCCAGTGTGTCCCCTGCCGCCAGGGTACCCAGCAAATGCTCGAAATCTTAAATGATATCTGCGAAGGCCGGGGCCGGGAAGGTGATATTGAGTATCTGCTCGAGATGGGCGATTCAATTATTAAGGGTTCCATCTGTGGGCTGGGCCAGACAGCGCCCAACCCGGTTTTGAGCACCATCCAGTACTTTAGAGACGAGTATGAAGCCCATATCAAGGATCATGCCTGCCCGGCGCTGGTTTGCAAGAACCTGATCGTGTTTCATATTGATGAAGAAAAATGTACCGCCTGCGGGCGCTGTCGTAAGGCTTGCCCGGTCGAGGCGATTAGCGGCGAAAAGAAAGTGCCGCATACGATTGATCAGAACAAATGCACCAAGTGTGGCATCTGCTTCCAGGAATGCCCCGAGCGCTTCAGCGCGGTGGTGCGCCTGACTGGAAAAGAAAATCTGGCTGCTGCGGCTAGTGGAAAGGAAGGTTAAATGATGCTAAAAATAACAATTAACGGTTTAGATATTGAAGTCGAAAAGGGAATAACCGTATTTGAAGCAGCGGAACAAGCGGGCATCTATATCCCCCCCCTCTGCCATCACCCTGATCTTCCCACTTTCGGCGGCTGCCGGATTTGTATGGTCGATGCTGACGGCAAGATTGTTACCGCCTGCCGGGCCCCGGTAAAAGACGGTATGATAGTCAAGACTGATACGGAGGAAGTGCGTAAAGTCCGTTTGACCAACGTGGAGCTGATCCTGGCCAGCCATAACAAGGACTGCCAGGGCTGTTCGCGGAACAATAGCTGCAGGTTGCAGGAAGTGAGCGCTTTTGTGGGGATTAACCAGGACCGGATGCGCAAAATTCGCCGCTCGGTAGAAGCGGTCAAACCAGATGACAGTAATCCTTTTTTCCACCGCGATTTTACACGCTGTATTTTATGCGGAATCTGCATTCGCACCTGCGAAGAGATTAACGGGGTCGCGGCCATTGATTTTGCCTTCCGCGGTTTCCACACCAGGGTTTCTGTTTTAGGAGACAAGCCGCTTAAAGATTCAAAGTGTGAATCCTGCGGCGAATGCCTGGTGCGCTGTCCGACCGGTGCCCTCTACCTGGCCAAACCAGCCTTAGTAGAGCGCGAGGTGGAAAGCGTGTGCACCTACTGCGGAGTAGGCTGCGGGGTCAAGATAGGGGTGCGCGGTGACCGTGTAATCAAAGTGGACGGAAACCGTGACAACCCGGTAAACCGCGGTGATCTATGCGTGAAGGGACGCTTTGGATTTGATTTTATTAACCACCCGGAACGCCTTAAAAAACCGAAAATCAAAAAAGATGGCATATTTGTAGAAGCTACCTGGGATGAAGCTTTAGATTTCATTGCTGACAAAATGCATGATATCAAAGCAAAACACGGCGCCGACGCCCTAGGTGCCATCAGCTCTGCCCGGTGCTCCAATGAAGAAAATTATCTATTTCAAAAGATCTTCCGGGCTCTTGGCACAAACAACGTCGATCACTGCGCCCGTCTCTGACACGCGCCGACTGTAGCCGGTCTGGCTACAACATTTGGCAGTGGCGCGATGACCAACAGTATTGATGACATCGCTGATGAAGCGAAAGCCTTTTTCATTATCGGTTCCAATACCACTGAAACTCACCCCGTTATTGGCTACCGGATCAGACGGGCCGTTAAAAACGGCGCCAAATTGATCGTAGCCGATCCCAGGCGGATCAAGATTGCGGAGAAAGCAGATGTATTCCTCCAGCTTAAACCGGGAACCAACGCCGCCCTGCTGCAGGGCATGGCCAGGGTAATTATCGATGAGGAGCTTTACGATGCTGAATTCATCAAAAACCGGACCGAAGGGTTCGAGGAATATGCCGAAAAAATCCGTGCTATCGATTTGAACGAAATGGCCGATATTACCGGGGTTCCGGCGGAAAAGATCACCCAGGCGGCCAGAATTTACGCTGGAAGCGACCCGGCTGCCATTCTTTATACCATGGGCATCACCCAGCACACCAGCGGCACGGACAATGTCTTAGCCCTGGCCGGGCTGGCTACCTTAACCGGAAACATGGGTAAAAGAGGCGGCGGCGTCAATCCGCTGCGCGGCCAGAATAACGTGCAGGGGGCCTGCGATATGGGCGCACTGCCCAACGTCTTCCCCGGTTATCAACCGGTAAGTTCGCCGGAAGCAAACCAGAAATTCTCTGAAGCTTACGGCGCTAAGATCCCCGATAAGCCGGGTATGCCCATGACCAAGATGTTTAAAGCTGCGCTGGAAGATAAAATTAAAGGCGTTTATATCATGGGTGAAAACCCCGTTGTCAGTGAACCAGACATCTGCAAAATCAAGGATGCCCTTGAAAAATTGGAGCTGGTTGTTGTTCAGGATCTTTTCTTCACAGAAACTGCAGATTACGCCGATGTCGTGCTGCCGGCAGCTTCTTTCGCCGAAAAAGACGGCACATTTGTCAACACTGAGCGGCGGATCCAGCGGGGCCGTAAGGCGATCAATCCTCCGGGTGAAGCCAGGAGCGACTTTGAAATTCTCTGCAAATTGGGCCTTAAATTAGGCTTGAAAGGATTCGAATTCAAAAAACCTGGCGAAGTTATGCAGGAAGTTGCAGAACTTAGCCCAAAATGGAAAGGTATCACCTACGAAAGGCTCGAAGAAGGCGGTATATGCTGGCCCTGCCCGGACGAAAACCACCCGGGCACACCGATCCTATATGAAGAAAAATTCCTGACAGGCAGCGGCAAAGCCCAGTTTAAGCCGGTAGATTATAAGCCCCCGGCTGAAACTCCCGATCAGGACTACCCATTCATTCTCACCACCGGCAGATCACTTTATCATTACCATACCGGGACCATGACCCGGCGTTCAGATGGGTTAAGTGATCTTTACAATGTAGAAAAAGCTCTGATCAGCAAGGAAGACGCAGAACGCATGGGTTTGAATGAAAACGATAAGGTGCGCCTGACCTCCAGGCGGGGTGAAGTCGAAGCTGAAGTCAAACCTGTTTCGGACTTAAAGGAAGGCATTGTGTTTATGACTTTCCATTTTGCTGAAACGTGTGCCAATCAGCTCACCAACTCCGAGCTGGACCCGGTAGCAAACATCCCGGAATTAAAAGTTTGCGCCATTAACCTGGAAAAAGTATAAATCGGGTAGGAGGCTGACCCAAACCTGGGACACGGGGACAGGTCCCTTGTCCCAGGTTATGTAAACTTTTAGCTATAGATGAATCTGGGACAAGGGACCTGTCCCCGTGTCCCAGATTCATCTCCGGCGGTAAGGAAACGCAGTTTATTAATCTGCTCTTCATGCCCCATTACAATCAATGCATCTCCTCCGGTTAGAATGTATTGGGGGCCAGGGTTGAACTCCGTTACTCCATCTTTTCTTCTGACCGCCATAATAATTCATCCGGTCCGTTAATGAAGGTTATAATAGAGTTAACGGAACAAATGAATAGAGCTCTATATTCTTAAATTGTTAAAAAAGACCTGCTGCCATCTAATTCGGAAGATGATTGGCAGTGCGGGTTTACATAAGCTGGGACAAGGGACCTGTCCCCGTGTCCCGGGAGGGGGATGAGTGATGGATGCCTGATTGGGTGCACTCTATTGTGTATATTGGCATAATGACCGCGGCCATAGCTTTGACTGCTTATTACACTGAGAATATTTTTTTAGTGATTGTTAGCATGATGGCGGGGCATATTGTTGCCACTGCCGTGGTTAAAAAACTGCCCGGGTTTTGGGGTTCTTAATTTCCGGTTAAGCGATTAGATTAGTAGTAATACTGGCTGGATATGTTATAATAAGGTAAAAGGAGATGATCGATATGCTTTCAGAAAAATTATTATCCAAACTGAATGAACAAATCACCCATGAATTTTTTTCCGCCCACTATTACCTGGCTATGGCCGCCTATTTTAAAAAGGAAGACCTGGACGGTTTCGCCAATTTTTTTGAGGTGCAGGCCGAAGAAGAGCGTTATCATGCTATGAAGTTTTTTAACTTTATCTATGATCAGGGTGAAGAAGCAGTTATTACCGGTTTTAAAGATCCCAAGCGGGACTTCAAATCGGCCGAAGAGATCTTTACCCTGGCCTTAGAACATGAAAAGCTGGTAAGCAGCCTGATTAACGAGCTGATGGCTATAGCACAGGAAGAAAATCACTACCCCAGCATTAGCTACCTGCAGTGGTTTGTTGATGAGCAGGTGGAAGAAGAGGCCACTATGGGCAAACTTCTAAACCAGCTGAAGCGAGTCGGTGAAACCGGGCACGGTATCCTCATGCTGGACCGTGAACTGGCCGCCAGAAGCTTTACACCTGAGGGTGCTTAAACGAGCCTGATGTTTTAGTTTAAAGCTATAAGTCCTTCCCTGCTTACTGGCCGGGGAAGGACTTTTTAATGATTTATTCAACCAGCAGGAAAGCGTAACGGTTCATTTCCTGGTCATAACCAGAAAGGACTTCAATCGGGTAGCCTACACTGCGCACAGTTAAAAAAACATCAACGGCAAGCGACTCGGGCCCGGGACGCGAATCTTCTTTATTTACACAGGCTTCCCTTGTGCCGGTACAGCCGTTACAGAGGCGGCATTCATCCATAAAAAGCATAAAAGCCTTATGATAACCGGCCCAGAATACTTCCCGTTCCACCTTAAGCAGCTCTTTACTAACTTCCCTGCTCCAGGCGACCCGGTCTTCGGGTTTTTCCACTATTTTAGCAATGTGAAAGATCACAGCCTGATCATATTCGCCAAAAAAAGCGCGGCATTCTTCTACTGACGGGACCTGGGGCGGGCAGGAACCTTTCTTGCCATAGCTGACGCAGCCAAAAATACATTTAAAACGCACCCAGTTGGCAACCATTATTTGGGAGGCATTAATCCAGCGGTAATCTTTATAATTGTGGTTTTCAAAGATTTCTTCCAGTTTTTTGTAGCCAGAAATGGTGGTCTCCTCCTTTAAAAACTTGCAATGCTGTTTCTCTATGAAATAATTGTTCTGCAAAAGAACTTTAATTCCTGCCGCACCAGTTTGATAGAATATCCTATTTGTTCTATAATATTTATATAAATAAGGAGGAATAGTTATGAAAATGATGAAAGGAATGCTTCTAGCCCTGATACCTATAACGATTTTTGCCATCTATTCATACGGCCTGAACGCCGCTTTGCTTATTACTATCAGTATATCTGCCGCAGTATCCTCGGAAGCTCTATATCAATATTTTACAAAAAAACCTTTAAAAATCAAAGACTTAAGTGCCGTAGTTACCGGGCTGCTCCTGGCCCTGACAGTTTCCCCTTCCCTGCCTCTTTACGTAGTGGCGTCCGGAGCAGTTTTTGGAATAGTCGTGGGCAAGCAGCTGTTTGGAGGTTACGGCAAAAATATCTTTAACCCGGCTTTATTCGGCCGGATCTTCATTATTTACGCTTTCCCCGGCACTATGGCCCCCTGGCTTACCCCTTTTGATGGGGTTGCCACAGCAACTCCGCTGCAAATAGCACGCAGTGAAGGAACCTTAACCCCTCTGCAGGACCTGTTTTTAGGGACAATCCCGGGCAGCCTGGGAGAAACTTCAGCCCTGCTGCTTCTGCTCGGTGGTGGCTGGTTAATTTATAAGCGCTACGCCAACTGGCGTATTCCCCTGAGCTGCCTTTCTGCAGTGGTCCTGATCTGCATTTTGACCGGACAAGATGTCCTGTTTCACCTGCTATCGGGAAGCCTTTTAATCGGCGCTTTTTTCATGGCCACGGATCCTTCTTCGTCACCGAAGACCCAGCCCGGCCGCTACATCTTCGGCTTCGGGGTAGGATTGATCATTATGGCAATGCGCCTCTGGGGATGGCTGCCGGAAGGAACCACCTTTGCCATCATCGGAATGAACCTCTTTGTGCCTATCATTAACCACTATACCAGGCCCAAACCAAAACCAAAGGCAGCCTGAATTTTTTACAAACACTTTAAAAAGCCCGGAAAAGAATTCTTCCGGGCTTTTTATGAATAACCCGCCCTTTGCCTGTTAATTAAAGCTTTTTCCTGCCGATAATAACTGCAAAGCGATAATAAGAAAACATTCCTACAACACGAGTTTAACACTCCAGTCTTAAAGAAAGCAGAGGTTATTGATAATGGCAAAGATCAGTATGGGCTTTAAAAGAGCCGTCTTTTTAACCGGGTTGGATTCGTTGATGAACAAAACCTGCTTCTACCTGGCCGGGGCAGCCCTGTTTATTTTGATTCTAACTGTTATGGCGGGATGGGCTTTGCCATCTGCAACCAGGTTATTCTTATTGCCCGCGGTGGCTATTATCGCTATTATCATAACCTTTCTGTACAATTATTCCGGACTGGTTATTGCCCTGACAGCAAACTTTACAGCTGCAGCCCTGCTCTATAATCACTGGTCGGCAACCGGAAACGGCGCTGTTATGGCAATTATTTCCATGCTGGTCTATTCCAGCCTTGGTTCACTGATCATCGCTTTTTTTAAAGGGAAGGAAGAAGCGCACCGGCAAAACTTAGAATGGATTTCAAACATGGACTGCCTGACCGAAATATACAACCACCGCTATTTCCAGCAGCGCTTAACCGAAGAAATTGCCCGTTCCAAGAGAAACGGCAGCCCTGTGGCCCTGCTCTTTATCGACCTGGATAATTTTAAAACATTCAATGACCAGAACGGGCATTTGCTTGGAGACCGGGTTCTAAAGGATACAGCCCAGTTTCTTAAAAAAATGGTGCGGATTCATGATATAGTCTGCCGCTACGGGGGAGATGAGTTTGTAATTATCCTGCCGGACACCAGCGCTCATGAAGCAGTGCTGCTGGCCAAACGCCTGGCTCAAAACTATACCGGCCGAAAACTGCCCGGAAAAATTAAAAACGGCGTTAAGCCGACCCTGTCAATTGGCGCATCGTCCTATCCGGACAGGAGCCGGGATCTCAAGGAACTGATTCAGCATGCCGACCATGCCCTTTATTGGGCCAAAGAATCAGGAAAGGGCAAAGCGGTGACTTATGAGCCCGGTCAAAATAATCAAAATGGCAAAACCAAAGCCCTGAAAGCAAACTTTTGCCTCAATACATGCAAACACAGCCTGATCTCCGGTTACCGGTCGCTGATGAAAAATACAGCGGCAGGGGAAATACCGCTGCCGGTGAAAAAAGCGGATTATGAACCAGGAGAAATAAACTCAGATAATATTATCATCATCGGCAGGGCTTTAGGCCTGGGGCACGCCGACCTGGACCGGGCTATAGAGGATTCAAGTCGGACAGACGATATTAAAGTGGAAGCCCATTAATACTTGAACCTCTCACTGCTTTAGTTCTTCAAGCAGCTCTTTAACCTCCCGCACATCCACAGCAAGCCCTTTAACTTCTGAAGGATCGCCATTGCGCAGGGTAGCGAAAACCACTCCCACCACTTCGCCCCGTTCATTGAAGAGCGGGCTACCGCTGCTGCCGGGATAAATAGCAGCCCTGATTACCAGGTAGGGGATCTCCCGGCCCGGGTTTTCCGAAAAACCAACCAGCTCCCCCTTATTGGCAATGCGGGCAAACTGGAGGGGATTTCCGATAACCAGCAGATCCTGGCCCTGCACTCCCGGCCTGCTGCCAAGGGGTACTACCGGTAAATCTTCAGCCTCGATTTCTATTACGGCCAGATCAACATAAGGGGATATTTCCCAACTCTTTGCCACATAGACACCCCGTTCCGGAAAAGAGACCCTGAGCAGTGAAGCCCCTTCCACCAGGTGACGGTTCGTCACAATCAAACCTTCTGAATCGATATTAAAACCGCTGCCCCGCCGCTGCCCGCCACGCGGGCCGGCTGCTGAATCGATATAAACCTGGACCACGGATTTTCTTGCTTCCTGGACTACCGGATCATCTGCCAGGGCCCAGGATTCCTGCAGGAAGGTAAAAGCCGGGCCGGCAAATACGTATAACCAGCGGGCGGTTACAGTGAATATAAAGAGCACAGCCAGGATCAAGGCAGTAGTTCCCAGCATAAACCGCCTTTTTTGGGAACGGGCAGCAAGATCTGATTCTAAATCGCCTTCCGCGTATTTGCGGTTTATCTCTTCTTTTATTTGCCGATCAAGATCGTCATAATCCCCGTCATTTCCGTCTCTCCAACCGATTAACCTTTCCCCCCTCCAAATATTTTATGTTTTTAAAATTTCAACCTTACCCTTATTATCCCCTAATTTTTAAAATTTAGAAATAGCGATCGTTCAGCCTGTAAGAATAATCCGGCTTTTAATGGCCAGGCTGCGGGTCATTGTTAATAACAATCAACATTGATAAAATGAGTACAGGAAAGGAGCTTTTAAGATGACTACCGATGACAGGATACCGCCTTTTCGCTCAGGTGAAAAGGAAGCTCTAAAAAAGAAAATCCACCGCGCCCTGGTGGAAGCGCGAAAAGCCCGTTACCGCGGCGATGAGAAAAATGTGCGTGAGATAATTAACCAGGTTATGTCTGAAGCCGCTCCGGCAGCACACCGGGCCAGCCTCGAGGGCGGTTTTAACTGGGTAGTGGAAGAATTAAAAGCCCTTGATGATCTGCTGCTGCCCGATGACGAGTTGTAAAAATAACTGAAAGCGGCCTGATTAAATCCCGAGAAACAGCACTGCCACAAATGCGATAGCAATAGCAAGCGGGATAACAATGATAATGATAAGCTGGATCACATAAGCGCCAATACTGGCCCAGGTGGAAAGGCCGTAGCTTTCCCTTAAAGCGATAACCTGCAGCACGATTGTCCAAATAGAAGCGCCAAAGGTAATTACACCATCCAAAATAGAACCGATCACACCGGCAAAAACAGCGATTAGGGTGAACGGGACAGTGATAATCATGGGAAAATCAGCAAAAGCATAGGCGCTGAAAAAATTCCAGTAGCCCCCTTTGCCGCCAAACAAGCGGGCCAGCAGGTGAAGAAACCCGGCAATAACGAATATAGAAACCAGGGCGAATAAAAGCCCGCCGACCATAATTACCGATAAGGGAATGGCTATTCCTATTTCAAACATTAACTCCTCCAGAGGAGCAAGGCCCTCTCCACCGAAAATGTTGGCGGCCATAACCAGGATTGCTACCACCAGATAAACTAAAAAGGCCAGCCCTACCGGTTTCTCCCGGGCTATTTCATTCAGGGTGTCTACCGGCCTGGCCAGGACCCCGTAAAGCCACTCTATTAACTTATCTCCCGTTCTTTCTTCCATTAGCCGTTTCCTCCTTTGATCAAAACTAAGCCGCACGAACAGTTCCACCGTCTTTCCTTCGGCCTTAAAGCTATGCTTTAAGAGACGTTTTAACGAAAGCAAAGCATCAAACGCTTAAGCCCATAAAACAAGGCTTTTTAAATCCTTACAGCCACTGCCGGGTTGTTGCTGAAACTGCCTGAGGCGAAAACAGTGCTCGCAGATCGCCAGGACAGTCGCCCTTTTTTAACAATCATGCTTCCAGCCGGTAAAAAAACCGGCTCGCACTCCTGGCCGGGCTTATCTAACCTGGTAACGAATATCAGGAGGCACCCCTTCCTTTAGTTTTTCCAGCAAAATAATCTCCGGGTTAATAAAAGCCCTTTCCAGCGAAGCCAGAGCGCTGTAGCCATAATCAAACAGCTGAGTCCACACAGGCGGGGCCGGAAATTCGTAGCGAACCGGATTATCCAGATCGTTTAATTCCGCCAGGTATTCAATGGCTTCATCTATTCCTCCCAGGCGGTCAACCAGGCCGAGCTCTTTAGCCTGGCTGCCGAGGAAAAGTTCACCGGTAGCCAGTTCTTTCACTTGCTGAACCTCCATGCTGCGGCCTTGCGCCACCTCCATGACAAACTGATCGTAAGCCTGATCGGAGATATCCTGCATCAGCTGCCTTTCTTCATCAGTTAACGCGCGGCTGAACATATCTTTATGCTTTCCGGACTTGATCGTTTCAACCTCGATGCCCAGCTTTTCATAAAGCTCTTCCGTGTTCATTAAACTGCTGATCACTCCAATTGAGCCGGTCAATGTTCCGGGCTGGGCTACTATGCCCTGGGCCGGAGCGGAGATATAGTAGCCTCCAGAGGCAACCATATCAGCCATGGAAACCACGATCGGTTTTTCAAAGTTCCTCACCATGGCCGCTATTTCCTGAGAAGCAGCTATTGATCCACCGGGACTTTCTACCCTTAATACCACCCCTTCAACCCGGGGTTCATTTAAAACGCGCTGGAGCTGATGGTAAACATAATCCGGCGATATTCCCCCGGCAAAGAAGCCGCTCATTCCTTCCTGAATCGCTCCCTGCAGGGTGATGACAGCAATCCAGTCTTCAGCCCTTGCATTTCGCTCTATCCGGCTATCTGTGCCGTTAATGAATGGCAAAGCTAAAACTACCACCACCGCCAGGGCTACCAAAGAAATTATAATTATTTTTTTCTTCTTCACTGCTAACCACTCCTACTTATGATTGAGTTCATCTGCTTTAACTTTGACAGCGAATAATGATTTCCTGCCTGCCGGTTGAAACCAGATTCACTCGTCGTCATGCCGGCCCTGTCTTCTCATAATATTTACTTGATGCTCTAAGCCACAGGGGACGGTTCCACCGTCTCCCCTCCGGTCTTAAAGCTATGCTTTAAGGGACGTTCGAACCGTCCCCGTTACAAATTGGAAGGCTGACCTGCACTTACAGATCAGTTAATACAAGCTTTGAATAACCAAAGCAGCTCAAATAATGGTTGTCCGGCTGCGAACAATGTGTTAAAATATACTTAACTGATATGGTTATAAATTAAGGATCCCGGGAGGGTATTAAAATGAGTGAGAATAAACTAACGGCACAGACTTTAAACTTAAAAAGCCTCACTGAATACCAGGATGGTGCCATCGTTAGTAAGGAAATATTTAAAAAGGAGACCGGCAATGTTACCCTCTTTGCTTTTGACCAGGACCAGGGTTTGAGCGAACATACCGCTCCCTTTGATGCCATGGTTTGCATTCTCGATGGAACCGCTGAAATAATTATTACCGGCCAGTCACATCAGGTAAAGGAAGGAGAAATGATCATTATGCCAGCCGATGTGCCGCACGCCCTTAAGGCCAATGAAAGATTTAAAATGATGCTGGTCATGATTCGATCATAAAGGATATAGTTTAGTGGTAATGATTATTCCCCGGAAAAAATATTATTATGGAGGTTTTATCAATGTCATTTAAAATTAAAGATAACATCACCTATGTTGGAAAAATTGATTGGGAGCTGCGTAAATTTCACGGCGAAGAGCTTAGCACTCATAAAGGCACCAGCTATAATTCCTATTTAATCAGGGGCAGTGAAAAAACAGCCCTCATCGATACTGTATGGAAGCCTTTTGCAGAAGAGTTTGTTAACAACCTCAAAAAAGAAATCGATTTAAAAGAAATCGACTACATTGTGGCCAATCACGGCGAAATTGATCACAGCGGAGCATTAAGTGAATTACTTAGAGAAATACCGGGAACACCGGTCTACTGCAGCAAGGCTGCTGTCAAATCGCTGCGGGGCCAGTACCACCAGGATTGGAATTTCCAGCCAGTTAAAACTGGAGACAAGTTAAACCTTGGGGACAGAGAGCTGATTTTTGTGGAGGCAAAAATGCTGCACTGGCCCGATAGCATGTTTTGCTACCTCACCGGAGACAATATTCTCTTTCCCAACGATGCTTTCGGTCAGCATTATGCCTCTGAGCATATGTACAACGACCTGGTGGACCAGGAGGAACTGTACCGGGAGGCTATCAAATATTACGCCAATATCCTCACTCCTTTCAGCAAACTGGTTACCGCAAAAATCAAGGAGGTTGTAGGCTTAGAACTGCCGGTGGAGATGATCTGTCCCAGCCACGGAATTATCTGGCGTCAGGATCCCCTGCAGATTGTTAATAAATACATGGAATGGGCAGACGCATACCAGGAAAACCAGGTTACGATTATATACGATACCATGTGGAACGGCACCAGAAGGGCCGCTGAAGCGATTGCTAAGGGCATCAGGCAAAGCAACCCTGAAATCACTATTAAGCTTTATAATGCCGCCCGGTCCGATATTAACGATATAGTTACAGAAACCTTCAAATCTAAAGGCATAGTGGTAGGGTCGCCCACCATTAACAAAGGTATTTTGCACTCAATTGCCTCATTTATGGAAATAGCCAAAGGCCTTAATTTCCAGCAGAAAAAAGGTTGTGCTTTTGGCTGTTACGGCTGGAGCGGTGAATCGGTCAAATTGATCAACGGGCTGCTGGATGAAGCGGGCTTTGAACTGATCAATGACCAGGGGCTGAGGATGCTCTGGAATCCGGACGAAGAAGCAGTTGCCGCCGCCAAAGCTTACGGGCAGGAAATTGGCACAGCCCTGGCAGTTCCATCAACAACCCGGTAGTGACTGAAGAGTAACCATTAATTTTATAATATTGCATACTTAAGGGGGATGCGGGCTATAAAGCCGGTCCCCCTTTAATGGCCCTGCCACAGCGCTGATTTACCGATACCGTTCCAGTACAGATCAAGCAGTTCTTTTAACTGCGCTTCTTCCACTGCAATATTATCGAGCAGCACCATTTCTCCAATGACCTGTTGATTCAATGCCAGGAACAGGCGGGCGGCCATGTCAACGTTTAAATCGGATCGCACTTCGCCAAGCCTGATCCCTTCACTGATCAAGCCGGTTAGTTCATTAAGCAGTTCCCGGCGCTGTTCAAGAATCCATGCTTGCAGCTCTTTAAGGTTCTGCGGCCGTTCATTGAACAGCAGATGCAGCTTGTTGCGGTTTTCCTTGATCAAATTCAGATGGGTGACTAAAATATCTTCCATAGTAATCCTGGCTGAAGCCAGCTCGGCAAAATTTATCTTAAAGGTCTGCAGGTAAATGCCGGCACAGTAAGAAAAGCTTTCTTTGAAAAGCTCTTCTTTACTGGAGAAATATTCATAGACCGTTCCTTTACCCACACCGGCCAGCTCGGCTATTTCAGTAACCGTCACCTGGTAAAAATCTTTTTCCAAAAACTTGTCAACAGCCGCATGGAGAATCTGGTCGCGCTTGCTACTGTTCTGATTTTTATTGTTCTTAACCGGGGCCATGGTTTAAATGCTCCTTTCAGTCCTCTTAAACATAATGCTCCTTAAAAGCCACAATAATAAACCGGATTTACTGACCCTAACCCGGACAAACCGGTGCTATAAAAAGTTGGATTTCAAAATGCCCCCTTCTAAAAATAGGGGGCGCTTACCGAATTACCATAAAAGTTTCCTGGCCGGTTACATTGAACAGTATGAGAATAAGGGCGGCCAGGATTAACACAATAACCATTCGTAAAACCATTTTCATCAGGGGTTTACCCCTATCATCCCCGGCAGGGCTGGTGTAAGCAAGGGCGGCTTTAGCTGCACCCTGATCAGGGTGTTCCCTGGTTACCATTTTATAGATAGCAGGAACGGCCAGCAGTAAAAGAAGGGTTCCCGTGAACTGTCCTCCAATTATGGTTATGGCCATCGGGGCCTGCAGTTCAGCTCCTTCACCAATTCCTAAAGCCAGGGGGAAAAGACCAAGGGCGGTGGTAGCTGTGGTCATCATAATTGGACGCAGTCTGGCGGCCGCCCCTTCCAGTATGGCCCGGTTTAGCTCCAGCCCATAGAGCCTTCTCTGCTGGTTGATATAATCGACCATGATAATTCCATCATTAACCAGGATACCCGATAAGACGATCAAGCCGATCAGCGCCGGTACGCTGATATTGTTACCGGTGATCATTAAGGCCAGCACCGATCCGGCATAAGCCATAGGTAAAGTTAAAATGATAATAAAGGGATGCAAAAGAGATTCAAACTGGGCGGCCATAACCAGGTAAACCAGGACCATGGCAACAATCAGGATCAGCGCCAGCTCATCCAGCACTTCGTCCATTACCACGACGCTGCCGGCAGTGTTAATGGTATAGCCGTCAGGCAGGGCAATCTGCTCCAGGGCGGCAAAGGCTTCCTCGGCTGCCGTGCCCAGGTCAAGATCTCCATAACTGGCTTCAATCTGGCCGACGATCCTCCGGTTCTCCCGGGGAATGCTTCTGGGCCCAAAAGCTTCTTCCAGTTCGGCCACTTCGCTGATCCGCACAAATTCCCCACCGGCAGTATAAAACCCGACTTCACTTAAATCTTCAAGGGTATTGATTTCCTGTTTTTCATACCCGAGGACAATTTCCATGATCCCCTCTGCGGTTTCAATCCTGCTGACCGGAATCCCTTCCAAAGACTCCCGAACAGCACTGGCTACCTGGGATAAAGTCACCCCTTTCTGCAGGGCTTCGCTGTGATCCAGACGAATATGCACCTCGGGCCGGTTTTCTTCCAGCGAGGACTGAACATCGCTGAAGCGGGGATGTTCGGCTAATATATCCGCCGCCTGGCCGGTTATCCTGGTAACCTCCTCCAGGTTATCACCGCTGACAACCAGCTCAAGGCGGGCCTCAAAACCGGCAGTATCAAGCACAGACTGGCTGGAATAAGTATTAACTGCTTCATAGGGTAACCGGTCAGCCCGGGACCTGACTTCTTCTATGACACGATCAATTTCGCCCAGGGCAGCGGGATCCAGATCAACCCTGATCCGGGCTTCATTTGAAGCTCCTCCTCCGCCTCTCATACCCATAAACCCCGATCCGCCGGTCCGCACTGAATAATTAGCTACATCTGGCTGGTCTTCTAATATTGATTCAATTTCAGACACATAGGCATCGGTTGTCTCCAGGGTAGACCCCGGCGGCAGGCTAATATTTACGGTAAAAGACGATTCCTCCGGGCTGGGGAAAAGTTCTGTCCCCAGGGTGGTAAAACCGAGCGCGCCACCTGCTACGAAGATAACTGTAATGAGAAGCACAAGCCAGGGCCGATGGAGGGTAAACTTTAGAGCCCGGCGGTAGGAAGGGAGCCGGGGCAGGCTGGAAAGCTTTGATCCCTGTTCGTGCCTGCGCTGCAAGGTGCGGGATGCCAACAGAGGTATAACCGTAAGGGCCATAAATAATGAAGCCAGGATAGCACAACCAACAGTGAGGGCAAACTCCCAGAACAGCTGTCCGGCCAGGCCGGAGAGAAATACTACGGGAAAGAAAACACTGATTGTGGTCAGGGTGGAAGCGGTGATCGCACCGGCTACTTCCCGGGCCCCTTTAATGGCTGCATCATTGGGATTTTCACCCAGCTGGTACTGCCGGTAAATATTTTCGCTCACAACAATGGCATTATCAACCAGCATCCCGGCCGCCAGGGCCAGCCCGCCCAAGGTCATCAGGTTGATGGTTATATCGGTAAAATAAAGCAGGGTAAAAGTGGCGATAATTGCTGAAGGAATGCTCAGGCCGATAAACATGGTGGTACGCCAGTTTTTCAAGAACAAAAGCAGCACAACAATAGCCAGGACCGCTCCGCCAAGCAGTGAGCGGGCTAAATCGGCCAGGGCAAACTCGATTTCTTCAGCCTGGTCGAAAATAGTATCAAAGCTGATCTGAGAAAAAGTGCCAATACTCTCTTCAGAGAGCTCATCTAATACCTCCCTGACCTGACGAGCTACGGTTACGGTATTGGCATCCCCTTCTTTTTGAATGGAAAGGCCGATGCTTGGCTGCATGTTATAGCGAGAAAAAGAGGAGGGTTCATACTGCGTTTTTTCAATTTCAGCAACCATGCCCAGAGTAACCGGATCAACAGGGATATCATCACCCAGATCCACCCCAGAAAAAGGGTTGGCTCCGGTGCTGCTTCCGCCGGTATTCCCGCCCAGCATCGTTGTGGTCAGTTCAATCATTAAATCTTCCAGGCCGCCGGAAGCTTCATTTAAACCCTGCCTGGCTCCACTTTCCAAATCAGAGAGCAAACCCTGCAGGTCTGGAATGGATATTAGCGGCTCTTCGCGTATTTCAGGCCAGTTTTGATGAAAGCTAATTAAAATGTAGCCGGGTGCTGCCTGCGTTATCAGGGGATGACGTTCAGCTAACCTGGTCAGTCCCGCAGAAGAAATATTATTTTCCTGCAACGCCGCAGGGTCAAGGGGAACAATGACCTGATCCTGATCCCAGGAGGCATATTCTATGAGCCATAATTGCTCCAGTTTGACCGGAAAGCTGCTGTCATTTGGGGCCTCATCAACAGAAACAGGCATCAGGCCCAGTGAAGATAAAGAAAGATTCAGGTAATTGCTTTCAGCCTGAAGGGTTATCTCCGGATTAACTGTAAAGAGGCGCATGCTCCTTTCAAGATCCAGATCTTCCCTACCGGCAACCCGATCTGTTATTGGTAATATTATACTTTCTCCGACAACTACAGCTGAGTTAAAGTCAAAAATATCATCCCAGTATAACTCCCGAACCGGCAGGCTGCCCATACCACCTGAACCACTGCCCGCAAAACCAAAATCCTGAGCCTCAATCAGGCGGTTTAGATCGAGTTCAATTTCCTCACCGATTAACCGGTCCAACTCTTCTTGATCAACTTTAAAACCTACAATCAAATCGGAAAGCAGTTCCGGTTCTGCATAACGTCCCAGGAAGCGAAGCCGGACCTGGCGGTATTCCAGATCGACAATCCCGGCCGGCAGATCCATCAAACTTGTTCTTAATACGCTGGCAATCTGGCCAAAGGATATTTCATACTCGGCCATTTCTTTAGGGTTAGCCCGGACGAAAATATCCTCTTCCACGCCGCCCTGGATCTGTACTTCGGCCACACCGCGGATGGATTCCAGCCTGGGAGCGGCTGTTTCTTGAAGCCAGGCGGTCAGGCGGGCCGGATCATCAGCGCCGCTGGCTGAAATCTGCATGATGGGCATCAGGGTGGGATCAAATTCAAGAATCATCGGGCGGCTGGCATCATCGGGCAGATCAACCAGATCCATGCGCATCCTGATATCTTCGCGCAAATTTTTCACATCAGCGCCCCAGTCGAAAAGCACGATAACCAGGGACGTATTTTCCCGGGAAATGGAATTTATACCGGTTACCCCGCCTACAGTAGAAACACTCTCCTCAATCGGGCGGGTCACCAGCTCTAAAGATTCCTGGGGAGAACTGCCGGGCAACGCTGTAATCACAGCCAGGACGGGAGCCTCAATGTCGGGCAAAAGATCGAGGGGGCTTTGACTGAGGCTGACCAGCCCGATAACGAGGATTAAAACCAGAATAGCGCCGGTAGCAACAGGCCGTTTAACAGCCATTTTCGCCAAATTCATGCTAGCTATCTCCTAAAAGAGCAGCAGGCCTAAAGGATTGATTGATGACAGGCTTAAGCTGCAAACTTTTTCTTATTTTCCAAACCCGGCCGGCAAATGCCGCAAAAAACCGGCTGACCGGTCGGTCGGTTAAAGCTATTATATCATACCCTGGCCGGCCGGCCAGCCTAAAACCGAAGTTTATATATTCAGATTATATCAATTAAAGATCTAAAGTTCAGCAGCGCTTTTAGAAATCAGGTCCCAGGCCTGACGGACATGCTTTTCTGTTGTAGTTCTCTGGCCAATGGCCATTCTGATAGTATAGCTGCCTTTCAGTGAAGTATGGGTTAAAAAAACCCGGCCGCTGCGGTTTATTTTTTCCAGCAGCGCTGCATTCAACCGGGCCAGCTCTTGTTCTGAGGCTCCGGGCTTTTTATAGCGGAAGCAAACCAGGCTGAAGCGGACCGGGGCCATCACTTCAAACCGTTCATCTTCATCCACCAGTTTTTTGAACAGGCCGGCCAGGCGCAGGTGCTCCCGGACAAGATCACGTAAACCTTCAACCCCGTAACTGCGAATAACAAACCACAGCTTTAAAGCCCGAAAACGTCTTCCCAGCTGAATCCCCCAGTCCCTGTAATTTTTAACTTCCGCATCTAAACCGGTTTTCAGGTACTCGGGATGGATCTCGAAAGTACGGGTCAGCGCTTCTTCATCTTTTACAAAATAGGCAGAGCAGTCAAAATTGGTGAGCATCCACTTGTGAGGATTGAAAACAAAGGAATCAAAGTCCTCAGCACCGGCCAGCAGATCTTTATTCTCTTCCAGTAAAGCGGCCGTCCCGCCGTAAGCGGCATCTACATGAAAAAAGAGTCCGTGACGGCGGCAGATAGAACCAATCTCGCTCAAGGGATCCACGGCCGTTGATGAAGTGGTCCCGATAGTGCCGATTACACAGGCTGGCTCCAGCCCCTGTGCCCGGTCTTTTTCAATGGCCTTTTCCAGTTCTGACGGGATCATGGCAAAATTGCGGTCAGTAGGAATGTGGCGCAGGTAATCGGTGCCATAACCGGCGATTTTAACATCTTTATCGATGCTGGAATGGCCTTCCTCGGAAGTATAAACACAGAGAGGCCGGCGCAGCCCGGTACGGTTGGCTTCATAACTGGTAGCTTTTTCCCGGGCTGTTAGCAGGGCACACAGGGTGGCCGTAGAAGCAGTATCCTGAATTACCCCGCTCATTGACTCGGGCAGACCAATCATCTGGGCCAGCCAGCGCATGACTACTTCTTCAAGCTCGGTAGCGGCCGGAGAGGTTTGCCAGATCATGCACTGGGCTCCAATCCCGGCGGTTAATAGTTCGGCCAGGACCGAAGCCGGGCTGTTGTTGGCTGGAAAATAGGCAAACCAGCCCGGATGCTGCCAGTGGGTAATCCCGGGCACGATAATCTTCTGAAAATCATCGAAAATTATATCCATTGATTCACCCTGCAAAGGCGGCCCACCCGGCAGGGCATCCTTGACCTCACCCGGTTTGAGGGTAGAGCGAACCGGATATTTCTCCACTTCTTCAAAATAATCAGCCAACCAGTCAATAAATTGATATCCGTGCCGGCGAAATGATTCTTTATCCACCACGATCAGGCCTCCTTACCAGATTGTAAACAGCAGTCCCCAGGTAGGCAAACAGGACCGGATAAAGCATAACCAGGGCGATGTTGCCTTTGAAAAAAAGTTCTGTAATGATAAAAAAGGCTGCCGCCGCCTGGGTCAGCAGGATGCGGCTGTTTTCAAGCTTTTTATTACCGTGATCTGCTTTGACCCGGCTTTCTTTTGTCCCGGCAATCAAAATAATGGTTAAGATTATCATTATCAGGGCAGCAGTTCCGGTATAAAGATTGTAGCCGGGAACATAATAATGGTCCGGATAAAAAAAGATTAGCATCATTATAAAAATAATTATGGACAGAACAGAAAAATAGGCTTTGTCACGATTGCCCGGGACAGTTATTGCCTCAAAGCCAAAGCCAAGCGCAAGCAGAGGCAGGCCAATGAAGACGCTATTTGTAAAAAGTATTACTGCCAGTGCGCTCAGCATAACAGCGTCAAATAAGGTGGCCCGGCGGCCGGTTGTTCCATTTATCATCCGGCTAAAAAGCAATAAAAAGAACAGGGTGATCAGAGTAGGAGAACCGTAAAGCAAAGCAGCAGCCAGCGTAAAAGGCAGGCCTGCAAAAGCAGACCAGTCATGGGCTGGATCTATTTCCCGGCTCATTGCCCAGGTCAGAAAAACAGCCAGGGCGGTAGAACCGGCAACCCCCAGCGCCTCAATGAAAGGAACTGTTAAAACCAGCTGATATAGAAATACAGCAGCAAAAACGGCCAGGGTCAGGTATACGATGACCCGGTTAGCGGCCCAGCTCAATTCAATCGGTCGTCCAAGCGCTGATATTTTTGTAATTGTTATCCACCCTTTTTCAGTTATATTTTACAAACCGCACAGGCCGGTAGAAAATTTAAATAAGGCCATTACATGATATTATGAACTGCTTAGCCTGCTTCAGCAATACCAGACGACACAGGCTGAGCAGACATGATTATATTTAATAAGTATGACGGCTAACTTCAGGCCGTCCGGCAGCACCGGCAGAAAAGATTCTATAGTAACCGCAGCAAAACAAAATGCCGTCAGAAAAGGCTTCAAAAGGGCTTCCCCGCCAGGGCGGTTATTATAAAACAAGAGCCAGCCCTTGCAGCACTAATCAGTCAACAAAAAAACCGGGGCCATTAGTCCTGTTCGGGTTATTAAAGCGTCATTTATAAAACCCTGCTGAAAGCAATTTCACCGCCTACCACAGTAAGATCAACTTTTAAATCTGCGATCCGGGCCGGATCAGCGCTGACAATATCTTCGGAAAGAACAACCAGATCGGCCAGCTTTCCCGGGACAATGCTGCCTTTTTCATTTTCTTCATAAGTGCAGTAAGCAGAACCCATGGTATATATGTAAAGGGTTTCCTCAAGGCTTAAGCATTGCTGGGGATACCAACCTCCCGGAGGATTACCGTTTCGATCCTGCCTGTTCACGGCGGCATGGATGCCTTCCAGGGGTTCATAGTTTTCCACCGGGCAGTCAGAACCGCCGCCCATTTTTATCCCCCGATCAGCAAACTCCTTCCAGCGATAGGTCCAGGCTGCCCGTTTGGGCCCCAGATGCTTGTCCACCAGAAGATAATCAGAAGGAGTGAAAGAGGGCTGAATATCAGCAATAACTTCCTGTTTTTCAAAGCGGTCCAGGATCCTGGGACTGGCCATGGAAACATGAATGATCCGGAAGCGCGGATCGGGGTGAGGATAGAGCCTGACTGCCTCCTGATATATTTCAAGCACCATCTTGACCGCCGCATCACCAATGGCATGCACAGCGCATTGCATCCCATTTTCAGTGGCCAGGTTAACCAGTTCTTCAACTTTTCCGCGTTCCAGAACCGCTACCCCGCAGCCACCAGGGCTGCCTTCATAAGGGTTGGATAATAGAGCAGTGCGGCCGCCGATCGAACCATCTGTCAAGAGTTTGAGCGGCCCTATTTTAAAATAGTCACCGCCCTGCCCGGTGCGGTAACCCTGATCAAGAAAAGAACGCAGCAATGTTATTTCAGGCAAAAGCACCTGCAAATTAACCCGCAGGGGCAGCTCGCCGCATTTTTCCAGCTCCTGGTATACATCAATTAGAAAAGGAGCCCACTCTACTCCGGCGCCGGCCAGGTCATCAGTCTGAACAGAAGTCAGGCCGGCTGCCAGGAATTTTTTTGCAGCCATCTTGATCAGGCTTTTTAATTTATCCTTGTCCATGGGAGGCTGTAAATCTGTTACCAGGTTCATAGCCCTTTCTTCCAGGATCCCGTTAGGTTCTCCCCGGTGATCAAGCCTGATATTACCACCTTCGACCTCAACAGCTTTGCGATCGATCCCGGCCGCTTTCAAAGCGGCCGTGTTAGCCACCAGAACATGGCAGCAGGTGCGCATAATCGCTAAGGGATGATCAAGAGAAGCCCGATCTAAATCATCACGGGTGGGGAAATGTTTTTCATTGAACAGGCTTTGATCCCAACCCCAACCGAAAACCCAGTGCCCTTTATCAACCTCGTTAACTTTGATAAAATCCCTTACAGCATCTACGATCTCATCAACTCCGGAACAGGTGCGTAAATCCGCTTTTTCCGAAGTCATGGCCTGACCAATCAGATGCATATGGCTGTCGTTGAAGCCCGGCAACAGCGTCCGGCCCTGCAAATCGATAAGGCTGGTCTTTTCATTTTGCAGTTTCAAAATATCGGCGTTTTTTCCTACTGCAGCTATTATATCGCCGCTAACGGCCACAGCTTCGGCTTCTGCCGGCCTTTCTTCCATGGTAATCACCCGGCCGTTGTGAAAAATCAAATCGCTCAAAATCCGGTCCCTCCCAGCTGATTAATGATTACAGCTCAAATAGTTCAGTGTGTATTTTTAAAGATGATACATTTAATTGCTTGAGTTCATTGATGACAGCCCTGCTCATGGCCGGAGGGCCGCATACAAAATATTCTTTATTGCCCAGGGACTCCAGGTAATTCATAAGCACCGGGGCTTTGATATGGCCTTTTTCACCGCTCCAGTCAGGTTGATCAGACATGACCGGGATTACTTTCAGGCCGGGCATTTCTTTTTGCATGGTTTCCAGTTCTTCCTGAAAACAGAGATTTTTTTCGCTGCGGTTGGCCCAGAATAAAGTTACCTTTTGATCAAGCTTATGATCATAGCTGTAGCGAAGCATGCTCATAAAAGGGGTAATGCCAATACCGCCGGCTATAAATACCAGTTCACCGGGTGCAACGTTAAGGAAGCTAAACACCCCGTACGGAGCATCAATATAGGCTCTGTCACCGGGCCTGGTATCCTTGATGGTCATCGTAAAATCGCCCAATTTTTTGGGGGTAATGGAGAGGTTTTCAGCTGTAGGGCTGGCTGATATGGTAAAAGGATGGGGAGATGAGAGCTGCCCATCCCTAAAAAGCTGGATAAACATAAACTGCCCCGGCTTAAAATCCAGGCGGGGACCTTTAAAAAACAGGCTCCAGATATCATCTGCTTCCTGCCGGACTTCAGTCACTTCATAAGGGTTGCGGCGCATAGAAATAATCCTCACCAGGCGATAGATTATAACGGCCAAAAAAAGCAGGCCCAGTAAATATAGATAGTAGTAGAGCAAGGAGCCCGGTGGGCCGTGATAAAAGGCATGAACCATGACCACAGGGAAAAGGACATAGTTAGCCAGGTGAATGTTGCGCCAGGTTTCATAAGCCAGACCGATCTTCTTGTAAGTCGAGGCCAACCCGGCGGTTACCATAAAACCCAGCAAAGCCAGCACTCCTAAAAATATAAAAACATTAAAAAAGATCTGGCCAAAATAACTTAACCGAAAGGCCACGATCAACACCGCATGCAAGGTAACCATAATCAAACCGGCCCGACCAAAAATGCGGTGCCAGCTAAACATCCGGTCTAAGCCAAACCCTCTCTCCAGTATTTTTATCCTTGATGCTAATATAAATTGCAGCAGAATAAAGGTCAGCCCCAGCAAAGCCAGGAGCAAACCGAGATAGAGGAGATAAAAATTACTAAAAAAGGCAAACTCCACTCTTAACAGCCAGGCTGCTGCGGCAGTAAGAAGCAGGACACCAGTTATAACAGTCAGGGCTTTTGCTTTCATAATCCAGCCTCCTCGAAATTATCTTCTCCAGCTAAAAATCCCTGGCACCATTGTATATAAAAGTGATCACAATTACAAACAAAAGCATTTTAAAGCCAGGATAAGGTTAACTAAGTCCTGGTTAGCCACAGCGATCTGGTGCGGATTGCATTTTTCACTTTTTTCACTTATATTACTTTTAAGGAAGTAATTATCTCTATCTGTATACTGTCTTTTCTTACCATTTTCATGATGGAAGATCAGCCTGTTTTAAATTAACCCGGCATACCCGTAATGAAAGCCCGGGTCAAGCATTAAGTGAAAGCCTGGAATTGGCCGGCGAAGCGAGGCCCGAAGCGGGCCGTCCGGCAAGAAACCGGCCGCCGGGTGAGAGCTTAAGGTGAGTTTATCGCAAAAGCAGCCCGGTAGTGGCTGAACAGGACCAATTTATAAACTGTAAGAAGGGAGCTGAACCTCCTGCTGAACCGGCATAAACAGATTTCCAATAAAAACCTGATCATGATCATAATGCTCATGGGGTGGTTTTTGGTTATAATGTATCCCAACCCCCTGCATTTAGTGTTTAGTGTGTACAGGTTATATCATCCGCCGGTTGCGCCAGCCGCGGTTAGCGACTATGCCCGGGAACTGGAAGATAAAACACCCCTGGAAATCGAGCAGTTTGTATATGCCAGGCTGCCCTACAGTTATGATTGGGAAGTACACAGTATGCCCTGGTATTTTCCTACATTAAATGAAGCATTAAACATGGGCGCCGGGGACTGCAAAGCCCGCTTCCTGCTTTTTGCTTCCCTGATGGAGGAGCTGGATATTGCGTACCGGAAACATGTTTCTTTAACCCACATCTGGGCCGATTATGATGGCAAACCGGTAACCGCCCTGGAAAACAGTGATGAAGTGCTGGTTGCAGTGAATGAAGAAGGATTTATATCAGTAAACATGCCCAGCCCGGATTTTTCCAGGGCCTGGCGCAGTTTTAAGCAGGGTTTCTGGGAAGTGATGCCCCAGGGAAGAAAATATCTTCTTTTCACCGGTATACCGCTTATTCACGGCCTTTTTTACATGCCCTGGCTAGTTTCTTTCCGGGGCCGGCCCGCCTTTAGCGCCGCTTCGCTCACCAGGGATAAAAGCAGGGGTCAAAAGCGTTTTGTTTCACCTGAAGAAAAAGCTCATGCTCTGTTTTCTTTTCATTCAATCATCTTGATTCTTTTTTTCCCGTTCCGCCTCTTTGATCGATAGCGATATCCTGCCGCGTTCTCGATCAATAGCAAGGATTTTCACCGGCACTACCGCTTCAATTTGCAGGATTTCCAAAGGATGCTTAATATAACGCTCGGATATTTCAGAAATATGGACCAGCCCATCCTGATGAACCCCAATATCGACAAAGGCTCCAAAGTCGACGATGTTGCGGACTATACCCTGCAGGGTCATCCCCGGTTCCAGATCATCAAGTTCGGTAACCGACTTGAGAAAAACCGGCCGTTGCAAATCTTCCCTGGGATCACGGCCCGGTTTGCGGAATTCTTCCAGGATGTCTTTTACAGTTGGCTCTCCCGCTTGAAGGCTGGAGGCCAGCGCCCTTAAGTCTTCACCGGACAAGGGTGGCACTGCCCCGGGGTCGCCCAGCCCTTCAGGTTTTATTTCCAGCTCAACCATAATCTTTCCAGCCAGTTCATATGATTCGGGGTGCACCGCGCTTCTTTCTAAGTAGTTGTCGCTGTCAGGCAAGCGCAGGAAACCGGCACACTGCTTAAAAACCTTCGGGCCGAGCCCGGGCACTTCAAAAAGCTGGGTCCGGTTATTGAAAGTGCCAATTTCATTCCTCTTGAGCACTATTTTATTGGCCACCGAGATATTAATTCCGGCTACATAGGAAAGCAGGGCTGCAGAGGCGCTGTTTAAATCAACCCCAACCCTGTTAACACAATTTTCCACAGTGCCGGTCAGGGCTGAATCGAGCTCTTTAGCCGGCATATCATGTTGATACTGGCCTACCCCGATCGCTTTTGGATCGATTTTAACCAGTTCGGCCAGGGGATCCTGAAGGCGCCTGGCAATGGAAACAGCGCTTCTTTCAGCAACATCCAGGTCGGGAAATTCTTTTTTAGCGGCAGGAGAAGCCGAGTAGACACTGGCTCCTGCTTCATTAACGATGGTATATTCTAAAGTCAGATCCTGTTCTTTGATCAGATCAGCTATATAAGTTTCGCTTTCCCGGGAGGCAGTCCCGTTTCCTATGGCGATACAATCGATGCGATGCTTTTTCATTAAATGCAGCACTGTCCCCGCTGCCCCTTTCCGGTCATTGCGGGGCGCAGTGGGGAAAACAGCCGCTGTTTCTAAAAGCTCGCCGGTTTCAGAAACACAGGCCAGTTTACAGCCGGTCCGGTAACCGGGATCCCACCCCAGGACCCTGCGGTGGCGGATCGGAGGTACCAGCAGTCTTTTTTTTAAATTTTCCTTAAAGACAACCAGGGCGCCCTCCATCGCTTTTTCAAATAGCTCATGCCACATCTCCCTTTCCAGGGAAGGGTGAATTAAACGCCGGTAACTGTCGGTAGCAGCTGATGCTATGATTTCCCGGCAATCTTCGTTTTGATTTTCATTGCTATAGCTGTCAAACATGACAGCAACAGCCTTTTCCTCCGGAACGTTGACCTTTTGTTCCAGCACTTTTTCTTTAACACCCCTGTTGACAGCTAAAACCCGGTGCCCTTTTATTTTTGCCAGCGGTTCCTGGTAGTCGGCATAGTCATTATAAGTGGTGATTGCAGCGTCATCTCTTTTTTCCACTGCAATACTGCCTTTGTTACGGTAAATATGGCGCAGGGCTTTCCGGACAGCGGCATCATCAGATATGATTTCGGCAATAATGTCAGAAGCACCCTTGATAACGGCCGCTTGATCAACCAGGTCTTTTTCGGGATCAATATATTTTACAGCTTCTTCATCCGGCTTGACAGCACCTTCTAAAATCGCCGCGGCCAGGGGTTCAAGTCCTTTTTCCCGGGCTATGGAGGCCCTGGTTCTTTTTTTAGGCCGGAACGGCCGGTAAAGATCGTCAAGCTCTGTTACAGTAACAGCTTTATTTATTTGTTTTTTGATGTCTTCGGTAAGCGCTCCCTGGGCCTCGATCAGGCGGAACACTTCTTCTCGCCGCTGTTCCAGGTTACGGTAACCGCCCAGCTTATTTTCAAGCAGGCGGACCTGCTCATCAGTTAATCCTCCGGTCACTTCTTTGCGGTAACGGGCAATAAACGGCACCGTGTTGCCTTCATCGAGCAGGGAGGCCGTCTGGGTCACCTGTTTAAGTGGGATATTTAGTTCTTTGCTTAAACGTTGATAGATTTGTTCCTGCATTAGGATAGCGCTCTCCTTGTTTAGTCAATAATTTTCCTGTCACGTAATGCTCTCAAATGCACAGTGTTCTTGCCATATGAAAGCCGCTGGCAATCAGTCTTGGCAAGCAGGCTGCCCCTCCCCCGCTTAACCCTTCGGCCTGTAAAGAGGGATACCGTCCCGGCACAGGGGGCATTCTTGCGGGGTAAAAGATTCAATCTCCATCGAAATAAGGGAGTGCACGGGTACATCAAATTTGAGTTTGCCGGCTGTCCGGTCGATCATAATTGAAACCCCCGCAATCTCTGCACCGGCTTTTTCCAGTAAATCAAGGACCTTGCGGACCGAACCGCCCGTAGTAACCGCATCTTCCACCACCAGGATCCTTTCGCCTGCTTCAACCCGGAAACCACGCCGCAGGGCCATTAGCCCATCTTCTGTACGCTCGGCAAAGAGCGCCCTTGCCCCCAGGGCCCGGGCTGTTTCATAAGCCATAATTACCCCGCCCATGGCAGGTCCAATCACGGTATGGATCTGCTTCTCTGTAAAGGGTGCGGCCACCAGGCGGCACACTTTTTCCGCATGCTCCGGATATTGCATCAGTTGAGAACACTGCAGAAAACGGGCGCTATGCCTTCCGGAGGTAAGCAGGAAATGCCCGTCCATAATAACCCCGGTCTCTTTTAGCAGTTCAAAGAGGTTTGACCGGTTAAGGTTGTGATTATCTTTCATTATATCCTCCTTTACTTGATCAAACAATTTGCATAGCAGCAAAGATGTTCTGCACTGCTTTGTAAGGATCAGGAGCCCTGGTAACAGGCCTGCCAACAACCAGGTAATCACCGCCGGCCTCGATCACCCTGTCCGGGGTAGCAATCCGGACTTGATCGCCGGCATTTTCGCCGGCGGGCCTGATCCCTGGAGTAAGGGTGAGCAGATTTCCGGAAACATGGTTTTTAACCAGATCAATTTCAAGGGGAGAACAGACCACCCCGTCCAAACCGCATTCAGCGCTTAAGCGGGCCAGCCGGATCACCCGCTCACCGGTCGTACCGGGGCAGCCGGTTTCGGCCATTTCCTGGTCATCCATGCTGGTCAACACAGTTACGGCTAAAAGAATCGGTTTATGCTTCTGATCTTGCAGGGCTTCCCGGGCGGCCTTTAGCATCTTTTTACCCCCGGCAGCATGGACATTGAGCATCCACACCCCAAGAGAGGCCGCTGATTTAACAGCAGCAGCCACCGTATTGGGAATATCGTGGAATTTTAGATCAAGGAAAACAGGAGAACGCCGGGCCAGTTCTTTGACCAGGGGGGGGCCGCCGGCTAAAAATAGCTCCAGTCCCACTTTAAAACCAACCCCAAGGGGATTAAGCTTTTCAACCAGTTCCCGGGCCTGGCCGGGGTCAGAATAATCAAGGGCAATAATCAACTGGCCGGGAGAAAAATCTTTTTCCCTGGCTGAACCGGTTCTGGCCTCATTATTAGCTGTCATTTTAACTCCTGCCCTTCATAATATAGTGAGCGGCTTAAATCTGTAAGCCACGGGGACGGTTCCATCGTCTTCCCTTCGGCCTACGCTGCGCTTCGGGACGCTCAAAGGGTCCCCATGGCGCCGCTCAAACCGTTCCCATTGATGCTTTAGTCTCCCGCCGCACCGCTGCCCAAGTTACGGGGTTCTGAGTTTTATCCCGGCGGGCCTTTTTTCCCGCTGAACGCCCCAGCCCTGTTCAGGATCGGGCGATGCCTTCGAGCTGATCCAGGTTTAGAAGGCCTTCTTTTTTTAAGTATCTTTCAAGACCGGTTTTAATGACCGTGGCCAGTTCCGGGTTGTAAAACAAACCTGTTCCAATTGCTACAGCCCGGGCCCCGGCCATAATAAACTGCAGGGCGTCATCAGCCGTAGTTATTCCACCCATCCCCAGGACTGGTATTTTTACTGCTTCAGCAGCCTGCCAGACCATTTTTAGGGCCACAGGCATTATAGCAGGGCCGGAAAGGCCGCCAAAAGTATTGCCCAGCAGGGGCTTTTTGTCAGCAGTATTGATCAACATCCCGGAAAGGGTATTTATTAAAGATATGCCATCTGCCCCTGCTTCTTCAGCGGCCCTGGCCATGATACCAATATCAGCAACATTAGGTGACAGCTTGACCAATAAAGGCAGTTTAGTTTCGCGGCGGACAGCTTCTACCACCTGCCGGGTTGCCGCCGGGTCGGTGCCGAAAGCCATACCCCCCGCTTTTATATTGGGGCAGGATATATTTAATTCCAGGCCGTCAATCCCTACTTCCCCCGCAAGCCCGCAAGCCACTCCGGCGTATTCATCCATGGTACATCCGACCACGTTGACAATGAGGCGCAGGCCGCAATTACGCAGGCGGGGCAAATCTTCTTTTATAAAATTTCGCAAACCCGGATTTTGTAAACCCACCGCATTCAACATGCCCGCAGGAGTTTCACTTATTCGTGGAGGGGAATTGCCCGGCCAGGGTTCCAGGGAAACACCCTTGACTATAATACCGGCCAGGTCTTTAAAGTTGGTCAATTCACCATATTCGTGCCCGTAACCAAAGGGCCCCGAAGCAGCCAAAACAGGGTTTTTTAGAACAATTCCGGCCAGGTCAACGCTTAAATCCGGTTCAAATTCTTTTTCCTGCCTTTTTTTATCTTTTTTTTCATCCATCGAGGATTACCTCCTCTGCCGGAAATACAGGCCCGTCCCGGCATACCCGCTTGTATCCGTCAATGGTAAGAACGACACAGCCCACACAGGCTCCTATACCGCAGGCCATCCGTTCTTCCAGAGACAGCCAGGCATTGACTCCCCATCGCAGGCAGATCTCTTTTACTGCAGTCAGCATCGGCCGGGGGCCGCAGGCAAAAACTGCAGGGGCTCCTTCGATTTGGCCTGACAGCAGGTCCGCAGCTGTACCCTTGATACCCGTCGTCCCGTCATCGGTAGCCCTTATGATCTGCAAGCCCGGTAAATCGAGATCGGCGCCGGGGCAGACCAGTAAATCGGCCGTGCGGGCGCAGTATAGCAAGGTTCGGGGTTTATTTACAGATTCAGCCAGAAAAGCCAGGGGAGCAATACCCATTCCCCCAGCCACGAGGATAGATCCGGGAGGTGGCGGAGGAAAACCTCTGCCCAGCGGCCCCAGCAGTTTTAAAAAGCTGCCCGGGCCTCTGTCTGCCAGCAAACGAGACCCCTTCCCTTTAATTTCAACCAGGATAGTTAGAACACCGTTTTCGGCATCGGCTTTGTATATACTGAAAGGCCGCGGCAGCATATGAGGATGCTCCGGCGGCATAAAAACCTGGACAAATTGCCCCGGTTCAACCAGGGAGGCAATATCCGGGGCAGCCAGGGTAATCCGGCAAAAGCCAGGCCCCATGGAGCGGTTCTCTAAAACCGAACAGTTTTCCTGTCGGCACTTACCCCTGGGCTGTTCTTTCAGTAACAACACCTTCTTTCATGGTTATCTCTCCACCTACGACAGTAAAAACCGGAGCGCCTTTCACGCGTTTGCCGGCAAAAGGTGTGTTACGCGATTTGGAATACCATTTATCAGGTTCGATTATGAACTGGCGCTCCGGATCGATAACGGTCACATCAGCCGGGCTGCCCTGTTTTAAACTTCCACCGGGCAAATCGAGAATCCGGGCCGGAGCACTGCTTAATTTTTCTAAAAGCAAAGGCAGGGTAAAACCTTTTATCCGGCCGGAGGCCAGCTCGTCAAGCATCAGGGGCAGTGTAGTTTCCAGGCCCGCTATCCCGCAGGGAGCAAAGTCATACTCAACATCCTTATCATCGGTATGGTGGGGGGCATGATCCGAAGCAATAGCATCGATGGTCCCATCGAGCAGGCCTTTCCACAGGGCCTGACGGTCATGTTCAGTCCGCAGCGGGGGGTTAACCTTGGTGCTGGTATTATAACCGGAATTTTTGACCAGGCGATCGGTTAGCAAAAGATGATGGGGCGTAACTTCGGCTGTAACATTTAGACCTTCAGCTTTGGCCCGGCGCAGCAAATCTACGGATCCGGCGGTTGAAACATGGGCAATATGCAGCCTCCCACCGGTTATTTTTAAAATCATCAGGTCACGGCTGATCATCGCTTCTTCCGCAACCGAGGGAATGCCCCGCAGACCGAGGATGGATGAAACCGTTCCTTCATGCATCATCCCTCCTGCTGCCAGATGCAGGTCTTCTTCATGAGCAATGACGACCGCGCCGATTCCAGAAGCATAATGCAGGGCATTTCGCATCAGCATACCATTCATAACCGGCTTGCCATCGTCTGAAAAACCGGCTGCTCCGGCAAACTTCATCCGGCCCAGTTCGGCCATTTCCTTTCCCGCAAGGCCTTTGGTCAAAGCGCCTAGAGGGTAAACCCGCGCTGCCGCCCCGGCTGCTTTTTTACGTATATAACCGATCATGGCAGGATCGTCTCCAACCGGGTCGGTGTTGGCCATGGCCGCCAGTGCTGTAAAGCCGCCGGCTGCAGCCGCCCGCGTTCCAGAATGAATATCTTCTTTGTATTCCTGTCCGGGGTCGCGCAAATGAACATGGATATCAATCAGCCCGGGAGTTACGATCAAACCCTCAGCCTCGATTATTACAGCGTCGGCAGGCGCTTCAAGGCCGGGTTCTATTTTTTCCACCAGAGAGTCCTTGAGCAAAACATCGGCGGCCCGGTCATAATTGCAGGCCGGATCAATGACCCGCCCGCCTTTAATTATCAACTGTTTCATTGTTCTTTCGTCCCTCCCAGCAAAAGATAAAGCAGCGCCATTCTGACGGCAACACCCGAAGCGGCCTGTTCCAGGACCACCGAATGCGGCCCGTCGGCCAGCTCCGAGCTGATCTCAATGCCCCTGTTCATAGGGCCGGGGTGCATGATCAAAAGGTCTTCCCTGGCCCTGGTTATTTTCTGGGGTGTTACCCCGTAAAGTTCCGCATATTCACGCATACTGGGGAAAAGTCCGCTTTCCTGGCGCTCTTTTTGCAGCCTGAGAGCCATGACTACATCAGCGCCTTCTGCCGCTTCTTCTAAGTCATGATAATACTTAACCCCAAAAGCATCCAGATCGGGGGGCATTAAGGTGGGAGGGCCGGAAACTACAACCTCTGCACCCATTTTTTGCAAACCCCACAGGTTCGAACGGGCCACCCGGCTGTGGCGGATATCGCCAACAATAGTTACTTTCAAGTTTTCCAGCCGGCCTTTTTTTTCCCAGATGGTAAACATGTCCAGCAAGCCCTGCGTGGGATGTTCATGCATACCATCGCCGGCATTAATAACCGAAGCTTCCACGTTATGGGCTAAATAATGAGAAGAACCGGAAGCCGGGTGCCTCATAATAACACATTCAATACCCATTATTTCAACATTCCGGACCGTGTCCTTTAAAGTCTCCCCCTTGACCAGGCTCGAAGAGCTGCCGGTCACACTGACCGAATCAGAACTCATGTATTTTTGGGCCAGTTCAAAACTGGCCTTGGTCCTGGTGCTGGGTTCGTAAAAAAGATTTAATACAGAACGTCCTCGCAGGGTTGGCACTTTTTTGATTTTACGCTGCATAATTTCCCGCATGGAGCGGGAAGTTTCCAGGATCAGGTTTATCTCTTCAGCAGAAACCTCTTCCAATCCCAGCATATCTTTACGCCTTAAAGTCTGCACCTATTTACATACCTCCTCCTACCATAAACACCTGGGCAACTTTTTCAGGTATATGATCAGTCGCTTTTCTTTTCCAGGATATCAACCCGTTCTTCCTGATCGACTTCCATCAGCTTAACTTCTACTACCTCACTGCGCGAGGAGGGCACATTTTTACCTGCATAATCAGCCCTGATAGGCAGTTCGCGGTGCCCGCGATCGATTAAAACGGCAAGCTGAATGCTGGCCGGACGGCCCAGGTCGATTAAAGCATCCATGGCCGAACGGATAGTCCGCCCTGTAAACAGGACATCGTCTATAACAACAACATGTTTTCTGGTTAAATCAAAGGGAACATCGGTAGTATGGACCACAGGTTGATCATGTCTTTCAATCAGATCGTCACGATAGAGGGTAATATCAAGAATACCTAAAGGAACTTCTAAGTTTTCAATTTCTTGCAAGTACTTTTGCATCCGCCTGGCCAAAGGGACCCCACGGGTACGAATGCCGATTAGAACAACGTTGTCAATTCCTCTATTATGTTCAATTATTTCATGGGCAATACGGCGAAGGGCCTGCTGCATTGATTTTTCATCCATAACAGTCGCCTTATGGTGCAGCGCCATCTTATCACCTCCTTCCCCGCCCCCGTAAAAACGGCGAGCGGAAGGATTCTGGCACAGTATCAACTCAGCCATGTTTAGTCGTTGTTGCCTGTTGTAGAAAACTGAGCTCGCTGATCGTCTAGGCTAAAAATGCAGCGGCTTAGCTTCAGCTTTCTTCAGCAGGCTTTACTGGATCATAACAGTACAGGCTGTTTAGTTAGCCGGCACATAAAAAACCGCCCGAAGCCGGTGGGAGAGCGGGCGGATAAAGGCAGTTAAACTGTCGCCCCCTTGCCAGCCTCACAGGACTACTCTTAAAGGGTGCCAGACTGTAAAAAGTTTAGCACTTGCTTGTTACCCTGTCAAATTTTTTCGACCGGTTTTGGTTAATATGTTTTTCGCCACCGGGACGAGAATCTCCTCTCTGAATAATTATTTAGGTTTACTGTCCGGGTTATGCCCTTTGCATAAGGTTATTTCCCGGAAGCAGGCGGAGCATATCCACTTTAGAAATTCCTTAGGCTTTATGCCACTTCCCCCAATCTTTAATTATCCCCGGGCTCTTTTAGTTCACCTTCTTGATCGGGATCTGAATCTTCTTCCAGATCCTGCTCAGATGTGTCATTTTCTGCTTCTTCTTCCGGATCAGGATCTTCTTCAGGTTCAGGATCCGGTTCTGGTTCAGGATCAGGTTCCGGATCAGGTTCCGGATCAGGTTCCGGGTCTGGTTCTGCTTCAGGATCCGGCTCCGGTTCCGGCTCCTTTTCAGGTTCCGGTTCAGGTTCAAGCTCGGGCTCCGGTTCCGGCTCTTCCAGTTCAGGTGCCACCGGCCCGGGGAGGGTAATCTGAGATCTTTGCTGCACGGTAACACCAAAAATCCTCTCAATAATCCTGACTCTTTCTCCCTCATCAATAACCAGGTACCAGATATTTTGGCCATCACGGTAAGACAGCTGACCGCTCCCACTGAAAACTGCCGTTTCAATTTCAGACGAGTTTACCCGCAATCCAAACAGGCCCAGGCCCAGAAGCCGGGGTAAGTTGAGATTTGTATCAACATTTTCCATAAAAGCCAGGTAAAGAGCAGGAATACGGGGGATATTAGCCGGTTGTTTAAAACGTTCAAAGAGGGCAACCATGATATTGCGCTGCCGCTCGGTACGGCCGCTTTCCCCTCCCTGGAATCCGGCCCTGTTGCGGACATAATACATAAACTTCTTGCCGTCTAAAAGCTGGTGCCCTTCTTCAACCAAAAGCCTGCCCTGGCCAAAATCGCTTCTAACTTCAGTTTCTACGTCGTAATATATCCCACCGATGCGGTCGATTATTGACTCTACTCCCTTCATATCGACTACTGCATAACCGTGCAGAGGTACACCGCCTAAAAAATCGACAATGGTCTTAAGAGTAGTTTCAATACCGCTGTGGTAGCGATTCTGGCCTGCAGCAGCGCGGTAATGACCGTACATAAAGGAGTGGTTAATCTTATCATAAATATCGGTGCCATGAATTTTAACGTAGCTATCGCGGGGAATACTGACCAGCGAAACAGTACCCTCCCTAAAATTAAAGGCTGCGATAAGGATCATGTCGGGCCGGTAGAGGTTTTGCTCTTCTTGTGCGGAGACCGGGCCATCAAAACCAAGCAGGGCAATGTTAACAGTATTTTCACCGGTTAAATCCAGTCCGCTTCCAGGACTTTCGTCGGTTGCGACAGCAGCGGAAGTAAAAAGCAGGGCTGGAAAATACGCAAGCAGCGCCCCTGCAGCCAATAAAAAGACCAGCAAAACCAGGATGATTTTCAGAAAGGGAAAACTTTTTTTATGACGATCTTTTCTATCCACTTCTGCACCTGCCTTATAGATGTTAGCAAACATTTAAGAAGCGGTTCATGATCACAGGCCAGATAAGCAGGGGCCCTTAAAATACCTGATCGAACAAGATAATAACATAGCTAAACCAGTATGACTTGAGATCTCTAAAAAGTGCTTATTTTATCCAGGGGGAAAAGCCTGATCAACACCCGGCCCTGGACGTTATGCAGCGGTACCGGGCCGACCTGCCTGCTGTCACTGCTCCTGTTTCGATTATCACCCATAATGAAAATATGATCATCGGGCACTTTCACCGGTTCGAAGCCAGCAACCATAAGCCCCGCCGTATAGCCTTCTTCCAGCCGGTTCCCATTTCGGTAAACATAACCACCGCTGTATTCCAGCTCATCACCAGGCCGGCCTATAACCCGTTTAATCCAGAGGTGCCTGTTATACTGCCCTGTGACCATAGCAATAATGGGGTTTTCGTTAATTCTGTCCCAAACAGTTCTTTGTCTGTCCACCCTGCTATCAACTATTACAATGTCTCCATGGTTGGGTTCGGCGTTGAAAAGATAAGGGGTCAAAAACACCAGGACCCTGTTACCCTGCGCATCAAAAGTGGGCTGCATGGAAACATCATTAACATCGTAGGTTTGGATAATTAAAGTGCTGATCAAAAAAGTAAGCGCCACGATCAGCAGGATTTGCTTAATCCATACCAGGATCGCCGGTTCGCGTGGAGCAGGGCTGTCATTATTGTTCATTTTTTATGTGACCTCTCATTTAGCTGTTTTAAATCACATCGATTATAGCATTTTAACAATTATTTTGTCAGGAGTTAATTTAGCCCCCGGCCGGCTTCTACCCGGGCCCGGTAATCGCCGCGGGCGATCATGCCTGCCATGCGGCCCGCTTCCCATAATCTCAGCTTAACAGGGCTGTTTTTCAAGCAACGGACCATCAGGCCGATTTTTATATCATCCTAAAAGGATGATTTTTAACTCTTTTACTGGTAATGCTTTACAGTATGGATTATAACACACCGCAAGATCCGCAGCCCCTCTCCACCTGCGATCAAATTTTAAAAAGCTTACCGAAAGGATCACAAATAACCATGCCCGGAGCGGCAACTTGTGATAAAATCAGAAGTGGATGTTTGGTAGAATTTTGCTGCGAGGTGAGGACATAACCATGCACAAGATTTTTTACCCGGAATCAGTTGTGATTATCGGCTTATCTTCAAAAGCGAGCAATATCCCCAGGTTGACCCTGGAAAATATCCTGCGCTGGGGTTACCGGGGTAGAATTTTTGGAGTTAATGAAAGAAGCGAAGATATCCATGTAGATGGTATCCGGATTTACAAAAACATTGAAGATCTGCCTGAAGTCCCGGATCTGGCTTATTGTATGACCCCGGCCAAACTAATTCCAGGCATGATGGAACGCTGCGGCCAGTTTGGCATTAAACGAATGGCCATCCCATCGGGCGGTTTTTCTGAATACAGCGATGAGGGCAAAACCCTTTCAGAGCAGCTGAAAATCCTGGCCGAAAGGTACGGAATCCGTTTTGTCGGGCCTAACAGCGTCACCGTGGCCAACACCGATAACGGGCTCTGCCTTCCCTTCGTAGCTCTACACAAAGCCCCGAAAGGCAATATGTCTATTATTTCCCAGAGCGGTGGCCTGGCCTTAACCATGCTTAATTACCTCCAGGATGAAAGAATCGGGCTGGCCAAGTTTGCCAGTATTGGCAATAAGTTAGATCTGGACGAGGTTGATTTCCTGCAGTATTTAGGACAGGACCGGCAGACTGAAATCATCTGCGTTTACCTGGAGAGCCTGAACCGGGGCCGGGAATTTATTGAAGCTGCGGCCAAGATTGATAAGCCGGTTATCGTTTACAAAGCCGGCACTACCGAAACAGGCAGCAAAGCCGCTATGAGCCATACTGCGGCGCTCAGCAGTGACGACGGCGTGCTCAATTCGGCTTTCGAAGAAGCGGGTATAATCCGCATTGCTAATTTCCTCGACTTTATTGCGGTAACCAAGGCTTTTCAGCTGCCCCCGATGAAAGGGCGGCGGATCATGATCATGAGTCCGGCCGGCGGATTCTCTGTTATAGGAGCAGATCTCTGCGAAAAAGCGGGGTTTGAATTCGCCGATATGGGAACGGATTTCTACGATAGTTTGCAGCAGTTCAGCAGCGCCGGGGTGATCAGGTTTTCCAATCCCCTGGATATGGGCGATATCTATGACCCGCAACTAACTGCCCATGTAATTTATTCGGTAATGCATTCCGACCGGGTCGACGGTGCCATCTATATCAGCCAGCGCCCACAGATGCCCCAGGGCGACAATATTTTTCAAAGAATGTTTTTAAGCGATCTGTCCAAGGAAGCCTGGGGATCAATTCTTTCTGCCGCCAAGCCTCTGGGGGTCTGCCTTTTCGGCCCTGCCCGGGTAATCCAGCAGAGTAAACGCAGCGTGGAATTCCCTATTTTCAACAGCCCCGAAGAAATGATCAAAGCCCTGGCTATCCAAATGAACTTCCACCAGCATAAAAAATCAGGTCAGAAACCTGGCCGGTATCCTCTACCGGAAGGTATGGACCGTAAAGCTGCTGCAAAGTGGCTTGCAGATAAAAAGGGCGATTATGGCGAGGAAGCCCTGGAACTTCTAAACGCTTACGGCCTGGAAGCCGCCCCCTCTGCTCAAGCATTAAACGCTGAAGAAGCCGCCTCCCTGGCTGAAGAATTAGGGTTTCCGGTAGTCATGAAGATCATTTCCCCCGATGCCCTCCATAAATCTGAAGCCGGAGGGGTCCTGCTTGGATTAAAGGATCGGCAGCAGGTCCTGGAAGCCTTTGATACTATCGAAAAAAATCTCTATGCCTACAACCAGAACGCCCGTTTTGCAGGGGTGAGGATCCAAAAAATGGCCGAAGAGGGCTACGATATGTTTATCGGCGGCCGTCAGGATCCCTCTTTCGGGCCTGTTATCTTCTTCGGCCTGGGCGGTGTCTATATTGAGGCATTCAGGGATGTTGCAAACGTGATCTGCCCCACCACTAAAGAGAGTGTGAGAAAAAGGCTTGAAGGATTAAATGCGGCCAAAATACTAAAAGGTATGCGCGGAAAAGCCCCCGGTGACACAGAGGCTTTTCTTGACATGGTAGTGCGCACATCCCACCTGCTTGCCCATCAGCCCGGCATTGAAGAGCTTGACATCAACCCGTTACGGGTTTTTGCCGCCGGCAGGGGAGCCGCTGCACTCGATGCCAGGATACGCTGCTATCCCCGATAACCGGTAGCAGGCCGTTACGGTCCTGCGCCTGCTTAAATCTGGACCAGCCAGGGCGATAATAGCGGGGTTTTGATAGACTTATTTTGCAGTAACTACTGATATGGAAGTGCATGTAAACCCTCAATTTGCAACGGTGGTTTTTTAAGCTTTTCCAGATCAGCAGTTGCAGTTTTTCCGCCTGGCTGCCTTTAGTAAGCTAAAACCAGGGCCAGCAGAAGCCCCGGCGCACCTCTTAAAAAACTCGACGGATAAAGCTTCTACCCTATTCACCCGAGCTTTCATTTTAGGGTTGCCAGGGTAATGGAAAACAGCTATACCTGATGCCGAAAAGAACCTGGGCCGGTGTTAACCAGGCAGTTTCAAAACTCCTGCCGGGTTTAGTCAGACCTTCGGAATTAAGGGCCTGAAACCGTGAAGCAAGGAAACCAGCCGGGCGGATTAACACTCTTTCAATCTACCGGTTACCGGCGGTTATGCCGGATTATGCCGGAACAAGGAATAACCTCTATTCCTTTATTTTCAAGCTCGTCAAGAAGCAGGTTCATACCGACTGAATCGCTGGAGATATGGCCTGCTATGACCACGTTGATATGATGTTTTTCCGCTTCTTTACGATTCTTCTCACTAATATGCATACCCACAATAGTACCGATACCCGCCTGGGACAATTTGGCGTAAGCTTTATCGGATCCGCCCGTACCGCCGGTCATATCTACCAGCACCTTCCCGGCCCGGCGTTCCTTACTGCCAATGACCAGGTCCGGGCCGGAACCATGCCTGGCCGCCTCGGCATATTCAGGGATATCTTTTAACAGTTTAAGAATATCGCCCAGGGTGCGCGGTTCTTCCTGATCAAACATCTCCTGCAGAAATGCCGTAACCTGGTTATCGGCTACCGTATGAGCGCTCATCATGGCGATCCCTAAAATCTTTGCCGCATCGATAGACCGGTTATGGTTGATCGGCATCAGCCCGCGTTTAACCTCGCTGATCCTGGATGACATAATCCCTTCGGCGATGTTGATGGGCACTCCATAGCGGGCCAGGATATCTTCCTGCATGTGCATAACATCATGCAGCATGGAAAGCGCTTTTCCTTCGGGATGATGAGTTATGATTAAATCAATGGGCTGTCCTTTTTCAGCCAGCCGATCGGCCAGCAGCACTTCACCAACTTCGATATCAACCCCGACCATCAGCCTTTTTACTCCGGCCTCCGGGTCACCGCATAAAATACGCGTGTCGCTGTAAGGATTGGTTAACTTTTCCCGGTCATAATCCTTTTTATCTTCCTCTTTCATTTCTTCGAATTTTTTCTTTTCCCTGGCCAGTACTTCTTCCACAACTTCACGCTTGCGAGGATCCTTGTCCATACCCTTTTCTAATACAAAATTATATATTTCCTTGATCTTCAAATTAATAACCGCTCCTTTATAAAAATATGGTATCTGAACAGCCCCTGCCGGGCCGTTGCTTAAATGGCCCTAAATGAAAACTTTGCCGGCCCTGCAGCGAAAGACAGGCTATTTCAAAAAACGCCTTGCCAGGGGACAGTTTTATTGTCTTTGCTGCCCGGTCAGCTCACTTCAGGCCTCTTTTTACCGGCAGTTTCAAAACTTCATCCTTGATTGCTCGCCTGAATTTTCCTCTAAACCTGCCGGGTCTACCTAAAACTGCCCCGGCCTGAACCAGGGGCCGCCGGAGGATATAATTAAAACGCCGCTGTCTTTTTCAAATTTATTATTTCGCTAGCCTCTTGATCTCTTCCAGCAGCCGGTCCACTTCTTGTTCGGTATTATAAGGGCAAAGTCCTGCCCTGATCAGACCGCCGCTTTCCTGAAGGTCCAGTTTTTCTACCAGGCGAATGGCATAAAAATGGCCGTCCCAGACAAAAAGGCCTTTTTGACCAAGTTCTGAAGCTACCCGGTCTGCCCTTTTGCCTTCAATGGTAAAAGAAATGGTCGAAGTACGGGGGTAATCCCGGGGAGGCCCGTACACCCGGACGCCCTGTATTGAAGAAAGCTCATCGAGCATTTTTTCAGCCAGGGGCCGCTCGTACTGCTCCATCGCCTTCATTCCGGACAAGACATGGCGGCGCCGCTCAGTCATATCCTTTCTCCCGGAAAGGCCGTCACCACTATCAGAAGGGCCAAAGCGCCGGCCCAGATCGGCTATAAATTCCACCGCTTCAGAAGCGCCGGCTATACCCTCATGGTTGAGGGTTCCGGTTTCAATCAAATTAGGGGCCAGTCCGGACTGGGTTCTGAGCCGGTAAGCAGGCAGTTCAGAAAAAAGCGCCTTTTTGCCGTAAATAATGCCGATGTGTGGTCCAAAAAATTTATAAGCGGAACACAGCAGGTAATCGGCAGCAATTTTTTTAACATCAATCGGGCCGTGCAAGGCATAGTGGACGGCATCAATCACAGTAATAGCCCCGGCCTGATGAGCCAGGCTGATCATTTCTTCCACACTGTTAATGGTGCCCACACCGTTAGAAGCGTAATTGAGCGCTACCAGAAAAGTATCTCCAGAAAGCTTGTTACGATAATCATCCATATCAATGGTGCAGGTCTCCGTATCCATCCTGACCTCACGGATTTTATAGCCCCGCTCTTTTAAAGCCAGCCAGGGGCCCCGGTTGGCTTCGTGGTCTATTTCGGTGATCACAATCTCCCGGCGCTGCCCGGGGCAGCGAGTCAGGGCCAGGGCCAGCTGGTAATTCAAGGTGGTCATGTTCTGACCGAAGGCAATCTCATCAGGACGGGCTCCCAGAAAATCGGCCAGGGCTTTTCTGGCTTCTTTGATAACAAGATCTGAATTGTGGCTGGTTAAGAATTTACCACCGGCATTAGCATTGCTATAAATTAGATAATCGTTAACGGCATCAAGGACCCTTTGAGGCACCTGAGTGCCCCCGGGGCCATCAAAAAATGCCGCCGGATAGCTGTTAACCGAAAGGGCAAGGGCTGGGAACTGATTCCTGATATATTCCAGATCATAGGGCCTGTTCTGATGCATCTTTTATACCTCTTTTCTGGATGGCATTTCGATGACCATACCGGTACGCAGTTTATGAAACCGATCTTTAAACCTCTCCATAAGCAGGGCTTCAGCCTTCAAACCGCTGCAGTGACCGGTGTAAATTAGTTCTACCTCCAGTTCCTCCAGGCGGGCAATGGTCTTTTCAATCCTGTCATTTTCGGCGTCAATCAGGTGAAATCCGCCAATAAGGGCTGCCACCTTTTTCATACCGGTCAAAGAAATGGCCTTTTCGATAATGCTGATTATTCCCGCATGCGAACAGCCGGTTACAATAACCAGGCCTTCCCGCATCATGAAGACCAGTGAGGTGTCATCTAACATGTGATCGCTATTTTGTTTTCCATCTTCCAGGGTCTTTAGAGAAAGGGTAGGAGAGGCTTCAAAGTGGGTTCGTTCTGTTATTTCCCCCGTGCTGATAACTCCGGGCATCAGGGTTAACGGTTCTGCGGTTAGGATCATTTCACCACCGGCTGCTTTGATCGCTTCAGGAGAGTTTTCAGGCCCCACACCTACCGGGCGCAGTGATGGCTTAAGCGCATAATGCGGCCGAAAAATGGCAGGATGGGCGATAACAGGCAATCGGCAGCGATTGCTTGCTTTCAGGATATCCACCAGACCCCCGGTGTGATCGTAATGACAGTGCGAAAGGAAAACCAGGTCTAAAGCCTGGGGATCTTTTCCCAAAGCATGCATATTGTTCAAGACCGGTCCGGCGGACTGGCCGGTATCAAATAAAATAGTTCGTCCCGCTTTTTTATTAGCTTTGTATCCGGCTTCAAGCAGGTATGAAGCCCCGTGCTGTGACAGTAAGCCGCTGTCATAACCGGCATAATCATCCATCATTACTGTGACGCTGATCAGATCAAGCAATCCTAATTCCGTTTTCAATTTATCACCCCTGATCAAGAGATATTTTTCACTGAAGATAGCATAAATTCCCGTATTTTTTATAGAAGCTGCAGGACATTTCTTAAAATTAGTAACTACTCAACTGCGTCGTCTGGTACTGCCCGGTCCCAAACATCAGCAAGTGCAGTTTTCTTAAGCAGGCTAAGCAATTATTAAAATTATAACATACTACCGGGGTAAATTTTTCTTAAACTTAAAAGTTTAAAGCCAATCAAACATCTGCAGCAGGAATTAGAGCTGCAGATGGAGAATAATTGAGCATAATTAAGCCAGGTTTAAAAGGGGGCATCTTGAAAACCAATGATCATGCTGGCCGCTCTTAACAGTGCTGTTGATCCAACAAAACGCAGAATCCGGAGATAATAATATTGTCTGTTAAAACCAGGATAGGGAAGCTTTACAATCAGTTTTTTTTAACCGGTCAGGTGCCGGCTGCGGATATCGCCCGCCTTAATAACCAGCGGGTTTTAATTATTGCTTTGGTCTTAATTCCCATCCACCTCGGTTATATCATTTTTTTCTGGTTAACTAACCAGTTGTATGCAGGGCTTATTTTTGCCCATGGCGCCGTACTGATCATCATCGCTTTGATGGGGTTAATTACTCTTAATCTCCGTAAAAATAAAAGCGGGGATACTTTCATCTATCATAATTTAGCTCCGGGTCTGGCAGCAGCATACCTGTTATTCGGAGCTGCCCTTTACGTCCTCGATGAACCTTTAATCGCCGGGATCAATCCCTACTTAATTGCCAGTATCGCTGCAGCTGCAGTCATAATTATGAAACCCGGGTTTGCAGCTTTTATCTACGGCTTAACTTATCTTGCTCTTTATCTAAACCTTCCCCTGAACCAGCTGCACAGCAAAGAACTGCTCTCATTGCGCCTTGATGGTGCTGCAGCCGCAGCCATCGGCCTGGGCCTGTCTTTAATGCTGTGGCGGATTAATGCCCTGAACATCCTGCAGAAGAATCTGCTTAAACGACAGAATAAACTACTGCAAAAGCAGCAGGAAGAGCTTAATCACATGGCCCGGACCGACATGATGACCGGCCTTTATAACCGGATGCGCATCACTGAATATTTAGAAAGCGAAATTGAGCGCATCAACCGAACCGGGGAAGAATCCAGCCTGATCTTGCTGGATCTGGATCATTTCAATGAAGTAAATGACTTTTATGGCCATCCCAACGGAGACATTGTGCTTCAATTAATGGCCGGAGTGATTAAAGGACAGCTGCGAAAAACTGACATACCGGCTCGTTTCAGCGGAGAAGAATTTATGATAATTTTGCCCGGCACCTCACTGGAAGGAGCCTTAAGGGTAGCAGAAAAAATCCGGCAGGCTATAGAAGGTTGCACCTTCACCGGCAAAATGGAAGATTTACATATGACAGCAAGCTGCGGGGTTGTCCCTATAAACCAGGATCAAAAGGCTACATCTGACAGTGTGTACCAGAAAGCCAGCCGGGCTTTATCGAGCGCAAAAAGTAAAGGCCGTAACCGCGTGGAAGCAGCCTGCTAAAACAGAAGGAGGTTTTTTGTGATGACCTTTGGCGATGATTTTCAACGCCTCAGCAAATATTCCCGGCATACCCTGAAAGGCAGAAGTTTAGATTGGGAGAACAAACCACCACTATACAAAAAGGACCCCGATGCAGAGCTGTTCAAACTTTCTGAACCTGACCGTAAAGGAGGACAACCCCTTTATGGGATTTTACAGCAAAGGCGATCGGTTCGTAATTACAGCAGCGCTGCAGCAGCAGAAAAAAACCTCTCCCAAATTCTCTGGGCAACCCAGGGCATTACTTCATCCACTGCTCACCACCAGTTCAGAGCCGCTCCTTCAGCCGGAGGATTGTTTCCCATTGAAACCTACTGCGCCATTAATAAAGTAGAAGGTTTCAAACCCGGCATTTACCACTACCAGGTGCCCTATCATGCCCTGGCTTTAGTTAAAGAGGGGGCTTTCGGCCTGGATCTGGCCCAGGCGGCGCTGGGCCAGAAGATGCTCCGCGATGCCGATTTCAACCTGGTGTGGACTGCTATGATCGAACGCTCTAAATGGAAATATGAACAGCGCGCCTATCGCTATATTTATTTAGATGCTGGCCATCTCGCCCAAAATGCTGCCCTGGCGGCAGTATCCTGCGGCCTCGGTTCCTGTCAAATTGGGGCCTTTTTTGATGAAGAGGCTAACCAGGTGATCGGCGTTGATGGAGAATGGGAATTTGTAATATACATGTCTTCATTCGGCAAACCCGCTTAAGGAGGGTTAAAATGGACTGCAGGAGGTCAGTATTAACCCTCAATACCGTAAAAAGGGAAATGCTGCTTGATATAACCAGCCAGGTAAAACAGGCCGTCGGGGAAAGCGGTATGCAAAACGGCCTGGTAAATATTTATGCCCAGGGGGCTACAGCAGCAATAATGATCCAGGAAGGCTGGGACGACAGCGTCCAAAACGATGTTGTCAACCTGCTGGCCAAAACTATCCCCCGCGGGATCTGGGAACATGACCGCCAGGATGGAAACGCCGATGCCCACTTAAAAGCAGGGCTAGTCGGACCCAATGAAACTATTCCATTAATCGACGGCAGCATGGGGCTTTCGACCTGGCAGAATATTTTCTTCTGCGAGTTTGACGGTCCGCGCACACAAAGAACCGTTTTTGTTACCGTCATAGGCAGCTAAAGGGCTGCTTTAACCGCGGGCAGGTTAATAAGATCCACACTTAACCGGCAGCTGCCAGGTTATAAAGTAAATAGCGCGGGCGAAAGGCTTAAAGCTAAGCCGGTACAGTTCCAGCCCAAAGGATCGGCAAGGGCAGTAATCTTCAAGCAGGACAGGCAGTTAGCAGTTATATATAAATAAAAACTAAAGCCTGTATTTAACGACAAAAAAGGCCGCGAGGTTATATGCCCCGCGGCGCCGCTTATCATTCAACAAAGACAATAGGCTGAGTAGTTGCGATTATTGTTCAGTTTAGTTATAGGTTTTTCCGTTAACCCTGATCACTACATCACCTGGTTGTAGTTCTGTTATTTCTTCTTCAATAGTTACCCGCCAGCGTCCTTTCTCTGCGGGATCTTCTTTTGCTCTAACCCCCAGGACCATTACCTCTTCTATATCTTTAAGCTCATACCAGTTAAGAGGCAGTTCATTTTCATCGATGAATACATCAATCACCGTTATTCCCCATTGCTCCTGCCAGGAAACATTTACATCCTCCAGCCAATCAGGAAAATCAAGCGGGGTTGGAGTCCGCAACTTAACATTTGCCACTCCGTCAAGATACATTTCCCAGTCCGGTTGAGGAGCGCTAACTTTGTACGCATTAGGATCGCTTACCATCCCATCATAAGTTAAACCGTCTTTTACCGCTTCACTGTAGTGGAGAACCTCGGGATTACCGTTTATTTTAACTTCAACCCAGACATCCCGAAAATCCTTTAAAGCATCCCTGATACCCTGTACGGTAGCATCATAGAGCGCGGTTTTGCTTGCTGCTTTCAAGGCAAGCGCTTCCTCATAATCAACTACAATAATTTTACCGTCAGATCGTTCGAAGTAGACTTTATCCGGGGCGGTGCTGGCATAAACAGCAGCTGAAACAGCCAGGAGTAAAATCAATGTTACCATCAGGACTACTGCCGTTCGTTTAAGACTAAGCATTTTTTTTCTCCCTTCAACATGATCTTTTTTTATAGAATAAACCTTGAGAGCCGGTGCCTGCTAACCTCCTTTCAGGTAAACTGCCACATAAACGTTTATTCACTTTCGATGACAATGGTTTCTTCCCTGGCTTTATCCAGGCTGGCCGCTGTTATTTCTAAAGTTAACTCATCCCCGGCGCTGTAGCCGCTCATGGTTAACCTCCAGACCCGGTCTTCTGGATGGTATTCCAGGGGGGTCCCGTTTGCCTTGATCTTGGTTTGTTCGCCATCGAAATCATCGCTCAGGTAAATCCAGGCATGGGTAAGGTCAAAAACATCGACAAAAACTACCGACCTTTCCCTGTCGATCAGCTCAGAATCAGCTCCTGCTGCTTCTTTATCATCAAAGCCTCCATATAACAGGCTCACCAGGCCCAGTCCCAGGATCAGGACCATAACAATTAAAAGAAACCGGTTTTGCTTTTTTTTCTTCGCTTTTACTTCCCGGGCTTTTTCCAGCCTGCTCATAAAATAAAGCACCCTGTTACCTAAAGGTTATTAAAGACATATTATGGAATGATATTATATCAATTTTCTGTTATTCCTGTCAAATCAATCTTGTAAATTCCAGTATTTTTTTTCAAATAGATGGTATCAGAGGAAGATCTAGACCTGCCAGGTTAGCTTAAGGATCTGCCTGCGCAGGCTAAAACACCTGGCCTGATAATTTAAATGGGACTGAGAAAGCTGAATAAAGGCAGGTTCCTGATGATCCAAAAAACAATCACTAACACCAGAAGAGACCACAGCCAGAAAGGAGCAATTCTTATATCTGAAGGGCTGAAGTTGTGATCGAAAACCAGCCGGAAAGCCGTTACAGTACCGTAAATAACCAGGGGAAGGATAAATACGGCCAGGGCATTGCTATTCAGGGCCAGCACCAGGCGGCCGCTCAAAAGTTGACTCAGGGCCCTGGTTCCTCCGCAGGCGGGGCACAGAAGCCCTGTGGCCTGATTAAACAGGCAGTGATGGGGACGGATTAGGTCTCGTAGATCGGGAGTGGTAACATAAAAATAAACCGTTACTATCATAGCCACGGCAAATATAAGCAGGCTTCGTTCCGCCCATATTCTTAGAGGTGAATGCAAATATTATAATCTCCTTAAAAAAAATCAAAACGGGCAGTCTTCGATACAATCAACTGCTCTAAAAACGCATTTCCCTTTCCAGGACATACATTAATTCACGAAATAAAGCCTGACCCACGATAACAAAAATAATCCCCAGTAAAATTGAGGTTGCCCCAAGGATAATTCCGGCCAGGGCATACTGCTGTTGTTGCTGGTAAGCTAAAATACCGCAAATTAATGCTACTATGCCCAGCACTACGGAAATATAAGGGCAGCAGACAAATAAAAGTACGCCAACGATGCCGGCAATGAGCGATATAATCCCCAGGGTATTGTTTGATGATTCGACTGCTACCGGTTTAGTGTCTGTCACTATTTGAACCTCCATTCACTCAGTAGTTATTCTAAAATAGAATTCTTGATAAAAACATGAGATCCTTTAATTTTTACATTTGCAGAGTTTCATGCAACAGTGCCGCTTGATTTAAAAAGCATAATTGTGGCAAGCGAAGCACAAGTAAGGTGACAGCTATGGGCGCCACCATTCTCTCTGCCTCTCCTCTTCGCCTTCGCCTTGTTCACCCTCTCCTTCTGAACCGCTGTCGTTTGACGGTTCATTTCCTGTATTATCATTAGAATCACCGGATTGGTCTTGATCATCGTTATCCGGATCATCGGGTTGTTCCCCCTGATCTGGAGCTTCACCGTCCGGATCTTCTTCAGCGGGCGGTTCTTGTGGATCGGGTTGCTCTCGATCAGGATCTATGTCAAACCAGTCTCTTTCTTCAGTGTCTTCATCTCCAGGTTCAGGATCCGGGGCGCGATGCCTGGTGCAAAGAGCAGCAAGGGCATGCCTTTCTATAAAATAATCGCTTCGTACCGCACCAGCTGCGCGGCATCCTTCAGTAGGCCTGAGTCCTGAAACAGAACAGACCTCCATCCTGACAATACCATCAGGCCGGTTAAAATCTCTGATCTCCAAATCCTGAAAAGCCTCTAAAAAAACTTCACGTAAAAAAGCGGTTGAATAACGCCATCCCTGTTGAATCCCGCCCATTTTAGGCTCATCGTAACCCATCCAGAAAGAAGCGACAATGTTTGGTGTATAAGCCACCAGGTAAACATCTTTCCAGTATTCAGTAGTCCCTGTTTTTGCTGCTACGGGCCGATCTATTTGCAGGGCCCGGCCCAGGTATTTTTGAACAAAATCCTGCAGGATATCATTAACCAGGAAGGTACTCTGGGGACTTAAAACCTGGATAGGATTAATATTTTGTTCGTATAAAATACCACCGTGGCGATCTTCGATTCTCTCTACTGTATGCAGATCAACTTTAACACCGTCATTGGCCAAAACTCCATAAGCCTGGGCCATATCAATAGCGGTTACTCCCCTGGTAAAGCCTCCCAGGGACAAACTTAGATTGTCAATTTCGCCTGATACGAAAGAATTAATGCCCATTTTTTGAGCATATTGCACTCCCACCCTCGGCCCGAGGGCCTCAAAAGCGCGGACGGCCGGCACGTTATAAGAAAAGTAAAGCGCGTCCCTGGCCGGTATCCAGCCCCGAAAACGGTTATCGAAATTCTTAGGCTGCCAACCACCAGGCCCGGTATAAGGTGAGTCGTCAAGAGTAGATCCAGCCCCGGCCAGGACTCCTTCTTCAAAAGCCGGAGCATAAGTTATAACCGGCTTTATCGCCGATCCGGGTTGTCGAAAAGTACTGAAGCGCAGCACTTCATCGACTTTTTTCTGATAATCGCGCCCACCACCGAGCGCCTTGATCCGGCCGGTAGTAGGATCGGCCAGGACAATTGCTGCCTGGGGCTGGGGCACCCCGTTTTCCTCATCAACATATTCCTGTAACTGATCCCAGGGCAGGTCCTGTCCCGCCGGAAGCTGCATTATCGCTTCTTTTACCCGGGGCATATCAACATATATTGTTGTGGGATAAAGGTCATTTCTGTTCAAAACCTCTTCAACATGGCTTTGCATTTTGGGATCAAGGGTCGTATGAACCCTTAAACCGCCGGTATAAATAGCCCGGTATGCTTCTTCCCGGGAGCCGATAGAAGGAATATCACTCAAAATCTCGATGAGCTCACTGTGAACAACATAGTCTACAAAGTGAGGGTAGGGATATTCAGGATCACGGGGTTCAGCATATTCAAGAACTTCATTTAAGGCCTCCTGAAGCTCGGTTTCTGAGATATAACCTGTTCTCTCCATGCTGGCAAGCACAGTCTGCATCCGATCTTCCGCTTTTATTTCATCGTCAATGGGATTGTAGTTATTTGGAGAACGGACAGTTCCAGCCAGCATTGCCGCTTCTGCCAGGTTAATTTGATCGGCATTTTTATTAAAGTAAGTTTGCGCCGCCGCTTCAATACCGTAGGCGGTGTTGCCAAAATAGATCCGGTTTAAATAGAGTTCTAAAATCTCTTCTTTACTGTAATTTCGCTCCAGCTGCAAAGCCAGCCAGATTTCTTGAATTTTACGCCTGTAGGTTTTTTCGGTAGTCAAAAAAGCATTTTGCGCCAGCTGCTGGGTAATAGTACTGCCGCCCTGAATAATCTCGCCGGCTTGAAAATTGGCATATGCTGCCCTAACGCTGCCAGTAACATCAAATCCAAAGTGATCGAAAAAGCGCTCATCTTCAATGGCAATGAAGGCCTGGCGAACATGAACCGGCACATGTTCTAAGTTAACAACAATACGATTTTGCTCTTCATGAAGCACGGTGATTTCATTGCCTTCGCTGTCATAAAGATATGATGTTTCCACCGTGGCCAGGCGAGTCGGATCAAAGGGCGGCGTTTCGTTGACATAATGAATTACCACTGCTGCCGCGGCACCGCCGCCAATGAGGAAAAAGACTATCAGCAGAGCAAAAAGAACCTTTAAAACGCTTCCCAACCCGATGGCCTTCCTGTCATGATCTGCTGCCCTGGATTGTGTTTTTAAATCCATGGAAAGCTTCTTTTCAGCCACTATGACCTGTCCCCCTCTAAGCTGCACAAAGTGACCCTAAAAAACAACCCCAATTTGCCTGCTCCATACCGGAGCTGCTGTCCAAACTGTACCTGAACAAACGCAAATGAGGTGTATTAAATAAATCTTATTATAATTATATCATATTTGTCACGTTGTTAAACCATACTAAAAGCCTTCTAAAACTTCAACTAACCTGTCCCATACTTAAAGATTCAGCTTTTCCCTGTTAATATGACCAGCAAGAAAGGCAAATAGTTCCCAGGCTTAAATAAAAAAGCTAGGGTGATTTGTCTTTTTGCTCATCGCCATAAGGATTAGCAAGCTCCTGGTGGCAATAACAGCATTCTATGGTGTCTTTATCCCGTTCCGGGCAGGAGCTGTAAAACTTGCCGTTACAATGCGGGCACTCCCACTCAAACATTTAGAGTTCCTCCTCTATTTAGGCTCAAACAAAATAACATCCGGGGAAATCGGCTCTGAAAACTAACATTACCAATAATTTGATGGCTAAAAAACCAGCCGCCTGAATTGCTGTTTTAGACCTGATCTGGACAAGTTAGTTCCATATTAAGGGCCTAACGGCCTTTCCACCGGGGTTCCCTTTTTTCCATGAAAGCATTGATCCCTTCCCTGAAATCTTCAGTTTGCAGCAGCTGTCCCAGCATGCGCTGTTCTATTTCCAGGCCTGTTTCTAAGTCCCTGTCCATGCCTTTATTTATCGCTTCTTTAATTCTTTTCAGACCTACCGGCGGTTTGCCGGCCAGTTTGTCCGCAAATTCTGTGACAACCCGATCGAGGCTTTCTTTGGGAGCCACTTCATCAGCCAGGCCGATGCGTTTTGCCTCTGTACCGCTGACAGCATCACCGCTTAAGATCATCCATTTGGCCTTTGAAACACCAATCCGGCGAGGCAGGCGCTGAGTTCCGCCCCAACCTGGTAAAAGGCCCCGGTTGATTTCGGGCAAACCTATTTCAGAATTCTCCGAAGCAAAGATAAAATCACAGGCCAGGGAAAGTTCACAACCTCCACCGAGGGCATAGCCATTTATCATGGCAATGACCGGCTTTTCATAGGCTGCAACCATTTCCACAATGGGTTCCACCTGGGCGGTTTCAGAAAGATCCCAGCCTGCTGAAAAGCAGTGAGTAATCTCCTGACGGCCCTCTTTTTCCATGATCCTGGGGTTTCCCGTAATAATAAGCACCCTGATCTGCTCGTCCTCTGCAATATCTTCCAGAGCTTCTTTAAATTCCTTTCCCAGGGTGCTGTTAATTGCGTTCAGGCGCTGCGGGCGGTTAAAAGTAATGCGAGCCACGTTCTCTCTTTTTTCGACGATAATCGTCTCATAGTCCATCCCGACACCTCTTTCGTTAAATATTATTGTTATTTATACTATTTTCAATTCGATCTTAGATAACCATATTCCTGCCCGGGATCCGGCAGGCCCAAACAGCCTGATTATTACTACCTGCCTTTAAGGACAGGCTCTATCCTGCTTTTTAGCGGTTCAGGAACATTTTTAAGCTTAAAGTCATCCACTTTTTTTATGATCGGGCTGTTAACCTTTGCAATCATGGCCAGCTCGCGGGCGGTCAAACCCTGCCTTTTTCTTAATTCTTTAACGGTTTTATTGCCGAAACTCCAGGGAAACATTAATCTCCTCCCTCATCATGATCCACTGCTGAACAGGATTATAAATCCTGTAGCCATAAAATAAAAGACTATAGCCAGGGCAAACACAGCGAGGATCTTCTCAAAAACATCGATTTTTTTCTGACGATCAAGGCATTCCGGGCAAAAAGGCATTTTTTCAAAATGAAACAGCGGAAAGTGCTCCCTTTTGTAGCCACCCCGGACCGGGTGAAAAACTAGATCCCGGTTATTTACGGATTTAGCGCATTTATGACAGCATTTTTCTTCTTCAGACATTAGCCAGCACCCCTTTATAAAAAATCATTTTGGAGTGAAGATAATTCTTCCGGGTTAAAGGGCCTAAAACTCAAAGGTTCCCCTTTTAACGCCGCCCTGCTTTCTTCAAATGTGCGGTGCGGTTTGTTATAGAAAATCCCCAGGGGGATCTGATCACCCCACTGGCGGGAAAGGTCCATAGCCGCCGTCCAGTCCTGGGGCGCTTGAATTTCCGGAAAATAAACCCTGTTTTTATACCAACCATGAGTATTGATCTTATTAAATGACACGCATGGTTGTAAAATATCAATCAGGGCATAGCCAGGAAAATTGATCGCTTCTTTCATCGTAGCTTTTAAATGGTCTTTCTCTCCGCTAAAACAGCGGGCTACGAAACCGGCTCCCATAACCAGGGCCAAAGACAACGGATTTAAAGGCGACACCATAACACCTTCAACCTGGACCCCGGTTTTCATTCCCGGTTCGCTGGTAGGGCTGGCCTGGCCTTTGGTCAAACCATAAACCTGGTTATCGTGGACAAAATGAGCGATGTCCGGGTTACGGCGAATATTATGCATAAAATGGTTGCCACCTTCTCCATAACTGTCTCCATCTCCTGATTCAACAATAACCTTTAAATCTGTATTGGCCACTTTGGCTCCGATAGCGGGAGGTAAAGCCCTGCCGTGCAGGCCGTTAAAGCCATTGACCCCGATGTAATGGGGAATCTTTGCCGCCTGGCCAATTCCTGATACTAAAAGCACCTGGTGCGGAGCCAGTCCAAGCTCAGCCAACGCGCCGGCCAGGGCTTCACGGATGGCAAAATTGCCGCAGCCCGGGCACCATGCTGTCTCACCCGTCATATAATGTTCAGCTTTACAGGTCATTTTGAACCTCCTTCACAATCTCATTTGGCAAAAAAGGCCGCCCGTCATATTTTAAGATATTATTATCGATAGAAAGGCCGCTTTCCCTGCGAATCAATCTAGAGAGCTGTCCGCCGGCATTGTTTTCAATACAGCAGCTATGATCTACTTCAGCCAGCAAACTGCGCAGCCGTTTTTGGGGCAGAGGCCACAGGTCGCTAAAATGCAGCATGGCTGTTTTTATTCCCCGGGCAATCAAAGCATCCACCGCTTCCCGGATAACCCCGTAAGTTGAGCCCCAGCCAATTAACAGCACTTCCGGGTGAGGGTCTCCATAAAGATCAGGTTCATCCATTTCTTCAGCCAACCCTTTGAGCTTGCGCATTCTTTTATCAACCATTGCCCGCCTGGTATAGGCATCTTCAATGATATTTCCCTTTTCATCATGTTCATCACTATCAATTAAAACTACTTCACCTTCATATTGCCCCGGTAAAATCCGTGGAGAAATGCCGCTATCTGTAATCCGGTAACGCTTATAGGGCTTTTCAAAATCACCTTCAGCGGCTAAAGCGCGATTATAACCAAGACGGCTAAAATCATAAAGTCCCACAGAGCGGTGAGTGTCAGCGAAATTCTGATCAGAAAGGAAAAATACCGGCGTCTGGTAACGATCGGCCAGTTCGAAAGCCTTGTTGAGGCGGTAAAAAGCATCTTCATGAGAAGTGGCGCTCAATACCGCCCGCGGAAATTCACCATGCCCACTGTGCAGGATAAATTCCAGGTCAGACTGTTCAGTTCTCGTGGGCAGTCCGGTAGCGGGGCCGGGGCGCATGGCCACCACGATAACCAGCGGCGTTTCGGTCATTCCGGCCAGGGAGACGCCTTCGGCCATCAGGGAAAATCCGCCGCCTGATGTACAGGTCATCGCTCTTACTCCGCTATAAGACGCTCCAAGGGCCATATTAATGGCCGCTATTTCATCCTCGGCCTGCTCAACAACCACCGGGTAATCAAGGCTTTTGGCCGCAAGATAATTCATAATTCCGGTGGCGGGCGTCATGGGATATGCTGATAAAAACCGGCAGCCGCTGGCCAGGGCCGCCATGCCGAGGACCTGGTTGCCATCAATAAAAAGCTTCTCGCCGTCTTGATTTTTAGAAGGCAGTTCAAAACAAGCACTGCACGACCGGGCTGCACTATCATAGCCGGCTTTCAGGGCTGTGATGTTTTTTTCAGCCACGCCTTCTTTAACGGCAAAAGTATCTTTCAGTAGTTCTTCCACGGTTGAAGTTTCAAGGCCCATCAGGACTAAAAGTGCCCCAACAGCCACCGTATTAGCCATAACCCTGCCGCCGGCTTCTTCAGCCAGCTTCTTTAACTCCACCGGTACACCCCGGCTTTCACCCTCTGGAAGGTTGAAAAGCTGCGGATCATATATAACCCGTCCAGTGGGCGTTAAATGATCACTATGCCTGAGGTAGGTTTCTTCATTTAGAGCCACCAGGACATCTATTGATTCCAGTGTCGTCCATGGGTGTCCCGGGGCAATGCGCAGCCTGGTAAAGTTATGGCCGCCCCGGACCCGGGACATATAATCCTTGGTATATATCAAGCCAAAACCTTCTTTGACCAGTGCTTTCCCAAGCAAATTCATAATTGTTTCCATGCCCTGGCCGGCTGCACCACCAATAAGAACATTTACTTCCATAAACGGCAATCAACTCCCCTTTGCGAGATTAGTAAACCACGCTTTAAATCCAGCGATTTTCAGGCAATGATGTTTTAGCGCGGCAGCAGTTCATCTCAATATTTTTAAGATTGTGCTTGCATTATCATATCATATTTACAGCTTAAAACCATAGCGGCTTCGGCTGATAACCAATGGTTATAGCAGCCGGTATTGGGATATAACCGCTGTCATTATAGATTAAATCCTGCCCTGAAAATTCGATGAACCATTTTCAACCATTTGATGGTGAAGCTCACAGCCAAATGAGTAGCTGCTAAAAAAAGCTGAAGCAATGATAAAGAGCAGGCTTTAAAAAGGCCGGTTAAGCTTAACCCGGAGCGAGTTGGACAACAGAAGCCGGCTTAAATTTATGCCGGGCCCTGAAACCAGCCAACCCAGGCCAGCAGGATTAAACCCACGAGGACCAGGATGAAGCCGCTGCAGTAGCTCAAATAGCGGGTATATTTATTTATGCTGGGCAGATTCCGAGCCAGGCCGGTAAAAGTACCGGCCGCCAGCAGGGGAATGCCATGGCCCATTCCATAGATAAACAGCAGGCCGCTGCCATAAAAAGGCTCGGCCTGCACGGCAGCGTAAGTTACAATTACAGCAAGAACGGGAGTAGCGCAGGGTGAAGCAACCAGGCCAAACAGCATACCCATGATGAGAGAGCCGCCCGGCCCGATTCTTTTGATGGGGAGCTTCTTCAGTCCCGGTAAATCGAAGCTTAAAACTCCCAGAAGCTGCAAACCCATTACAATTGCTACAGCAGCCAGGATATAATACCATACTTCCCCGATCTCACCAAAAACGCGCCCAAAGGCGGCGGCAATAAATCCCAGTATCGCAAAGGTAACAGCCAGCCCCGCTACAAAAGAAAGGGAAAGGAATAATCCCCTGGAGCGCGAGCCATCCCCGTACCCACCGATATAGCTCACCAGAAGGGGAACCATGGAGAGGATACAGGGGCTAACACTGGTAATTAAACCGCCCAGGAAAACCAGGCCCAGGGCTAATAAAGATCTCTGCCCCAGCGTTCCGGGAAGCTGCTCAGAAAAGAAATAGTCTAACCCGGTTAACTCCCCGCCGGCCCTTTGATCCAGCAGCGGATCCATCCTGGCCTGCATTGCTTCGAAATCGAAAACACCAGCTTCCTTAGAAACAATCTCACCTTCAGAATCGACAAAAACAAACATTGGGATATAAAGAACATTAAATCCCCCTGCTTCAATCAGCCTTTCTGTATGAGGGTTTTCAAGATCAGCTACGATAATTTCGATATCGTTCCCATAGTGATCCTTTAGAGCCATAATCACGGGCTCCATCATCACGCAGGCGCTTCAGTAACGGGCATAAAACTCGATTACCACCGGCTTGCCATCAGCCAGGGCATTTTTATAAACGCTGTAAGGATTTTCAGCAGCCCTGGACTGATCATCAGCCAGGCCTCTTTCCTGATCTTCACCATTTGAAAACCATGTTAAATTGGAAAAACCAATGATTGCTAAAACTGCCAAACCAACCAGTATTAGAATAGTATATTTGTATTTCCCGGACAAAACTGAACCTCCATGCTATAGTATTACGCTAATCTTACTATACTATTATAGCACATACCCTGCTATTGTTAATAGAGCCCGCTGAGCGCCCCGGCCTTTGCTGGGCATACATGCAGTTACCAATGTTTTTATAGTGACGAATTAAGTTTGACCAGCTGCTTTAACCTGGCTACCAGCATAAAACAGCAAAGAGCAGCTGTAATGCCGATTAAAAAACTATAGTTATAACTGGCAGTCCTCTCAACCAGGAAAGCAGAAACCATGGGACCCAGGCTGCCCACCACACCAAGGGCGGTTATGAGCATTCCATAGCTAATTCCAAAATTATCAAGACCAAAAAAATCAGCGACAGCATTAGGATAACAGGTATAAAGGCTGCCGTAACTCAGGCCCAAAAAGAAGGTACCCAGGATCAACGCAGGCCAGCCCAGGCCGCTCAAGAAAAGCAGCATGGATGCAATCATCAGCAGTAAAGCGCCATTCATAGCGCCAATATAACCGATCCGATCGCAGATCACCCCTCCGAGCAACCTGCTTGAAGCATTTGTAATTGCAAAAAGGGAAACCAGAAGATAGCCCCACCCCACCTGGAAATTAATATCGGCGATCTGGACCAGGTGCCCGATAAACATCATTCCCACCCCGCTGGTTAAACCAATTAAAGCCCATAGCAGTTTAAAAGCAGGTGCTTTGATCGTCTGAGCCAATACAAAGTCTTTCGGAGGAAAGTGGTGATAAGCCCGACTGTTATTACCGTCATCGGAAGCAGGAACATCAATGTAGCGGGAAGATATAGTTATTGCCAGCAGTATAAAGGAGCCGCAGAATATAAAGGCATTTACGATACCGGTATGTTCAAGCAAATAGTTAACCACCGGAGCCCAGATCAAGGCGCCTGAACCCAGGCTCATTAACACGATCCCGGTTATCAAACCTCTTTTGGCAGGAGGGAACCATTTGATAACTGTCGGTGTAACGGCAGAATAACCAAAAGCAGCGGCAACGGCAAAAATGACCCCGAAAGATAGGGCCACTCCAACAGGGCTGGCGGTTATTCCGCAGAGGATAAATCCCAGACCGATGAAAATTCCACTAAACAGTGTGCCTAACCGGGGGCCATAGCGATCCTGAAACCGCCCCCCCAAAATCATTGCCAGGGAAAATATCAGAACTTCCAAAGTATAGGGAAGCATCGCTTCGGCTGTACTCCAGCCCAGCTCTTTGATTAAGCCGTCGGCAAAAACAGACCAGGCATAGAAGATTCCTATTGAGAAGTTGATAATGGAACCAGCTACAGCAACTTGAATACCTTTTGTCAAAACAGCTCCTGCACCACCGTCTTAAAGGGTTCTTAATTATAAAGATGTTTCATAATGTCGCGACGCGATACTATCCCAATTAGAGCACCATCATCATCAACAACAGGCAACCGGTTAACATTATTATTAACCATTAAAGTAGCAGCTTTTTCCAGGTTTTCACCGGGATTTACAGTAATAACATTTTTACTCATCATTTTACCGACTTCAAGGGTCATGGCCCGCTGCAGTTCATCGACAAATTTTTTGGGGCTGCCCAAATAGATTAAGCCTCCCAATATCTCAAGATAACCGGGAGCTTCAATCCGCGAAGCGCGCCTGATCAGGTCACCCTCCGTAATCATCCCCACCAGCCTGCCCTCTTTATCAACTACCGGCAGCCCGCTAATATTTTTTTCCTGTAAAAGTTTAGCACATTTTTCCACTGGATCGTCGGTGGAAACTGTAATTACGTTTTTACTCATAACATCTTTTATTTGCATTTTGAAAAACCCCTTTTTTGTTAGGTGTAATTTCTATTCTCCCAAAACAAACTTCTTTATGGCCTTCATGTAGTGGTCCGGATCAACAAACATAATATCGTTATGATCGGCTCCGGGAATTACAAGAAGCTCTTTTTGATTTGAGCCTAATGTTTCATAGAGCGCTCTACCCTGCTCCAAAGGCACCAGGCGATCACGCTCGCCGTGGATGATCAAAGCAGGCAGACTAATTGATGCTGCCAGGCGACGGCAATCTTGTTCCAGGGGAGAAAGATCTCCTGAAAAAGGCAGGCCCAGGTGCTGGATCAGATTGTTAACGCTTATAAAGCCGCTCTCAATGATTAAACCTTTTAATTTCCCGGGAAATTGTGCCGCCAGTTCCAGGGCAGAAATACTGCCCAGTGACCGCCCCATTACATACCACTGGTATTCTTCACCTTCCGGTGGAACAGCATCGTATACATGGTGAAAAATTGTTACGGCATCTTTGACCATATCAGTAAATGCAGGGCTGCCGCCGCTTGCTCCATATCCCCGGTAATCTGCAACCAAAAGGTTCAGGCCAGGCTGGTTATACATTGGAGCGATGCCATCGTAATCGCTAACCACTTCCCCATTGCCATGAAAATAAAGCAGCCAGGGCTTGTTATGATCAGCCGGAAATGCCCGGCAGGTTATAGATATTTCATTTTCAACCGGCACAACCAGATCAAAAGCGTTCCCCCGCGGCTTACTGTGCTGGCGGCGAGGATAAAACAGGAAATTTACCAATGAAGAATTGTCAATTAAGGCATACCATTCGGACATCCAACCACCTCACCCGGAGTTTTTTATAACAGATTATAGCAAGAAAAACCTTAAAATATTTCTTGCTCCAATGAAACACGGTTTGCTTCGAATAAATCTCTTCCCTGCCTGATTAACTCCTCCACTTCCTGTTTATATTCTGCTGCTGCCTTTTGCTCAGAAATCATATCCAGGTTAATTTTCACATTATAACAGGCTCCGGTAAGGGCAGAGATAGCCTGCAGGTTAGCCACTGCCAGGTCGGTTACAGCTGAAGGGTTTCCCTTACCTGCTGCCTCACTAATCAAGGTAAGGACCCGTAGGCTGCCTCTGGCTGTCTGCATAGGAACATCTGCTGCATAAAGCCCGGCTTCTGATATAGCTTCTTTTCTTTTGGCTTTTTCTTGATCATTTACTTTGGGCAGGCGGTAGGCTTCCATGACCCGGTTGAAAGCTATTGTGTCTTCATCCATTGTTTCCAGCATCTTGTTCATCAGAAACCGCGCTTCTTCTCCAAACGCTTGTAATGTATCGACAACATCTCCCAATATTTTACGGTTCTGGCTCAGGTTACAGTACATGGAAAGCAGCCCTGCAGCCTGGGCCCCGGCCTCGGCAGCCACACTTCCTCCTCCCGGCGCAGGAGCATTGGAAGCTACTTCCTTAACAAATCTTTCAACGCTAAGATCTTTTAACATTATTTAAATCTCCTTGTAGCTTATAATCTGGTTATTCCTTAAATGAATTTCATTATAACAGTGAAGTGGTAATCATGCCAGTTTATGACGGTTTGCTTCACCGGCGGCAATATCTTTGACCGTCTTCATAATTTTTGCATCAAGAAGAGGCACTTCATGCCATTGTAAGATTTCTTTAATCATCGCTTTAGCGTTTTCACCAAAGCCTTTACTGCCCGCAGCAAGCCAGTTTTCATAAGTATTGCGGTTAAAAAGGTTGGTAAAGTGCATTTCATCCCGGAAGTGCTCCATGGTATGCTTCTCGGATAGGAAGTGCCCACCGGGACCTACTTTTTCAATCACTTCAAGGGCCAGGGTAGCGGGATTGATATCCACCCCGCAGGTTAAAAACCTGACCGCTCCGGCTCCTTCGTTGCAGAGGAGCAAATACTCAAGGCTGCCAGTCATGCCGGCTCCGATATAGCCTAAATCATGGACCATGTTGCCCCCGGATAAGCCCGAAATAAGCAGGTTGAAACCTGCCTCCATGGCCGCCTGCTGATCAAAGATGTGGGCGTCGGAACACCCGCCGGTAGTAAAGGAAGGCAGGTTATAGTAATCAGAAAGCTGAACCAAACAGGCGCAACCCAGATCCCTCTGGGGATCACCATAAGAACAAACAGAAGTAATCATATCCATGGGAGGAGTTCCTCCTCCATAAATAAAGGGGGCCCCTTCTGCTTTAAGTTGATGAATGACCAACCCCGATAGAGATTCCGCATTAGCTACCACCAGCGCACCGGCGGTAGTAACAGGCGCCGTCGCGCCGCACATTACTGCCGGTATGTATATTAAAGGAATTTTTTCTGCAGCTGCGGTAAGCAGTTTTTCCAGGGCCGTCCTGGAATGAATTAGCGGTGATGTAGGCTGGGCATAATGGATAATATATGGATTCTCGGTCAGCTTATCCTTACCACCAACAATCAAAGCCGCCATGGCTATGATATCGAGCAACCCCTGACGATCATGAGCGTCAAAAACGATGGGTTTGGTTGTATTTAGAACCATGGCTTCAAAATGATGCCGATCGGTCCTGTTTTGAGGCATATCTGATGCCAGGGCCATGGCCATGACAAAGTCTATATTTTCCAGGGCGTCGCAAACCCGGGCCGCATTAATGGTATCCTGTTTTACTGCCCGCCTTCTTTCTCCTGTATCAATATCTATGATATAGGGAGTGTCGGAGCCGGGTCCATAATAAACTCCGCGCTGTGATTCTAACGTCATCGCCCGGTTACCACTGCGGTCTGCAATAGCCAAACTTGACGGGACAGTTTGCAGTGCCTGTTCGACCAGCAAGGAAGGGATTTTAACCAGATCTCCACTGACATTAGCTCCATTGTCTTTTAAAAGTTTTAATGCTTCCGGCTCACAAACTTTTACTCCAACCTTTTCCAAAATATCGAGGGTGGCTTGATGAATATCATCCATTTGATTTTTTGTCAGGTTGATTAATCCCATTTTTTGATTATATTTTTTGTGATTGTTTTTAAACACTGCTTTTGCCTCCCCGTTTTTTTGTTGCTTCATGATCACCCCTGGAAACAATTGTTTTGATTTCTTCCCTGATTTTAGGATCGAGTTCCCTGGGACGATGGCTTTCCAGGATGGATCGCACTGCTTTGTTAGCCGCTTCCCCAAAAGTTAATCCTCCCTCAGCCTGCCAGATATCGAAATTATTCCGGTTCAGGGTTCGAGGGAAGTACATTTCATTTCTGAAGTGCTTCATAGTGTGATCTTCAGCCAGGTAATGCCCTCCCGGGCCTATTTTTTCTATTAAATCTAAAGCCAGGTGCTCCTCGGAAGTATCAACACCTTTAAGGATATGCTTTACTGCTCCTACTGCTTCATTGCATAACAAGAGATGTTCAAAACAGGAAGTCATGCCCACCCCCATATAGCCCAGGTTATGAATAAGGTTCCCCCCGCCAAGGCCGGCAATAAGCAGATTGAACCCTGCTTCCATACCGGCCTGCTGATCGAAAACCTGGGCATCCGTACAGCCGGCAGTTGTAAAAGAAGGCAGGTTATAATACTGAGACAGCCTGACCAGGGCAATACAGCCCCGATCCCTTTCCGGGCCGCCGTAGGAGCATATTGAAGTACCCATATGCATCGGTGGGATACCTCCCCCGTAAATAAAGGGAGCCCCTGGCACTTTCAACTGATGAATAACCAAACCGGAAAGGATTTCTGCATTGGCCACCACCAGGGCTCCGCCAGAGGTGACCGGTGCAGTAGCTCCAAGCATAGGCGTGGTAGCGTAAATCAGGGGAATCTTTTTTTCCGCACAGGTGAGCAGCTTCTCTAAGGCTTCCCGGGAATGAAAGAGCGGGGAGCTGGGTTCGGCATATAAAGCCAGGTTTGGGCGCGCTACAAGCTTATCAACTCCTCCAACTGCCAGGCGGGCCATTTCAATGATAAAGTCTAATCCCTGCCGGGTGTAGGCCGTAAAAAGAATCGGCTTGGTAGTGTTCAAGAGCATCGCTTCAAACTGGTGCAGGTCAGAAGAATCCACCGGGACATCAGTAGCTACCCCCAGGGACATTACAAAATCAGTATGTTCAAAAGCATCCACCAGCAGCGCTGCATTACGGTTGTCCTGTTTAACCGGCTTACGACGCTTTCCGCTGTATGGATCAATGGTATAAGGTACTTCAGATCCGGTCCCGAAATAGATGCTATTTTTTTCCATAGTGATGGCCCGGTGCCCCTCCCGGCTCGAAAGGGCCACCATTGAAGGAGCTGTGGAAATAGCCTTTTCCACCAGCCATGAAGGAATTTTTACAAGATCGTCCTCAACCCGGGCTCCACTGCCGTGCAGCAGTTTTAGTGATTCTTTTTCGTGAACCTTAACTCCAACCCGCTCGAGGATTTCCAGGGTAGCGCAGTGAATGCGGTTTAGTTGTTCTTCTGTCATGATATTTAAGCCAAGTGTGGTTTGGGTCAATTGATTAACGCGCATGTATCAAACTCCTTGTATGAAGTAATCGGACCAGGTATGGCCATCTGCGGCCTGTTGATTAAATTGCCTGGAATAAAAACTTTACAGGCGCTACTACTACAGCGAAAGATTAGAGTTAAGCGGTGCCACGGGGACGGTTCGAGCGTCCCGAAGCGCAGCAAAATATCGCCAAACCAGGAAGACGGTTCCATTGTCTTTCCTGCCAAACCTTTACTTAAAGCCGGGGTGTTCTTTTTGGCAAATCATAACTTTTGCCGCCTCCAGGACGGCTTCTTCTATCTGTTTGTATCCGCTGCAGCGGCAAAGATTTCCGGAAATTGCTTCCCGGACCTCTTCTTTAGAAGGAGAAGGATTTTCCTGTAACAGGGCAAAAGCGGACATGATCATCCCGGGAGTGCAAAAACCGCACTGCACCGCCCCTTTTTCTACAAAAGCTTGCTGAATAGGGTGAAAGCGGGCTGCTTTTGCCGTGCTTTTACTGCTTATGCCCTCAATGGTGCAGACATTTCTCCCCTGCACTTTGCCGGCCGGGATCAGGCAGGAGTTAACCGCCCGCCCGTCAAGTAAAACTGTACAAACCCCGCAGTCTCCCCGGCCGCAACCTTCCTTGGTTCCAAGCAGGTTGAAGCGATTACGCAAAAGCTTAAGCAGGCTTAGAGACGGATCACTGTAAACATTTACCGGTTCGTCATTTAACTGAAAATTAATAACCTGTTCTTTCAACTGTTCTCCCTCCCTATTCAGCCTCCATGGCCCTTACTACCGCTTGCTGCGATACCCTGCGGGCCAGGACTCCAACCAGGTGGCAGCGATATTCTTCCGAGCAGCGGAGCATGCTGCCCCGCACTTCTATTTCAGAGGAGGCGGTAGATTTAACTTTTTGCCAGAGGTCTAAGCCGGGTTTGGCGCCCAGTAACAGCTTTTCAGTTTCTAACAGCCTGGTTGGCGCCGGTTTCGCCGGGGCAATGACAATCCTTGCTTCTTTAATCAAACTTTGCTCCACCCGGATCCTGGCAGCCGCATTAACCAGAGGCAAAGCAAGCGCTGCACGGGGAGCAAAACGCAAAAAAGCGGATCCTTCCCCTCTTTGAGCCGGCTTTAATAAAAAGCGCATCAGGATTTCAGCACTGCTATCCACTGAGGAGCGGTTATAGCCGCCATAAAGATCTACTACAAAAGCTTCCCGGCTGCTGCCATAAAGATCGGTCAAAACCGCTTTTGCTCCGAGAGCCACCAGGGCTACCGCTGCATCAGCAGCCGGAGCAGCGTTGATTACATTGCCCCCCAGTGTTCCCATATTTCTTACCTGAGGCGATCCTACAATTCGGCAAGCCTCGCTTAAAGCTTCCGCTTCAGATCGAATAACAGAAGATGCTGCTGCTTCAGCATGAGTCACCCCGGCGCCAATAGATAAGAAATCTTTGCCCCGGGTAATGCCAAGAATTTCGGGTACAGCTGAAACATCGACCAGCTCAGAAGGCAGGTTTTCTAAAAACAAATCGGTAGCGCCGGCTATAACCTGCGCTTTTCCATCGCTTTCCTTAAGAATTTTTATAGCCTGCTTCAGGTTTGAAGCTATAGTGTAACTCACCTGGCGCACTCTCCTTTGGAGATGGCTCGATAAATCTTTTCGGCCGTAATGGGCAATTCGGTCACCCTGACACCGGCTGCATCAGCTACCGCATTAGCCAGGGCCCCGGGAACCGGCACCTGAACTACCTCACCAAGACCTTTCACCCCCAGAGGCCCTTCGGGATCTGTGGTTTCAATAAAGCAGCAGGCAATATGAGGTACATCCAGGGCAGTGGGAATCCTGTAATCGGCCAGGGTTTTGCTGACCACCCGGCCCCGGTCAAAGAGATAGCCTTCGTAACAAGAAAATCCCACCCCCTGGGCTACACCACCGTAAACCTGCCCGCGGGCAGCCAGGGGGTTAATAATCCGGCCTGAATCATGGACAGATGCTATACGTTTGATTGTAAAAGCCCCGGTTTCCCGGTCCACTTCAACTTCTGCCGCATGGGCGGCAAATGAATAAGTGACCGAGATATTGCCATAACTGGTTTCGTCATACTCAACTGGCGGCGGCACATAACTTCCCTCTCCGGTAAGAGTCAAACCGCTGGTCCGGTTATGATAATAGACGGCTACCGCTGCAAGTTCCATAATAGAACCGTCATTACTCTTCAGGCGGCCCTTTTCCATCCTGACAGGTTCCCCGGCCATTTCAGAAGCTGCTTCTTCAATCAATTTTTTTAAGTCTGCGGCAGCAAGTTGAACAGCCCGGCCGCCGATAGTGGTTTGCCGGTTGGCCAGCGCCCCCTGAGAATAGGGAGTGATCAGGCTGTCACGGCAGTTAAGCGAGAACAAGTCCGGATCAAGCTCCAGAACTCCGGCCGCTATATTTGTAAAAGCGCCATAAGTGCCCTGCCCGTAATCCTGTTCTCCACTAAACAGGGTCACCCGCCCGTCCAGCTCCAGGACCGCCCGGGCAGAAGCACCCCGAAAGTCTTTGTTGGCTACCAGGCTCCCGCTGGCATGAATACCGGCGCTAATCCCGTAACCACAGTTTTTATTGCGGTTAGACCAGCCAATTTTAGCAGCTGCTTCTTTGAGACAATCTTTTAAAGCGCAGCTCTTTATCTTTAGCCCGTGAACAGTGGTATCACCGGCCTGCGTACAATTATTCAGGCGGATCTGTAAAGGATCAAGGCCCAGTTTCTCTGCCGCCTGATCAATTAGCGATTCGCAGGCAAAATTAGCAGCCTGGTTACCGTAAGCCCGGTATTGAGCGGTTGGCACTTTGTTGGTATAAACCAGGCAAGCCCTGGTTCTAATATTTGGAATACGATATACTGAATCGTTACGCTCAGAGAGGGTTTTTGAAACCCAGGGTGCCTGGGCCGAATAAGCCCCGTTATCAGTAACAATTTCCGATTCACGGGCAAGGAATGTCCCGTCACTGCGCAGGGCCATCTTGATTTTTAGTTCTGCTGCAATCATCGGGCGCCCGATACAAAATTCTTCTTCCCGGGAAAGCTGCATTTTTACCGGTAAACCGGTGAACTGCGAAAGCAGGCTGGATAAAAGGTAAAGCTTCAGGTTTCCGTATACTCTGCCTCCAAATCCACCACCCATAACCGGCCCGACAATCCTGACTTTAGAAAACGGCAATTCCAGGGCGCCTGCGATTATATCGCGGACAATATCCGGTGACTGAAGAGCGGTATGGATAGTCAGGTTGCCCGGGTAATCACTTGAAGCTACACAGGCAATGGGTTCCAGGTAGGTGGGGTGGACAGAGGGGATTGAAAATGAGTTTTCCACCACCAGGTCAGCTTCTTTGAAAGCCCGGTCCGGGTTTCCCCGCTCCAGCTCCCGTTGCCAGGCGATATTGCCGGGAAATTGATCATGGATCTGCACCGCTCCCTGAGCCAAAGCTGCTTTGGGCTCAAAAACAGCAGACAGGGGTTCGTACTCCACGTTAAGCGCCTCCAGGGCCCTGGAGGCGCTTTTTTCATCAACTGCGGCAACAGCAGCCACTTCATCGCCAATATAACGAACCCGGTCATAAGCCAGGGGCAGTTCATCCTGCACCACAATCCCGTAGCGTTTTTTCTTTATATCAGAAGCCGTCAATACGGCCCTAACTCCCGGAAGGGCATCAGCCTCAGCGGTGTCGATCGCCTTAATCCTGGCATGGGGATGCGGGCTGCGCAGTATCTTGCCGTAAAGCATGCCGGGCAGCTGCAGATCTATACCATATAGCGCTCTGCCGGCAGCCTTTGCCCATACATCCGGCCCCTGGTTAACGGTAGCTCCAGAAGAATTATTTTTAGCATCAAATCCTTTTTCTTTATCTATCGGCACCAGGCTCTCTCACTCCTTATGCTTAAGTAAAACTTAATTATAACTGCGGGCCACCGCAATTAAGGCCTGCACATTTTCCATTTTCGCATCCATAGGCACATCACAGCCTGAGCTTAAAATAAACGGGCTGCCGGGCCTGATCTTTTCAATCAATTCCTGGCAATATTTTTTTACTGCTTCTATCCTGCCCCTGGCCAGAAGCAGGGCCGGCACATCGCCCATTAATACAAAGCGATCTTTGTAAAAACTGCTGATTTCGGCCAGATCAGTAGAACCGTCGGTGTGAATAATCATTCCTTCCGGAAAATCGCTAAAATAGGGCAGGTTCTTAGTCCAGTCACAATCAAGATGGAGCATTACTTTCATACCCGCCCGGTTCAAAGCCTCCACTATTTCTTTTAAATAAGGCAGGGCAAAGTGCTCAAAATGGCGGGGTGAAATCAAGCTGCAGGATGAACGGTGAGCAGTTATCACCACGGCAGGAATTCCGCAATGGCGGGCACTTCCAACTGCATTTTCCACAAATTCAGGTACCATGGCCTGCAAGGCAGCGGTTACCAGCTCGGGGCAGATGAATAGATCTTCAAAAAAACCAAACATCGTCCTGCCGGCAATTAATACTTCAAAAGGAGCGGTCAGGGCCGCCCCACAAAGTAAAGGCACTTTTTGCCCTTGCCAGGCTTTAAAATCTTCTTCTCCTTCAAGCTTCGCCTGCTCAAACAGTTCCGGTAATTGGGCCATTTCATATTCTGTAAAGCGAGGCAGCAGTTTTTTTAAAAAGCGCTTCCAACCCTGTTCGGCAATGAAGGCGTAATCTTCCCGGTAAATAGTCTCGTCACTTTCCCCAAACTGCCAAACCGAATCTTCGGGCAAATCACGGCCGGGCAGGAAAATGCGGTTTGGAAATCCCCCGGCAGCATAAGTAAAAGGGCTCGGCAGGCGGCCAATGACAAAAGCATCCGCACCTGTCTCCAAAAAGGTAGCGATCACGGCCTCTCGTTTAAGGGCCGGATTTTCTATAAAGCTGCAGGCTGAAAGGCCCTGCCTGGCGGCGGCAAAGAAATCAAAATATAAGGCTACCGGGATATTTTTATTGCCCTCTAACGGCCATCCCGCCAGGTTCCGGCCTCCGGTTTCCTCTTTTTGCCATAGCAATTTAGCGCTCAACCCTTCCCAATTTTTATCTAATGATCCGCATCCCTTCAATCCTGGTATGCTTGCTGAGTGATCAAAGATAGCTGTTAATTTTTTCGATAATATGATCCGGTAAAGGCCTGGTGTAATCACTTTCAAGGATGGCCATTGCTTTTTCGCGGGCCAGGTCAAAACAGTCTTTATTGCCCAGCTTTTCCCAGGTCTCCCACATCATTCGGTTAAATACCGTAGGTGACCAAATTTCACTTCGAAAATGCTTCATAGTGTGATCCGTAGCCAGAAAATGGCCGCCCGGGCCGGTTTCAACAATAGTATCGGTTCCAATAGTAGTGCGATTGACTTTAGTCCCGGCCCCGATATAGCGAGCAGCGCTGATAAAATCGTCACACATGACTAAAAAAGGCAGGGAACCGGTTTTACCGCTGTCCAGGTACCCCACATCATGGACCAAATTGGCTCCGCAGAGCTGATTCAGAAGCAGGCCAATCGCTGCTTCCATACCGGCCTGGGCATCAGGCACAGGCGCATTGGAGCAACCGGCTTCTGTAAAATTAGGCAGTTTGTAAAAACGGGCCAGTTCCGACATAGCACAGTAGTTCATAGCTGCATCTGGAGAACCATAAAGGGTTGCCGTGGTCTTCATCTCCATGGGGGTAGCCCCTCCTCCGATAATAACCTGCGCCCCTTTCTTCTTTAACTGGGCAATGAGCAGGCCGGAAAGGCTTTCTGCATTCATCTGGACAATAGTCCCGGCCTTGGTCACCGGACAGGTCCCTCCGGCTACAACCCCCGGAGTGTAGATAACCGGGATGCCATAATCGATGCAGGCAAAAAGTTTGGACATCCCTTCATGGGTATGAATTAAAGGTGAAATCGGCTCATCATAAAGGATTATGAAAGGATGGCTGCTAAGCTTTTCATAGGAACCGGCCACCGCAGCAGCCATGTCAAAAATAGCCCTGAGATTATCTTCATTAAAAGAGGTAAAGACAATGGGCTTGGCGCAGTTTAAAACCAGGGCTGCAAATTGGTGCATATCGCCCCGGGTTGTTTCCATATCACCGGGAATGGCATAACTCATAGCAAAATCATAATTGCTCAAATGGTCAATCAACCTGGCCGTGTTAACAATATCCTGCTTGACCGAACCCCGCCTTTTTCCGCTTTCTAAATCGATATGGAAGGGCAAATCAGATCCGGTCCCATAATAAGTATGATTACTTTCAAGGTTCATGGCTGGTTTACCTTCGCGATCATAGATGTTAATTTTGGACGGGGCTGTTCTGATCGCTTCATCTATCAACCAGCCAGGTATCCTGGCTACGCGCTCATTTACCAGGCAGCCGGCATCTTTCAAAAGCTTCAAAGACTGTTCATGATCAACTCGCACTCCGACTCTTTCCAGCACATCGATAGTAGCGCTGTGAATCTCCTCCAACTGTCCGGTGCTGAACCAGGTTAGCTGCGGAGATAGCTGTTCACTGTAATTGGATCGATATTCTGCTATTTTAGACACCTCCAGGCTTTTAATCCGGTTATGGTTATAACCCTTAGTTTATAAGCTTGCACTGATTATTCTATTCTATTTCAAGCCCAACCGAACTCATTCCTGCAGACAGATCAGTACCCCGCAGGTTTTTCAACTTATTATGGGGCGGATCGGTTCTGATCCAGGTTATTTTAAACGGTAACACTGCCATATGTAAGACAATAGATTTGATGTAGTTTCATCAAGCCTGCAGATTTACAGGTGATTCAAGCCCAGGCCAATTGTTTCATGCTCATACCCTTTAACCGGGGCTCCGATAGTACCATATAAGACTACAGCCAACCACTCACCGTCTGCACGGTGTTCAACGTTCCGGGGCCCCCGGGCCACGGTAAAAATCAGGCCGACCGTACGCAGCATGTTACCAAGGCCCAGCTGGCCGCGGCAAATGCCGACAAAGGCATCAAGAGTGGCATGGTAAAGAGCGTGCTTGTCACGGTAGTAATCTTCACGGATTAAACCTTCTCGCTGAGCGGCGGTCTCTACTGCAGCAAATATTTTTTCAGTGTTCATCGATCCCACTTTGCCTTTGATCATTTTATAGCCATTGCCTTCCGCCGTCGTTTTAAACTGCATTTCCATTTCTCCGTCGGCCAGGGCATACATAATCGCATTTTTGCCTATCGCTTCCATTTTGCCTGCCGCCTTTGTCTTTTTAGTAGTCAGTATTCTTTAAGCCAGCTTATATTATAATGCTTTTAGTTTATTTACTCAAATCAATTTCCGCTTCAACTGCTTCCAGCAGGCGGCCATTTTTTATTATTGCTACGGCCTTATCAATCAAAGGATAAAGGATTTGATCTTTTTCCAGGAAAGCCACCTCTTCCCGCAGCCGGTTATAAGCTAAAGCGGTGCCCTGCCCAAGATATTCCGGCCCCTGGAAATCAACAGCCTGACAGGCAACCAGCAGTTCTAAGCCAAGCACCCGCCCCAGGTTTTCCAGGACCTGCCTGGCTTTGCGCGCAGCAGTTGTGCCCATGCTGACATGATCTTCCTGGTTGGCGGAAGAGGGAATAGAATCGACACTGGCGGGATGACATAACCCTTTATTTTCACTGGCCAGGGAAGCTGCAGTATACTGAGCAATCATCAAGCCGGAATTCAGGCCGCCTTCCTCGATTAAAAAGGGCGGCAGACCGCTTAATGAAGGGTTGACCAACCGTTCTATCCGCCTTTCAGCAATACTGCCCAGTTCGGCAACCGCAATAGCCAGAAAATCCATGGCCTGGGCCACCGGCTGGCCGTGGAAATTACCTCCCGACAACACCCGGTTTTCCTCAGGGAAAAGCAGGGGATTATCATTAACCGAATTTATTTCCACCTCTAAAATCCCGCGCACATATTCGAGCGCATTAACCGTAGCTCCGTGGACCTGGGGGATACAGCGCAGGCTGTAAGCATCCTGGACCTTGCGCCGGTCACTGCCAATTAAGCTGCTGCCTTCAATGAGCCGGCAAATTTTTTCAGCAGTGTAGTGATGGCCACTGTAATTCCTGACTGAAGCAATCAGGGCATCAAAAGCATCCGGTACGGCCTGCTGTGCCTCAAGGCTTAAAGCAGAAGTAATCAGCGCTGCCTTGCATAAATTATGGGCATCAAGGTATGCCAGAACACCGATAGCGGTCATAATCTGTGTTCCGTTGATTAAAGCGAGGCCTTCTTTTTCAAGCAAAGTTAACGGCTCCAGGCCGGCTGCAGCCAGGGCTTCAGCACCGCTCATCTGCTCACCCTGGTAAAAAGCTTCTCCCTCGCCGGTCATAACCAGGGCCAAATGAGACAGCGGTGCCAGATCACCGCTTGCTCCCAGCGAGCCCTGCTCAGGGATGACAGGAATAACCCCCCGGTTCAGGGCTTCAACCAGATGTTCAATTAAAGCCGGACGAACACCGGAGCATCCCCTGGCCAGAGCATTGATCCTGAGCAAGAGAACAGCCCTGACCACTTCCTCGGGCAGAGGATTTCCCACCGCTGCCGCATGGCTGGCGATGAGGTTCTTTTGCAGTTGGATGGCATCATCCCTGGAAATACTAACATCGCTAAAACGGCCAAAACCGGTTGTAATCCCGTAAACCACGGCTTCCTGATCGACTAACTCCTCAAGCATGGCCCTTGATTTCTTGATGCGAATTAAGGCTTCGGGATCTATGCTGACAGGAACATAATGCCGGGCCACCCGTCCCACATCTTCAAGAGACAGGTTCTTTCCATCAAGTTTAAGGGTATTACCTGTTTCTTTATAATTTTTGACTTTATCCATTTACCCTGGATACCTCCCTCTAAACATACAAAAAGCACGCGGGTTTTCATTCCCGGTGCTCCCTCATATCTAATAAACTATGAACAGCAGGACTGCGCTTGATACTTTTAGTTTTTGTACTCTGTATTTATTTTAACCCGGGAATTCTTTTCTGTCAATTAAATCAGAAATCCAGGCAGGGTTGATCATTACCGGCACCTGTTAAAATGCCCATAGTTTTATATTATGCGAACTTATTGACTTGACGTAATAATGGCCAGAATGTAAGATATATTTTGAGATGGATAAAGGTCATTAGAATTATTATTATTTGATACAGGAGGATTTTTTAGTGATCTTTGCAAGCAGCATCCTCCAATGGGCCGGCAATATTTACGAAAAATACTTTGGATTTGTTGACTTCATCATCCGCCGTTCTGAACGGGTAGTGGAGTATACGGCCAACCATTTTTCACTGGTTATAACAGTAATGTTTTTCTCCCTGATATTATGGATTTCTGTAGGTTTGCTGATCAGCCGTTATGAAAAGCTGGCCAATACTGCTTTCGGCATAGGCAACATTCTGTTTGTTATTCCCTCTATCTCTTTGTTTGGCATTTTTATTACTATTCCCATGCTGGGCCTGGGCAGAACTTCCGCCGCCCTGGCTCTTATTTTATACGCCATGATGCCTATGGTCCGTAATGTTTACCGCGGCATCAAGTCGGTGGAATGGCCGATTATTGAAGCCGGACGAGGTATGGGCATGTCCCCAAAGCAAATCCTGTTTCAAATCCAGATTCCCATTGCCTGGCCAATTATTTTTGCCGGGATCCGGGTAACAACGGTAATGATTACCGGCATTGCTACAGTAGCTACCTTTATTGGAGAAAGAAACCTGGGCCGTTTTATTCACCACGGTATCGCCAGGGAAAGCGCCGATATGATCATTGCCGGGGCGGTACTGGTATCAGTAATTGCCATCCTCCTCGATTATATACTGGGTAAAGTTGAATATAAGATTACTTCACCAGGATTGAGAAAAGAACAGGAGCAAAGCTAGTGAAGGAGGATTTTTTAAACCTTGATTGTACTGGATAAAGTAGATAAGGTTTTCCCCGGTTCAAACATACCAGCGGTAAAACAGGTCAGCTTTCAGGTGGACGAAGGGAATATTTGCGTTTTTGTAGGGCCTTCCGGGTGCGGGAAAACCACCATTTTAAGGATGATTAACCGCCTCATAGAACCGACCAGCGGCGATATCTACATCAAAGGTAAAAAAGTCAGCGACAAAGGATTAAACCCCGACCATCTGCGGCGCGAGATCGGTTATGTGATCCAGCAGATTGGCCTCCTGCCTCACCGCACGGTTGAACAAAACGTAGCCCTTGTCCCCTACCTGCTAAAATGGCCCGAAGAAAATATTAAACCACGGGTTAGAGAGCTTTTGGACATGGTCGGCCTGGACCCTGATGAGGTGGCTCAAAAATATCCCTTTCAGCTTAGCGGAGGAATGATGCAAAGAGTGGGAGTAGCCCGGGCCCTGGCTGCTGACCCTCCGATCATGCTGATGGATGAACCTTTTGGAGCGGTCGACCCCATTGTCAGGGGCAGGCTGCAAGATGAATTTTTAAGGCTGCAAAAAGAAATGAAAAAAACAATCTGCTTTGTCACCCACGATATTAATGAAGCCATTAAAATGGGCGATCATATTGTGATTATGAATAAAGGGGAGCTGGTCCAGCATGGAACTCCCATGGAAATACTATCAGAGCCTGCCAATAGCTTTGTTAAAGACTTAATCGGAACAGAGCGGGAAATTAAGCTGCTTGAACTGACTAAATCAGGAGAGATCGTCAATAAAAAAGCAGAAATTCCTGAAACGGTGCGCCAAAAAGACTGCTTTATTTCAGTCATCGATCCTGTGCAAAGGGCTCTTGAAACTATGATGAAGAAAGATTCAGATTTAGTGGGAGTGCGCGACAAAGATCAGGAAATTGGCACTATCAGCTGGAACGATATTAAAAAACTGATCAATAAGTTAAGTGGTGATGCCTGATGGATTTTGAAATGGAAAGGTTTATAAGCGCCCTGATTGACCGTTCACCACCGCATGCCCTGGTGCATCTCCAGCTGGTGCTAATACCTGTTATTGTCGCTTTTTTGATAGCTTTTCCGGTGGCTGTGCTATTAACCCGCCGCCGCTTTATGAGATATACCGACAGAGTTATGACTTTTTTTAATATGGGACAAACCATCCCACCTTTAGCCATAATTGCAGTATTTTTCCCCTTCCTGGGCCTCGGAATGGAACCGGCCCTTTTTGCTTTAACTATCTATGCCCTGCTGCCGATTGCCCGTAACACCCTGGCCGGTCTAAAAGGTGTCCCGCAAGAGGTAAAAGAAGCTGCTCGCGGAATAGGCATGTCTGAATGGGAAATGCTTATGCGGGTAGAAATACCTTTAAGCATGCCCGTAGTAATGGCCGGAATTAAAATTTCAGTAGTTCTCACCTCCGGCACAGCGGCCCTGGGGGCGCTGGTCGGCGCCGGGGGAATGGGAGCGGTAATTTTTGCCGGAATAGACTTTTTCCGGGCTGAATTGATCATTGCCGGCACGCTGGTGATCGGCGCAATCGCCATAGTGCTTGATCGGATTTTGAGCGTGATCGATAATAAATTAACCCCTCCCCACATGAAAATGTAATTGATAATTACGCATTAATTAATTCTAAACCCACAAAGGAGGTGATAGAAAAAGCAGCTGATAATATTATCAAAGCGGAAATTGTTAAACCAATACTTAAGGGGGTATATTGATGAAAAAAGTACTGTTTCTGGGAATGCTGGTTCTGATTATAGGAGTAATGGCCTTTGCCATGCTGGGCTGTGAAGCCGAAGAAGAAGCCCAGGAAGGGCGTGTGGTTGTAAGCTCTAAAACCTTTCCTGAAGCGCTGACACAGGGCTGGTTGACTTATTATTTGCTTGAAGACCGTGGCTATGATGTGGTTAATGAAATCGGCCTGGGTGAAGTAGCAGTTATCCGCCCGGCCCTTGAAGCGGGAGAAATTGATCTTTACTGGGAATACACCGGCACCGGCTTGATGAATGTCATGGGCTACGATGCCGAAGAACTTCCCGGAGATGAGCAGGAAACTTTCCAGCTTATTCACGATTACGACCTGGAAGAAAACGATATTAAATGGCTTGATTATGTCCCGGCCAATAACACTTTTGTGCTCTTTGTGACCGGGGAGACCCAGGCACAATACGGCTGGGAAACACTTTCTGATCTGGCCGCCCACGCC
>PWYU01000064.1 GCA_003567725.1 Syntrophomonadaceae bacterium | reverse complement strand
GCTGAATAAAGGGTCTAAGATACCTGCAATTGCTTGACGCGATCAGTATTCTATAATTTGACTATCAACTGGTAAGATGTTATACTCATGTAGTGATGATTTTCCATATAATAGGGCTTTTAAATTTCAAATAGCAATACAGATGGGAAAGAGGATTTAATTATAATTTTCTGGCATAACTCAATTGATGACTATAGCTATAATAACGCAAAGGCTCCAGGTGACGAGCTTTTTTTATTACAATTGCAAACTTATTACCCGAAACATCTTAAACTACCACACCAAAAAACACCTTTGTAGGTTAAATTACCCGTTTAATCGGCCCTAAATGATTATAATTTTACGGTAATTTAATCAACGCCCGGTATATAAATTTTATTAATATTAGCAAAGGAGTGAAGTAATTGCTACCATGACTTATAAAAATGTTGAAGTATACGGCATTGGAAACCCCCTAATTGATGTCCTGGCTCATGTTACTGACGAAGACATTAAGGCTTTAGAGTTGGATAAAGGGACCATGACCCTTATTGACACTGAAAGAGGAAATGAAATACTTAAACAAATCGCAGAACATGAGAAAAAATATGCCTGCGGCGGATCAGCACCAAACACAATGATTACGCTGGCTGCTTTAGAAATTAAAACCGCTTTGGCAGGTATGGTTGGTGAAGATGATCTGGGCGGTATTTATAAAGATCGTTTAGAAGAGAAAAATGTTATTTCCGATCTATCATTTAGCCCGGTTGAAACTGGTAGCTGTATAGTGCTGGTCACTCCCGACTATGAAAGGACCATGAGCACCAGACTAGGTGCGTGCCGTGAATTCGGGCCCAACAATGTAAATCATGGCATGATAGAAAATGCCCGCTATCTATATTTCACCGGTTATATGTGGGATACCGATAATCAAAAGAAAGCGCTTGTAGAAGCGATCGAAACAGCCCGTAAGGCAGATACTAAAGTTGTATTTGACCTGGCTGATCCTTTTGTAGTGGAAAGACATTATGATGATTTTACCCGCCTGATAAAAGACAATGTAGATGTTTTGCTGGCTAACCGGGAAGAGGCAAAATTGATGCTTGGTTATGACGATCCCGAAAAGGCTTCACGTGAGCTTGCTAAATGCAATGTCATTGCTGCTGTCAAAAATTGCGCAGACGGTTCATGCATCGGATGCGCTGACGGGGAATGTTATACAGTTGATGCTTATAAAGTTGATGCTGTCGACAGCACCGGAGCCGGTGACAACTATGCTGCCGGTTTTTTATACGGCTTACTTAAAGGTTATGCTTATGCTGATGCCGGCAAGCTGGCATCTTTTATTGCCGCCCAGGTTGTCAGGCAAACCGGGGCTCAATTTGACGATGATATGAGCCGTAATATTCTCAAAGCCATTGCTGAAGAAGAATGGCGTTAGCTTTTACTATCATAACAGGAGGTAATTTAATAAAAGATGAGCGAAAAAACCAAGATGGAATACAAGGTAGCTGATTTAAATCTAGCTCCCTGGGGAAGAAAAGAAATCGAAATTGCGGAAAAAGAAATGCCCGGGTTAATCGCCACCCGGGAAAAGTACGCCCAGCATAAACCGTTAAAAGGCCTGCGTATTACCGGAAGCCTGCATATGACTATTCAAACTGCGGTTTTAATTGAAACACTGTTAGAGCTTGGCGCTGAGGTCCGCTGGGCAAGCTGTAATATATTTTCCACGCAGGATCAGGCAGCGGCGGCAATTGTGGTCGGTCCACCTGAAAAAGGAGGGACCATAGAAGATCCCAAAGGCGTCCCGGTTTTTGCCTGGAAAGGCGAAAATCTGGAAGAATACTGGTGGTGCACGCATAAGGCTCTCAACTGGCCCGGAGATAAAGGCCCCCACCAGATTGTTGACGATGGTGGAGATGCTACCCTTTTTATACACCGCGGCTATGATGCTGAGAATAACCCGGAGATATTGGACGAACCGACTTCAAACAAAGAGCTGCAGATTATGAATAAAATTCTTAAAGATATTCAGGCCAACAACCCTAAGTACTTTCATTCAATGGTCCCCGAAATCAGAGGGGTTAGTGAAGAGACTACTACCGGGGTTAACCGTCTTTACCAGATGGAAAGAGAAGAAACTCTTTTATGCCCGGCTATCAACGTTAATGATTCGGTAACCAAGGCTAAATTCGACAATATCTACGGATGCCGTGAAAGCCTGGTTGATGGCATTAAAAGAGCTACTGATGTGATGATTGCCGGCAAAACAGCTTTTGTAGCAGGATTTGGCGATGTCGGAAAAGGTTCTGCTGAAGCCCTGGCTGCTCTAAAGGCCAGAATTATGGTTTCAGAAGTGGATCCGATTTGTGCCCTGCAGGCTGCTATGGCCGGCTATTCAGTGGTTACCATTGAAGATGCTCTTCCGTATGCCGATATTTACGTAACGGCAACTGGCAATCGGGACGTGATTAAGGCAGAGCACATGGCAAAAATGAAAGATATGGCAATTGTATGCAATATCGGCCATTTTGATAACGAAATTCAGGTTGAAGAACTTGAAAACTATCCGGGTATTAAAAAAATAAATATTAAACCCCAGGTAGATCAGTTCATTTTTCCTGATGGACACAGCATCATCCTGCTGGCTGAGGGGCGCCTCGTTAACCTGGGCTGCGCTACAGGTCACCCCAGTTTTGTAATGTCCAACAGTTTCACTAACCAGGTTATGGCTCAAATTGATTTGGCCCAAAACAGTCGTGAATGTTCGGTCTTCCGCCTGCCTAAAGAGCTTGATGAAGAGGTGGCTCGCCTGCACCTTGAAAAAATTGGCGCCAGGCTGACCAAAATGAGCGATGAACAGGCTGGCTATATCGGTAAAAAACCTGAAGGGCCCTTCAAGCCCGATCATTACCGCTACTAAATTAGCATAAAAATAGGCAGCAAGCTTGGAAGGTGAAAAAAGCCGGGGCGCTTAACCCCGGCTTTACTTTAGTTTTATGGTTTTAAATGATTTTTTATAAAAATATCTGAGTGCTGTTATTTCTCACAGCGCTAATCCAGGTGAAAATAGGTTATTGAACTGTTCTTACTCTTTTTTATTGGCGCAGCCTTTTAGAGCATTTGGCTGCTTCATAATAAATTCTTTCCTGGTCCAAGGTCAAGAATTCATCTTTATGATATAGAATCCTGCCGTCTACGATCACTGTTTCAACATCGCCGGCAGAAGCTGAATAAACCAGGTTGGCTACCGGATCGTTATGAGGTTGCAAGTGCGGCTTGTTAAAATCAACAATGGCCAGATCAGCCTTAGCGCCTTCTTTAAGGACCCCAAGGGTATTTTCTTTTTTAAGAGCCTTTGCGCCACCCCTGGTAGCCAGTTCAAAAGCTTGTGTAGCCGGTATTGCTGTAGGATCTTCAAGCATGCCCTTTTGAAGTAGGCTGCAGAGTTTTATTTCTTCAAACATATCAAGATTATTATTGCTTGCTGCTCCATCAGTTCCCAGGCCAACACAGGCGCCATGGTCCAGTAGTTTCTTCAAGGGGGCAATACCGTTAGCCAGCTTGAGGTTACTGCAGGGATTATGGGAGATACCTACACCACGAGAACTTAAAATTTCAATGTCTTCATCATTTAAATGAACACAGTGGCCGGCAATGACCTGCCGTTCAAACAGGCCAAGCTCGTCAAGAAGAGCAACAGGAGTTTTCTGGTAAGTGTTTAGCGCTTCTTCAACTTCACCCTTGGATTCAGACAGGTGAATATGGATGATTGTATTTAAATGCTCCGTTTCTTTTAACATTCTTTTTAGAAAGTCAGGCGGACAGGTATAAAGCGCATGCGGCCCCAAAATAGTTTGAATGCGTCCGTTACTCTCATCCTGCCAGTTTTCAATAAAGTTTATGGCATCTTCAAGGTTATTTAATCTTTTATTATTGGTTTCAATGCCAATGAAAACCTGAGAAAGCATAGCCCGAATGCCGGCTTCCTGGCAGGCCCGGGCCGTTTGCTCCATAAAATAATACATATCCACAAAGGCTGTTGTCCCACCCTGGATCATTTCCAGCAATGCCAGGGAGGTGCCCCAGTATACATCTTCTTCGGTTAGTTTTGCCTCGGCGGGGAAAATTTTCTTGGTCAACCATTCCATCAAAGGATAATCATCGGCATAACTTCTGAACAGGGTCATGGCAGCATGATTGTGCAGGTTGACTAATCCAGGTATGACGACTTTATTCTTTCCAGAAATTATTTGCACATCATCGGGGAGAGCTTCTGTACCGCTGGTAATTTGCTTAATAGAATCATTCTCGATATATAAATTACCCGAGTTAATTACCCCGCGATTTTCATCCCGATCTTCATCCATAGTGACTAAAGTTGCATCTTTAATTAATAGCCGGTTATTCAAGCTGATCCTCCTTCTTCAGCTGGCATTTATCTTAATGGTTCGCAATATATAAAGAATTGATTAAAACATGATAGCATAATTCGCCTTTAAACGTCAAAGTTCCGCGATCACTCATTTAAAATCTTACTAAAGGGAGTTCGGCTCATTTACGACGAAGTTTTACCGGGGGGCCGTGAAATGCCAATGCCGGGTAAGGTCCGTAGTGAATATTTAATATCTATGCGACAGCACTATCAACAAGCATCATCGCGGCAAGAAAAAACTCAATGCCCGGGCCTGTTATATGATGGAATCAAATCTTTTTAGCAGGTGCGAGCCATGTATGATACTAAAGACTTAGGACCAGCCCCCGTAATGAGCAATATATGTCGACAACTGAAAGTAAGGGAAACTGTAAACAGGGTTGCGCCCTGGGATGAAAAACAATGTTTTTTGGCCCCGGTTTGCTTGTAGTGGCGCTGATCATAAATCTTTGTGGCTTGAATATTTGTAGCCATTCAAAAAAAAACCACGGATTCAAAGAGAACCGTGGTTATTTTTTTGGTGAGCCATCCAGGGGTCGAACCTGGGACACCCTGATTAAAAGTCAGGTGCTCTACCAGCTGAGCTAATGGCCCATTGTGGTGGAGAGGACTGGATTCGAACCAGTGAAGGCGAATGCCAGCAGATTTACAGTCTGCCCCCTTTGGCCAACTTGGGTACCTCTCCACAAGTATTCTTGGAGCCGACGAAGGGACTCGAACCCCCAACCTGCTGATTACAAATCAGCTGCTCTTCCATTGAGCTACGTCGGCTAAGCGATTATTCTTCTTTCAAGCAGTATATAGTATAGCTCATTTTATAAATCACGTCAACAGATCTGCAGCAGGATTTTTAAAATCTCACTCGAAGTTTTTAAGCAAATCTTTTGTTAATGCTTAAGCTGTTTTATATTTTAGATGTAATAGCCGGTAGCACATGATAAGGAGGCGCCATAATGACAGAACTCAGGGTGGCTATCATCGGGGGATCAGGTATTTACAGGCAATCATTTATTGAAAATAGTAAAGAGATAACGCTTGATACCAGGTTTGGAAAAGCAGCTTTAAAAGAAGGTATTTACCAGGACAGAACGGTTTTTTTTATGGCCCGGCATGGTGGCGGCCATACAGTACCGCCCCATCTGGTGAATTACAGGGCTAACATCGCTGCATTAAAAGCCCTGGAAGTTGATGCCATTATTGCAACGGCAGCAGTGGGCTCCTTGCGCCGGGAAATAAGTCCGGGCACCAGGGTTATTATTGATCAATTCATTGATTTTACCAAACAACGTCCCCTTACTTTTTATGAAGGTGAAGAAGGATTTGTGGTACACACCGATTTTTCAGAACCATATTGTAATGAAGTAAGAGCAGCTATTTTAAAAGCGGGAAAGAGCCTGGGCCAAAATGTTATTGACGGTGGATGCTATATTTGCACCGAAGGCCCCCGTTTTGAAACCCCGGCCGAAATTAGAATGTTCATGAACTGGGGAGCAAATGTGGTGGGTATGACCAGCGTTCCCGAAACCATCCTGGCCAGAGAAGCAGGTCTTTGTTATGCTACCATAGCCCTGCCGACCAATTATGCCGCCGGGATAAGCACCGATCCCCTGACGCAAGACGAAGTCCTGGCTGCAATGGAAAAAGAGATACCGGAAGTAGAAGAACTGTTAAAAGCTTCGATTACCGAAATTAAATCAAGCCCGGCCTGCTACTGCAGGGAAGCCGGTAAAAATTATCCCGGGGAGTAGTAATAATGAATAAACTTAAGCCCTTGCAAACTTTCTACTGGAAAGATGAAACCTTTCATATCCTTGATCAAAGACTTTTACCGCACCAGGTTGAATACCTGCCCTGCAGGAATCACCGTGATGTAATATCTGCAATTTGTAAGATGGCTGTGCGCGGCGCTCCAGCCATCGGCATCGCTGCTGCTTTTGGTATGGCTTTGTGCAGTTATGAAAATATATCAGAATGCTCCAACCAAACCCGGCTCAGAGCCAGGCTGGCAGAAGCTTCTCAAGAGTTGCTTGCTTCCCGCCCGACCGCTGTAAATTTAGCCTGGGCCCTGGAGAGGATTGATAAATGGCTCTCCCAAAATGAAAACCTCCCCTCCCAGGATATTGCTGCAGGAATTCTTCAGGAAGCTGAAAAGATATTTAGAGAAGATGTGGAAAATAACCGGATGATCGGTAAAAATGGTTCGGCCCTGGTTCCTGAGGGCGCATCGCTCTTAACGCACTGTAATGCCGGATCTCTTGCCACAGGTGGTTACGGTACTGCCCTGGGAGTGGCAAGAGCGGCAGTGCAGGAAGGTAAAAACATCCACGTCTATATTGATGAAACCAGGCCTCTTCTTCAAGGCGCCCGTTTGAGCGCCTTTGAGATGCTTTATGAAAAGATACCGGCAACTTTAATTACCGATAACTGTGCCGGGTACCTCATGAAACAGGGCCTGGTAGATTTAATCGTAGTTGGCGCAGACCGCATTGCCGGAAACGGTGATAGCGCAAATAAAATTGGCACTTATGCCCTTGCTGTTTTGGCGGCCTATCATAATATCCCCTTTTATATAGCTGCTCCTCTTTCAACAATAGATCTGGCCCTGTCTTCAGGGGATGAAATAATTATTGAGGAACGCAGCCCCGAAGAAATCAAATGCTTTGAAAACCGGGTTGTGGCTCCAGAGAATATTAGTGTTTATAATCCGGCTTTTGATGTTACCCCGGCGGGTTTGATTAAAGCGCTGATCACTGAAAAAGGGGTAGTATACAATCCGGATCAGGAAAAGCTTTATAAACTCTTCGCAAAGGTTTAAAATAGATTCAGAGTAATTAATTATGTCATGGGTTTAAAAGAACTGGAATCAACTTTTGTGGATGATCCTAAAAACCGGAAGAAAGAAAGGAGTAGTAATTTCTACAAAATAAATTATGCAAAAAACTCATATATTAATCACAAACGATGACGGTATTTACGCTGAAGGCATTCAACGCCTCAGCCAATGCCTTTATGAAGAAAATGATCACTACAGGCTGTCTATAGTAGCGCCCGATCGTGAACGCAGCGCTGTTGGCCATGCTATAACCATGCATCGTCCGCTCTTAGTCGACGAAATCAGCTATTTGCACAACCCGGAATTAAAAGGCTGGTGTGTAAACGGCACTCCTTCTGACTGTGTTAAATTGGCCATTGAAGCAATCCTGGATGATAAGCCTGACCTGGTTATATCAGGTATCAACCGGGGCAGTAACCTGGGTACGGACGTGCTTTATTCGGGGACTGTTTCTGCTGCTGTTGAGGGATTGATTATGGATATACCATCAATTGCTATTTCTTTAACCGGTAGTGGTAACAGTGATAGCTTTGATTATGCCGCCCGGTTTGTTTGCCGTTTATTTCCCCTGCTTCTGGAAGCAGAACTGCCGCCTTCAACTTTAATTAATGTTAATATCCCTACTGCTGTAGAGACGATAAAAGGAGTCCGGGCAACTAAACTGGGAAACAGGCGCTACCGCAATGCCTTTGAAAAAAGGATTGATCCCAGAGGCAGGATTTATTACTGGCTGGCCGGAGAACTAATTGTTGATGACAATGAAGATGAAGATGCTGATACCAGAGCGGTAAGGGAAGGCTATATATCTGTCACTCCAATTCACTTTCCTCTTACTCATGTCGATATTTTGCCCGCATTAAAAACTGTCCTCGAAAAGATGACGCTTAAAGCCTGATTACACTTACTAGCTTTTTACATAGGGGTTTAAAGCAAATGCTTTTGCGGAAGGAGCGGTAAGATGCCTGTACTGGAACCGGCAGGGAAAAATTGTTATCGTATTCAGCGACACGGCAAAATGAACGCCGATGTCTTGATTTACCTTAACCAGCAATTATTCCACTCTTTTTTAGAAGATCAATCAGTGCAACAATTGATGGATGCCGCTTCATTAGAAGGGGTTATTAATCCGGTGGTGGGGATGCCCGATATTCACAGCGGTTTTGGCCTGCCTATCGGTGGAGTTATGGCTATGGATGCCGATAAAGGCCTCATTTCGGCTGGAGCTGTCGGTATGGATATTAACTGTGGAGTGCGCCTTTTGCAAAGCAATCTTGATCCGGGTGACCTTGATAAAACCATCCTGAGAGAGCTGATTAAGGCTATTGAAAAACGAGTACCCAGTGGAGTAGGCCGCAAAAGCAAACATCATGCTTTTATCAACGCAAATTTTAAAACTCTTGTTGAGGAAGGCGCCCCTTATTTAATCGAACAGGGCTACGGCAGGTTGGCTGACCTGGAAGCCATAGAAGACAGAGGTGTTATTTCAGGTGCAGATCTTAAAGCGGTCAGTAAAGAAGCCTGCAATCGCGGTTTGCAGCTTTCTACCATTGGTGGTGGCAACCACTTTATTGAACTGGGTTATGTAGAAACAATTTTTGATCAAAATACTGCTGCTATTTACGGACTTAGAAAAGGCATGCTGACAGTTTTAATTCATACCGGAAGCAGGGGGTTTGGGCATCAGATTTGTACTGATTTTACTGCTATGATGAAAAAAAAGGCTCCAACCCACAATATTGAGCTACCTTCAGCCGGGTTGGCTTCAGTACCAATCAAATCAGGGACAGGCAAAAAGTACCTGGCTGCTATGGCCTGCGCCATAAATTTTGCTTTTTGCAACCGCCAGTGGATTACTGATGATGTTCGCAAAGCTTTCAGCGCTGTATTCGGAGTTGATGATCAACGCTTTGATTTAAAACTGGTATATGACATCGCCCACAATACGGCTCGTTTTGAAGAAATTGGAGGGCGCGCCATGCTGATTCATCGCAAAGGGGCTACCAGGGCCCTGCCGCCGGCTCATTCAGAAAATCCGCAGCAGTACCGATCTACCGGCCACCCGATTATCATCCCCGGCAGCATGGGCACAGCATCTTATGTGGTCAGAGCTGAGCCGGGTGTTAGTAAAATATATCACTCAGTGAACCACGGCGCCGGTAGAGTTCTCTCCAGACGGTCGGCAAAAAAAGAAATCTCGGTAGATGATTTAAAAAACAGGCTTTCTGAAGTCATGGTCTCCGGACGGAATTTAAAAGCTTATCTTGATGAAGCACCACAGGCATATAAGGATATTGAAATGGTTATCGACACTTTTGCTGAAATTGAAATGATTAGCAAAGTAGCCCGCTTGCAACCGCTTGCTGTTATTAAGGGTGAAGGTAGCGATTAAACCTATTTATGAATATTATAATCATTATTTTTATGATAAGATCAATCCAAAATACAGTTTAAACATCAAGAGGTTATAAATTTGCATAACAATGGTGAAATGATAAACGTAAACAATATATCAGTGGTATACCCGGGAGGGATCAAAGCTCTGGACGGCGTGAGTTTTAAGGTCCCGGAGCAGGAAATATTCGGCTTGCTCGGGCCCAATGGGGCCGGTAAAACTACTTTGATAATGGTTCTAACCACCCTGCTTGCGCCGACTGGAGGGAAAGCCCAGGTAAACGGCCTGGATGTTGTAAAAGATAAAAACAGGGTTAGATTGAACCTGGGCTATGTATCCCAGGAACTGGCCATTGATGATGAACTGTCGGGTATGGATAACCTTAAACTGCAGGCCGGGCTTTACCATATGGAAAAAGCAATTCGCAAACCAAGAATTGAGGAAGTATTGGACCTGGTAGGTCTTTCAGAAAGGGCCCATGATCGCGTTGATACATATTCGGGTGGAATGCGCAAACGCCTTGATATAGCCTGCGGCCTGATCCATCGCCCGGGCATCCTGTTTCTAGATGAGCCAACCCTTGGCTTAGATATCCAGACCAGGCATGAAATATGGCATTACATAAACAGGCTGCGCGAAGAAGTGAAAATGACTATCCTGCTTACCACCCATTATATGGATGAGGCCGATTCACTATGCCGCAGAATTGCCATAATCGATCAGGGCAGCCTAAAAGCAATCGATACTCCGGATAATTTAAAAAAACAGCTGGGAGGAGGACTGATTATTTTTCAATTCGACCAGGCAGCTGCTTCTTCAACTATTAACCAGGCCCTGGGCAGCTTAAATGAAAAAGAATTTGTTAAAGAAATAACCCTTAAAAATGGAGAATACAGGCTGTTAACCGACAACAGCGAGGAAAAACTGCCTCTTTTTTTTGATGCGCTGGACGGTTTAAAGCTCAATTTAAAAAAAGTTACTTTGAAAATGCCTTCACTGGATGATGTTTTTCTTTATTATACCGGAAGGCAACTTCGAGATGAAAGCGTCTCCCGGGAGCAGATAGACCGGGTTCGTTCCAGCATGCGCCGTCTCAGGAAAACCCGTTAACAGACGGAAAATTATTGTTAATAAGTACCTGTTCAGCTTCATAAAGCAGGCCGGAAAAAGAAGGTAAAATAAATGACAACGTTGGTAATGGGGTTAAAGGGAGCTTACTATATTTTTTGGCGGGAAATCAAACGCTTTATGGGACAAAAAATGAGGATTTTGATGTCCCTGGTCCAGCCTGTAATCTGGCTGGTATTAATGGGTTCAATGATGGCCAGGTTGACCGATAACCCCGTTACTGCTGAAATGATTGGAATTGATAACTACCTGGCCTTCATGGTTCCGGGCGTTATGATGATGTCTTCGCTTTATACAGGAGTTTTTGGCGGGATCTCTATTATCTGGGATCGAAGAATGGGCTTTTTAATTAAACTGCTCAGCGCTCCTATTCCCCGTTACAGTATCGCCCTGGGTAAAATAGCAGCCCTGGTTCTGCAGACCATATTTCAGGCTTCAGTGATAGTCCTTTTAGCTTTTATGATGGGCATTACTTTTGTTACCGGGTTACCGGGAATTATGCTTACCCTTGTAATTTGCGGCCTCTTTGCGGCCATTATGAGCTGTATTTCTCTATTCCTTTCGGCCTCGATCAGGACCCCGGAAACCCTGTTTTCAGTTATTAATTTTTTAACCCTGCCCCTGGTGTTCAGCAGCAGCGCCCTTTTCCCCACTGCCGCCATGCCCGATTGGATCCAGGTTATTGCCCGTTTCAACCCAATTTCCTATGCCGTAGCCCCGGTCCGTAGCCTGGTCATCAGCGGCTGGGATTGGAGTACGCTATTTACGGGAATGTGGCTTTTGCTTTTAATGTTTTTAGTTTTTTTTAGTTTGGTCTATTACCGGTTTGAAAAAGGTTCTTTACTATAAAATCCGGCAGACTGGTGGAGGGATTTGATAGATAATTATGAATAAGCAACCCCCAAGCATTTTTAATGATGTTATTGGTCCGGTAATGAGAGGATCATCGAGTTCTCACACCGCAGCATCGGTCCGCATCGGACGGATCATCCGGCAGTGCCTGCCTGGACCCTGCGTTTCCTGTCTGGTTAAATTCGATCCAGATGGCTCTTTAGCTTCTACTTACCATGAACAGGGAGCAGATATCGGGCTGGCTGGGGGGCTGCTGGGGATGGATTTAAATGATCCTGACCTGGTAGATTCGCTACATATTGCCCGTCAAAACAATCTTGATCTCTTTTTTGAAATTAAACCTTTTTCAGCTGATCACCCTAACACTTACCAGATCAAGGCCTCTGCCGATAACGGAGAGGAAAGAACATTAATCTGCCTCTCCACCGGGGGAGGGATGATTGCTGTAACAAGTATTGATGGGTTTGAAGTTTCAATTGGCGGCGACTTTTATGAAACCCTTTTTTTCTTCCCTGCTATAAACGACATCAACCTGCATGAATACACATTAAAAATTAAAGAATTGATCCCCGGTTATGATTTTATTAATTGTGTAACAAAAGCTGATATGGCTTTAATCAACCTGAAAACAGGATTTAGGATAACAGAAGAACTTGTTCAGGCCGTTAAAAAAAACACCGGCTCTTGTGCGGTTATCCAGCTGGATCCGGTTTTGCCCGTATTGTCCAGAAAAAATTGCCAGGTTCCTTTTGAAAACCCCGCTGAAGCTTTAAGCCTGGCCAAAAAAGAGGGGCTGACCTTATGGGAGCTGGCTTTAATGTATGAAAGCGCCCGCGGCGGCATCAGCACTGATCAGGTTTATAAAATGGCAGAAGATCTAATTGATATTATGAACCATTCTATAGCAGAAGGATTGGCTGGAACCAGTTACCGGGATCGCATTTTAGGCCCACAATCTCAGAAAATGCTTGCCAGCCAGAACCGGTTAATAGGCGGGCAGCTTACTGCCGATCTGATTGCTAAAATCAGTGCGGTCATGGAAGCGAAAAGCGCCTTTAAAGTAATTGTAGCCTCTCCAACCGCTGGTTCCTGTGGAACCTTGCCCGGAACTTTCGCTGCTGTGGCTGAAGATATGCAGCCAGGTCAGGAAAAAGTAGTCAAAGGGCTGCTGGCAGCCGGTTTAATCGGTGTCTTCATCGCTAAGAGCAGCACTTTTGCTGCCGAAGAGTGCGGATGCCAGGCCGAATGCGGCTCTGCCTCCGGAATGACAGCGGCCGGGCTGGTTCAGATGATGGAAGGAACGGTTTTGGAAGGGTTCGATGCTGCAGCCATGGCCCTGCAAAATGTTATGGGAATGGTCTGCGATCCGGTAGCAGAAAGGGTAGAGGTGCCCTGCCTGGGTAAAAACATTATGGCCGGTTTAAATGCGCTGGGCTGCGCCAATATGGCCCTGGCCGGTTTCGACAGGGTTATTCCCCTTGGTGAAACCATAGAAGCCATGTACAGCTGCGGCAGGATGCTGCCTGCAGAATTACGCTGTACCGGCCGAGGGGGCTTATCAGTAACTAAGACAGCTCAGGAAATCTATAAGCGGCTAAATCAATAAGGGATATTTTTATGAGAAAAGGGATTATTTTTAATATTCAACGCTATTCGCTGCACGACGGCCCCGGGATCAGGACAACGATATTCTTTAAAGGCTGCCCCTTGAGCTGCTGGTGGTGCCAAAACCCGGAGAGCATTAACCCGCATGCCGAAGTGATGAGGCAACCTGAACGCTGCCTGGGATGTTCATCCTGCCTGGATGCCTGTCCGGAAGGAGCTGTCCGGATAGGAGAAGCCGGGCCGGTAATAGAACGCAGCTTGTGTTCCCTCTGCCTGAAATGCACCCTGGTTTGCCCTGCTGATGCTCTTGAAGCAGTGGGCAGGGAATATACCACGCAAGAACTGGTAAAAGAAGCTTTGAAGGATCGTTTTATTTTCGACAACTCCGGGGGAGGGGTAAGTTTTTCCGGTGGTGAGCCGCTGATGCAGCCTGAATTTTTGCAAGAAGTTCTCATGACGTTAAAAAAAGAAGACGTACATACCGTTATTGATACCTCAGGCTGTGCTCCCTGGACGGTTCTGGAACAGCTTGCTGCGCACACTGATTTGTTTCTTTACGATTTAAAACTTATTGACGATCTGGAAAGCCGTAAATATACCGGTATCTCAAGCCGTTTAGCCGTTGATAATTTAAAAAAATTGACCGAAAGAGGCCTTCCTGTTAAGGTCAGGATGCCGGTTATCCCTTCGATCACCGATCACTATGTCAATATTGATGCCATGGTAAAGGTTTTGAAAGAGTGTGGACTTGGCAAACTGGAGTTAATACCTTATCATAATTATGGAACCGCTAAATATAGCAAACTTGATCTTGAATATCGTCCCGGGACACTTGAAATGCCCGCTTCCGAAGAGCTAAGCAAGATCAAAGGCCGGTTCGAAAAGCAGGGTATCAAAATCATTAACGAGGATGATTAATATGCACGAAGAGATTAGAGGCATGAATGAAAGGGTTAAAAAACTTAGAAGCCAAAGTGAAAACACAGAACCGTCCATTACTGCTGAAAGAGCGGTGCTGCTTACCGAAGCTTACCGTAGCTATGAAGGCAAAGTTTCTACCCCTATGCTCAGAGCCCTGTCTTTTAAGCATTTAATGGAAAGTAAAACCATTTGCATCAATGAAGATGAGTTGATCGTTGGGGAGCGGGGAACAGGCCCGCAGGCCACACCGACTTATCCTGAACTTTGCTGCCATACCTTAGAGGATCTGGATGTCATTAATAACCGGAAAACTATCTCCTTCAGGGTGAATGAAAAAGTTAAAAAAACCCAGGAAGAAAGAATCATCCCGTACTGGCAGGGGCGTTCCATGCGAGACAAGATTTTTAAACGGATGAGCCAGGAATGGCTGGACTGCTACGAAGCAGGGCTATTTACTGAATTTATGGAACAGCGCGCTCCCGGGCATACCGTTGCCGGTGATAAGATTTATCAAAAAGGGATGAGCGATTTGAAAGCAGAGATCGAAGCTCACCTCACTACCCTTGATTATACAAACGATCCGGAAGCAATAACCAAAAGTGAAGAGCTTCAAGCTATGGGTATCTGCGCCGATGCTTTGATCACTTTCGCCGGGAGGCATGCCGAGAAAGCCAGGGAACTGGCTGAAGCTGAAACTGATCCCCGGAGAAAAACAGAGCTAGAGCAGATCGCGGCTGTCTGTGATCACGTTCCGGCTTCACCACCGCGCAGTTTCTGGGAAGCCCTGCAGTACTACTGGTTTGTTCACCTGGGCGTGGTTACCGAGCTTAATACCTGGGATGCTTTTTGCCCCGGCAGGCTCGATCAACACCTGGCGCCTTTCTATTACAGCGGCTTAAAAGATGGCACTTTAAAGAGGGATCGGGCAAAAGAGCTGCTGGAGTGCTTCTGGGTTAAATTTAACAACCAGCCTGCCCCGCCCAAGGTAGGAATTACTCTTCAGGAAAGCGGGACCTATACCGACTTTGCCAATATCAACCTGGGCGGGGTCAGGCCAGACGGCAGTGATGGAGTTAATGATCTTAGCTATCTGCTCCTGGAAGTGATCGATGAAATGCGGCTGCTGCAGCCGAGCACCAATGTGCAGGTCAGTAAAAAAAGCCCCGATCTTTTCCTGAAAAAAGCCGGTGAAGTGATCAGAAAAGGCTGGGGCCAACCCTCGGTCTTTAATGTAGAAGCAGTAATTTCAGAATTGCTGGCGCAGGGTAAATCACTGGTAGATGCCCGCTGTGGTGGAACCAGCGGATGCGTGGAGACCGGCGCTTTCGGTAAAGAAAGCTATATTCTAACCGGCTACTTCAACCTGGTCAAAATACTGGAGATCACCCTTAATGGTGGCGAAGATCCTAAAAATGGGAAAATGCTGGGCCTTAATACCGGCAATCCGGAACAATTTAAATCTTTCGACCAGCTCCTTGAGGCTTTTGAAAAGCAGCTTCGCTACTTTACCGATATCAAAATAGCCGGCAACCAGGTTATTGAAAAACTCTATGCTGAGGAAATGCCGGCTCCTTTTTTATCTCTTATCATAGACGATTGCATTGAAAACGCTAAGGACTATAACGCTGGGGGAGCTCGTTACAACACCAACTATATCCAGGGTGTAGGTATAGGCACCATAACTGACAGCTTATCTGCTTTAAAGAAGCATATCTTTGAAGAGAAAAATATTTCCTGGCCTGAACTGCTTGATTTATTACATCACAATTTTCACGGAAAAGAAGAACGGCGCCAATTTTTAATCAACAGGACCCCCCATTACGGCAACGATGATGATTATGCTGATTCTATCATGCAAGATGTATTTAAATGCTTTCACCGCAGCGTTAACGGCCGCCGGACGGTCCGCGGGGGTACTTACCGCATCAATATGCTGCCCACTACCTGTCATGTTTATTTTGGTTCAGTTATAGGAGCAACCCCTGATGGGCGCCTGGCTGGAATGCCGCTTTCTGAAGGGATATCGCCTTCCCAGGGGGTCGATTTAAACGGTCCTACAGCGGTTATAAAATCGGCTTCGAAAATGGATCACCTTCTCACGGGAGGCACCCTGTTAAATATGAAGTTTACCCCGCCAGTCCTGGCCGGGAATAAAGGCCTGGAGAGCCTGGCCAGTTTAATCAGGTCGTATTTCGTTCTTGATGGCCACCACATCCAATTTAATGTTATTGATGCTGAAACTTTACGCAAAGCTCAACGAAATCCCGAAGACCACCGGGGCCTGATTGTCAGGGTAGCCGGCTATAGTGATTATTTCAATAATTTAAGTGAACAGCTGCAAAATGAAATTATAACCAGGACTGAACACAGCAATTTCTAAACATTGGCAGCGAGGGCAGTTAGCAGATTTTAAAATAAAGCCAAAGCGGAAAGGCTATTATTTTTCTGCTGCGGTTTGCTTATGATAACTGTAACTGCACAGCCTAAGCTGTCATGATCCAGTAGAGCCTGCTGAAAAAGGCTGAAGCGAGCGCAGTTTCCTTCAGCAGGCACCTGTAACTAAATAGGGCTGGATAGTACTACAGCGAAAGATTAGAGTTAAGCGATGCCACGGGTGGTGCCACGGGCGGTACGATGAGCGATGCCATGGGCGGTGCCACGGGGACGGTTCGAGCGTCCCGAAGCGCAGCGTAGGTCGAAGGGAAGACGATGGAACCGTCCCCGTGGCTTAGCGGGTTCTGGTTCACGACATAAGTTTCGTTGTAGTGATTGATACTGATAAATAAAGGTTATTTTGTAGCTTCTTTTAATTGACAAGGCCACTTAGATCGATTAAAATATTAATCGCACAGGGGAGTAGCTCAACTGGCAGAGCAGCGGTCTCCAAAACCGCAGGCTGCGGGTTCAAGTCCTGTCTCCCCTGCCAGGACCATTACCGAGATGCCGCTTTCCAAGCGGCATCTCGTTTGAATAATTGCTTTTAATAATTTAAACCTGTTGCAGGCATAAACATCCGGACCGGAATCAAAGCCGGTATTTTTATGCAGGCCTATATGGCCTTTGTCAGGTTTTAAAATAGCAAATGGGGTGATTTTAATTAACAGTACAGATGCAATCCTTGGAGTTACAGATAAGTACGGAGCCCGTAATTACCTGCCCTTACCAGTGGTCTTGTCGAAAGGCGAAGGGGTATGGGTTGAAGACCCGGAAGGCAACCGTTACATGGATATGCTCAGCGCTTATTCGGCAATGAATTTCGGACATCGCCATCCTAAAATTATTCAGGCCTTAAAAGATCAGGCTGACCAGATCACACTTACATCCAGAGCTTTTCATAACGACCAGCTGGGGCCTTTTACCGAAAAACTGGCCAGATTAACTGGAAAAGAGAAAGTTTTGCCTATGAATACCGGGGCAGAAGCAGTGGAAACCGCCCTTAAGGCAGCGCGCAGGTGGGCATATCAAAACAGAAATATTCCTTCCAACCAGGCGGAAATAATAGCTTGCAGTGGTAATTTTCATGGCCGCACCATTACAGTTGTCTCTTTCAGCTCAGATCAATCTTATAACAAGGGTTATGGGCCTTTTACACCAGGTTTTAAGCTTATTGAATACGGAAATATTGATGCGCTCAAAAATGCTATAACCCCCAACACGGCGGGATTGCTGATAGAACCAATCCAGGGTGAGGGTGGTATCATTATTCCTCCCGAAGGTTTTCTCAAGGAAGCCTATCAGGTTTGCCGGGATAATAAAATTTTATTTATGGCTGATGAAATTCAAACTGGATTTGGCCGTACCGGTAAACTTTTTGCTTCTAATTGGGAAGAAGTTAAACCTGACATCTATATCCTGGGCAAAGCTCTTGGCGGAGGGGTCCTGCCTATCTCGGCAATTACGGCTGATGATGACATAATGGAAGTATTTGATCCCGGTTCGCACGGTTCTACTTTTGGTGGCAACCCCCTGGCCTGTGCAGTAGCTATAGCAGCTATGGAGGTTATCGAAGAGGAAGCACTGGTGGAAAAATCACTGGAGCAGGGAAAATATTTTGTTGAAGAACTTCAAAAAATTGATGACCCGCACATTATTGAAGTCAGAGGTAAAGGCCTTTTAGTTGGTATAGAATTAGATGTCAAAGCCCGTAGTTACTGCGAAAAATTAATGGAACTAGGCCTTCTCTGCAAGGAAACCCATGAAAATGTAATCAGATTTACACCTCCTCTGGTGGCAAGCCGGGACGACTTGACATGGGCCCTTGATAAAATTAGAACTTTATTTGTTTGATAAAACAAATTAGTATAAACTTTAAAAAAAGTATTGACAAGTATACAGTTTCGATCAATAATAAGTTACCAGGTTCCGAGAGACTGGGACGCAAGCTGGATTTGGTTCCTGGGGATGCCAAAAGTGGAAGAAGGACTTACCGGAATCCGTGAAAGGATAATCCCCGAAACCAGATCGCTGCAAGAGTCGGTAAAGGAAAGGTTTATGACCGGGAATTTACCGAAAAACACAGCACGGAGAAAAGTAGCTGACCGGAGGTTGGGGGAAAGCCATCCAGAGGAGGTGGCGGAAGCCCGGCTGGGGATGGAAAGTGAAGAAATCCGGCGGCAAGCAGGAAGGCCTGTTGGAACCTGGTTTTAATTTGCCAGTTAGAGATTATAAATCCCTCTTTAAGCTGAGGGATTTTTTATTCCCATAATTTCCTTCTTCCATGATCAATATAATCAAAGCACAGTTTTAAGCAGGTTTATTGATTTTTACTATTGCATTAACATTGCCAGTTGGATAGAATAGGGAATAAGTTTTTAAAGAGAGGGAAGATGATAATGAATAATAAAAAAACTGGTTTAATCGGCTGTGGGGCAATGGGATCTGCTTTAGCTAAAGGAATTATTAAACGAGTAGGTATGGATCCAGCCCAGGTTTATCTTTATGATTTAAACTGGGAACGGGTGGAAGAGCTGTCCTTAGAATTAAATGCTGTAGGTGCAAAAAGCCTTGAAGAAATGATCCCTCATTGCCAGCAAATATTTATTGCCGTCAAACCCCAGGATATTGAGAGTTTACTTTATTCGATAAAAGATCTGGTCAAAGAAGGGCAAATATTTGCTTCTATCGCTGCCGGTATCACCATCAATTTCATAGAAAGCTGTTTACCTTCATATAGTAAAGTGATCCGTTTGATGCCCAACACGCCATGCCTTTTAGGGGAAGGCACAATTGCCATAAGCGCTGGAGATAATGTTACTTCAGAAGAGCGCAATGATATTGAAGAGCTGCTCAAGTCAATGGGTACTACTATCCGGATTCCCGAGTACCTGATGGATGCGGCCACGGGCTTAAGCGGCACGGGCCCCGCATATGTGTTTCTATTTATAGAAACAATGATCGATGCCGGAGTTGCAGTAGGCTTCCGCCGGGATGTTGCTTCTGAAATGGTGATTCAAAATGTAATTGGATCAGCCCGCATGCTTCAAGATAAGAGTAAGATCCATCCAGCCGAGCTCAGAAATTCCGTTACCTCGCCGGCAGGAACGACTACGGCGGCCATGAACGTTTTAGAAGAATCCGGTTTCAGGAGCTGCCTGCTTAAATCCGTAATAGCAGCTACTAACCAGGCGGAGAAGTTGCGTCGTGGCAAATAAGGAAGCAAGAACTATCCCTAACCCCTGTCGAATTGTCGTGAAGGTAGGAACCCGGCTTTTAACTCATGATACCGGAAAACTGAACCTGGGGTATATGGAAAAATTATCCAGAGTGCTGGCCGACCTAAGTAACCAGGGGCATGATGTAATCCTGGTTTCATCAGGCTCGGTTGGGGCCGGACGAGGCAGACTTAATCTTAACAGGGCTCCTATTTCAATTCCAGAAAAACAGGCGATAGCAGCGGTAGGGCAAGGGCTGCTGGTTCAAATTTATGAGAAATTGTTTGCCGAATATGGCTTGGTTGTCGGGCAAATTCTGCTGACCCGGACTGACCTGGTCAGCAGGCGACGCTACATAAATGCCTGCAATACGGTATTAACCCTTTTAAAACTGGGGGTTATTCCTATAATCAATGAAAATGATTCTGTTTCGATAGAAGAGTTAAAATTCGGCGACAATGATCGCCTGTCTGCCCTGGTAGCCGGTTTAAGTGATGCACATTTGCTGGTCATTTTAACGGACATCGATGGATTATATAATAAGAATCCCAGGCGGTATGATGACGCAGAACTCATCCCTTATGTAGGGAAAATAGATGAGACAATTAAAGCCGGCGCAGAAAATGCACACGATAACCTGGCTACGGGAGGAATGATTACCAAACTTCAGGCCGCAGAAGTGGCGACAAGTTCTGGAGTTGCCATGTATATTGCTAACGGTTACGACCCTGATGTTGTATCCAGGCTTGTAAAAGGGGAGCATAGCGGGACGTATTTCAAACCTCAACAGCATTTTTTAAACAGGCGCAAGCGCTGGATCGCTCATGGTCTGGTACCGCAAGGGTCTATAACAATCGACAAAGGAGCCTGCTATGCCATCTGCTCTGAGGGTAAAAGTTTGCTGCCGGTAGGGGTGATTGGTGTGGAGGGTTCTTTTACCGAAGGTGATTTACTTTCAGTTAAAGATCCTGAAGGTAATGAAATGGCCAGGGGACTGACTAATTTTTCTTCTGAAGAACTGGCCTGGATCCAAAAAAGAAGCAGCATTGATATAGCCAATATTATCGAAAGACCGGTGGCCGAAGAGGTTATCCACAGAGATAACCTGGTTATATTTTAGCAAAGCAAAATTTAAGCCACAGGGAAGGGTTCCACCGTCTTCCCTTCGGCTTTAGGGTTAAGCTTTTAGGGACGCTTGAACCGTCCCCATGGAATCGCTGATCATCTAACAAAGATAATAAGGCTGAATAGTTACAGAAAATTTGTTATTAGGAGCTGATTAAACTATGCATGCTGAGGTGCTTGCCAAATGTAAACAGGCCAGGCAAGCGGCATTAAAATTAGCAGCTTGTTCAACATCGCTGAAAAATAAAGCCCTGGAACAAATTGCTACTTCCCTTGAAAAAAATAAAAAAGATATTATAGAAGCCAATCAGCTGGATCGGAACCGGCTTGAAAGTGGAGACCATTACACTGAAGCTTTTTATGATCGTTTACTCTTGAGTGAAGCGCGAATCTTTGAAATGGCCCAGGGACTTCGAGAAATCGCTGCATTAAACGATCCTGTGGGTGAAGTTACTGGAATGTGGAAGCGCCCCAATGGTTTGGAAATCGGGCAAACCAGGGTTCCCATCGGCGTTATTGCAATTATTTATGAAGCCCGGCCTAACGTTACCATTGACGCAGCAGGATTAACTTTAAAAACCGGTAACACTGTAATCCTGCGCGGCAGCTCTGAGGCCTTGAATTCAAATCGTGCCCTGGTAAAGATTATTCAACAAGGTTTGGGAGAAGCGGGGTTGCCTGACGGATCGGTGGCTTTGATTGAAGATGCTGACCGGGCCGCTGTAATGGATTTACTGAACGCCAATCAATACCTTGACTTACTCATCCCCAGGGGCGGCCCGTCGCTCATCAATACGGTTATTAACAACTCCTCTGTGCCGGTAATCCAGACTGGAGCCGGTAATTGCCATACTTATGTTGATTATAGTGCTGATCTGGATAAAGCAGTGGCAATAGCGGTTAACGCCAAAGTTCAGCGGCCTGGTGTTTGTAATGCCATGGAGACTTTGCTTGTTCATAAAGATATGGCAGACGATTTTCTACCGAAAATAGTACCTGCTTTAGAAAAACTGGGCGTTGAAATCAGAGGTTGCCCCCGTACAGTCTCATATTCATCTAATATAAAACCAGCCGGTGAAGAGGATTGGAGTACAGAATATCTCGATCTGATTTTAGCAATCAGGGTGGTTGAAAATATAGATCAGGCTGTAGAACACATCAATTCATACGGTACAGGTCACTCCGAAGCAATTATTACTGACAGCTATAATCAGGCCAGGCATTTTTTAGCAAGTGTTGATGCTGCTGCCGTGTATGTTAACGCTTCGACTCGTTTTACCGATGGATCCGCCTTTGGCCTGGGCGCAGAAATAGGTATTAGCACCCAAAAATTACATGCCAGGGGACCAATGGGCCTTGAAGCCTTAACTACCCTTAAATATATTATCTTTGGCTCAGGCCAGATCAGAGAATAATTAAACGTGCCTGCTTTAGCGGCACTGAGCTGAAAAAAACAGCAAGGTGTATTATAATGGGTTCAGGCTGTAAAAACTCAGATCCCTGATCCGGTCAAACTTACTGTGCATGCTTGCACTAATACATTTTCTATTCCAACAGCCCTACAAAATAATACAGGTGGAGAAAGAGATGAAGCAAAAACTATTCTGGACGATTGATATCGGCGGAACAAAAGTACTACTACTTTTAATTGACAGCAACGGCAAGGTATTGTTCAGGCAGAAGATAAAAACCCCCAAACCTTCTAAACCACAAGCAGTGGTAGATACTATTGTCGAAACGATTCAGGCAGAAACAGAGCAGAAAAAATTAGGATTTAAGGCGGAGCTTGCCGGGCTTGGTATCTGCACTGCCGGTTTTGTAGATCACCAGGAAGGCCTTGTCCATCAATCCCCTAATCTTGAATGGCATGAACCTGTTCCGCTGGGAAATTATTTTAAACAGAGAGTTAATTGCCCGGTAGTGATTGAAAATGATACTAATGCAGCGGTGGTGGGCGAGGTGCTTTATGGTGCCGCCTGTGGCCATAAAGATGTTATTTATGTTACATTAAGTACCGGGATAGGCGGAGGGCTGTTCTTGAACGGTTGCCTGTACCGGGGTGCAGATGGATTCGCAGGAGAAATAGGCCACACCAAGGCCTTTGGACGGGGAAGGCCCTGCAAATGCGGCAATACAGACTGCCTTGAAACCTGGGCATCAGGAAGCGCCCTGGCGCGAAGCGCCGGTGAGATCTGGGACGAAAAAGAACAAAAGGGTGATCATATTACAACAGCCTGGGTTTTTGAACAGGCGGATAAAGGAAACACCCTGGCTCAAGCGATCATCGATCATGCCGCTGCCACAATCGGACTGGGACTTTCAAACCTGGTCACTTTATTTAATCCAACCTGCCTGGTTATAGGCGGCGGAGTTGCTGCTAATAGGACAGATTTTTTAAAACAAATTACTGAAACCATCAGAAATAAATCCATCAAGCCGGCTGTAGAGATAACTTCACTGACTATTATTCCCGCTGCGCTTGAACCGGAAGCAGGGATTTGGGGCATGTACAGCTTACTAACAGGGCAGGCGAAATAATTTGGAAATCATGGAGTTTTTGGAACCACTATATGAAACTTTTGAACTTTTAATTAGAAGATATGGTGCACTGGGTATTGGCGTAGCAATGTTTGCCGAAAGCGCCGGGGTCCCTTTTGCTTCAGCAGTAGTGTTTTTAACTGCCGGAACTTTAATCTTGAGGGGAACCTGTACTTTCTGGTCAATTTTTATTAGTTCTACTATTGGTATTACCCTGGGCAGTATGCTTAGCTACAGTTTAGGCCTGCTGGGCAGTATGGTCGGAAATGCTGTGAAGCTGCGTTTTAATCACCATGATAACTCAGATAATAACCTTAGTTGTGAACCGCAGTCTTCCAGAGGCCCCTCTAAGCTTTTAAAACTGTTGTATAAATACGGTAATTTTTCAATTTTCATGGGCCAGCTATGGGGTTTCAGCCGGACTTTTATCTCCTTTCCTGCCGGGGCCATGCACATGAATTTTTATCTTTTTCTGATCTATACTTTTCTGGGGGGAGCCCTGTTTAGTTTACTAACCATCAGCGCCAGTATAATTCTAACCGGAACTATGAGCTTCATGCTAAGAACTCTTAAAATACTGTTCGATTTTTCTCCCTGGTTGTTGCTCATTCCGGCGGTTTTAGCAGCAGTTTTCATTTATTATTACCGGCGCCGGGGCTGGAAAATCAATTATCACATTTTTAGTTCATTTTGGGGCAGGTTTAAGAATGTCTTAAAGGGAATTACTTATAAGAACCAGTAAATGCAATAAAATACTTGCCTGCTGCAAGATTAAAGTCTTTAAAAGGGGTATCGTAGATGAGCAAAGCAAAATTCAACCTTAAAGTATTCAGCGATAGATGCAAAGATTGCGGCATTTGTTTTGAATTCTGCCCAATCAATAACTTAAAGCCCAACGAAAAAGGCAGCCCGGAAATGATCGATCCTGAAGCCTGTACGGGTTGTAAACTTTGCGAATACCTTTGTCCGGATTTTGCCATCCAGGTTGATAAAAAGGAAGATCAAGATGAAAAGAAAGAAGCGTAAGCAAAAATGCTATAAAAAGTGATGATCTTAGGGGTAAGCGAGCTTTGAATAATAAAACCTGGCATAAAATTTCAATTGAAAACCACAATAACCAAACCCTTTCAACCCTGCTTTGCTTAACGGCTAAAGACAACCGGCTTATAATCGCCTGTCACGGCTTTACCGGTTCAAAAGAAGGAAGCGGCCGGGCTGTAGATATGGCAGAACAGCTGGCTTGTTCCGGGCTTAACACCCTGCTGTTTGACTTTTCCGGCTGCGGAGAGAGTGAAGGGCGATGGGAAGACATTTCCCTGTCAGGCCAGATTGCCGATCTTGGCGCCGTTGTAGATTGGTGCCGCCGGGAAGGTTTTGGAGATATCATTTTAAACGGCAGGAGTTTTGGAGGCACAACCGCTTTATGCTATGCTGCCAGCGATGCTGAGATAACCGGCATTTGTACCTGGGCGGCAGTGGCCAGGTTAAAAGATTTATTTGTAAAAAGAGTCAGCAATAAAAGCGTTTTTGAAGGAAGCTCTCAAGACTTAATAGCTCTTCACGGTGAGGAAGGAACAGTTTCTGTAAAACGGGCCTTCTTTTACGATCTACAAAAACACAATCCGCTTAAAGCTGCTACCAGGTTATCTTCCTGTCCCTTGCTGTTAATTCATGGTTCAGCTGATCTGGCTGTACCGCTCGAAGATGCCCGGCTTCTTTACAACCATGCCAGGGAACCAAAATTGCTCGCCGCAATTGAAGGTGCCGACCACCGTTTTTCAGAACACTTAGAAGAGGTTTGGAAAGCTTTCTTTAAGTGGCTGAAAACCTTTTAAATACGATTAGCTGGATTTATAATTCCCTTTCCTGCCTAAAGCTATTTAATGTAAAAATAATAACTACACAGCCTATTGCCCTTGTTGAATGATAAGCGGCGCCATGGCTTAAATTTTATTATAACCGGTTTATCTAATCTACACCTCTTTAAGCAGGTGTTTTTTTGATATAATGTGGTGCAAGGGAGGAGTGAATAAGTGCAGAAAGAAGAAACAGATGCCATAAACCTGACCCTTCGCTTTGGAGAAGGCAAGTATTACTGGATAAACACTTTTGGGTGCCAGATGAATGAACATGACTCTGAAGTAATGGCCGCCTTGATTGAAAGCCTGGGTTTCCAGCCCGCAAGCACTCTTGAAGAGGCAAATCTGGTGATCATTAATACCTGTGCCGTGCGTAAAAAACCTGAGGATAAAGTCGCTTCTATGCTGGGTAAATTAGATGCATTAAAAAAAGAAAAAGATGAGCTTATCATTGCTGTTGGGGGCTGCATGACCCAGCAGGAAGATCTGGCAGTATATATTAAAAAACGGTTCAACCAGGTTGATCTGGTCTTTGGAACCCACGCTTTACCACGGTTACCAGAATTGCTGGACCGGGCTCGCAGGCAAAAAGAAATTATACTTGATATTAAAGAGGATTATTGTGAAAGGGAGGGGCTGCCTGTAAACCGGGCAACTTCCTATCATGCCTGGTTACCGATTATCTATGGCTGTAACAATTATTGCGCATACTGCGTAGTTCCCTTTGTGCGCGGGCGCGAACGCAGCCGCGAATATGACGCTATAGTTGTTGAGGCATCAGCGCTGGTTCATCAGGGTTACCGGGAAATAACCCTCCTGGGCCAGAATGTAAATTCATACGGACAAGATTTGCCTGAAAAACCTGGTTTTGCCTCCCTACTTGGTAAACTGGATCAGATTGATGGTTTGTCAAGAATTCGTTTTATGACCTCCCACCCTAAAGATTTATCTTTGGAGCTAATTCAAACCGTAGCCCGGGGTGAAAAAATATGCGAGCACTTCCACCTGCCAGCCCAGTCAGGCAGCAACAGGATCCTGGAAAAAATGAACCGCCGTTACAGCCGCGAGCAGTACTTAGAACTGGTGCAGGCTATCAAAGAAAACATTCCGGAAGTTTCAATTACTTCTGATATTATTGTGGGCTTCCCAGGAGAAAGAGAGGATGATTTTGCCGCTACCCTTGATCTGGTTAAACAGGCCCGTTTCGACAGTGCCTTTGCTTTTATTTATTCTCCCCGCCGGGGAACTAAAGCCGAAAAATTACCAGATTATACTACTTATGAAGAAAAAGAAAAGAGGCTGCAGGCCTTAAATAAAATCCAGCAGCAAATTAGCCTGGAAGAGAATGAAAAACTGGTTAATAAAACCCTGGAAGTGCTGGTTGAAGGCACAAGTAAAAGTAATCCCGAACTGCAAACCGGCCGACTCCGAAATAATAAACTGGTGCATTTTGCCGGATCTGATAGATTAACCGGTAAGCTAATAGGGGTCCGTATCACTGAAGCAAGAACCTGGAACCTCTTCGGGGCATCGGAAGGAGAGCCTTATTGAACCGCAGCAGTCCGATGATGGAACAATATAAAGCCGTTAAGGAGCAGCATCCTGATAAGCTGCTGATGTTCCAGGTGGGTGATTTTTATGAGCTGTTCTTTGAAGACGCTCAGGTGGCAGCCAGGGAAATGGAAATTGCCCTGACTTCCAGGGATGCCGGCAGCGAAGAGCCCATCCCTTTAGCCGGAGTGCCGATCCATTCCGCTGAAGCTTACCTGAACCGCCTGCTTGGCAAAGGCTATAAGGTGGTGCTTTGTGAACAGGTAGAAGATGCGAGCCAGGCCAGGGGGCTGGTAAAAAGAGAAATTACTCGCATTCTTACCCCCGGCACAATCACCGATCCAGAAATGCTTGAAGAAAGCCGTAATAATTACCTGGCCGCTCTTGTTGATAACGGCAGTAATCATTACGGTCTGGCAGCTGTGGATATTTCAACCGGCGACTTCCAGGTAACCGAGCAAAAAGGAGAGGGCGCCTGGGAAAATATTTCAGATGAACTTTACCGGCTCCAACCTTCTGAATTACTCTGTTCTTCAAAAGAAAGCGAACAGCTTTGTCGCAAGCAGTTTAATTATAAAAACAGTGGTCTGATAGAACAGCTTCCCCATGTTCCCGAACCGGAAGAAACAAAACAGCTGATCCAAAACCAGTGGGATCATCAAACCTGGGAAAAGCTTGAGTTAGGTCGTTTTCCCCTGGCTGCATCAGCCGGAGCGGCAGCCCTGGTATATTTGCAACTATTACAGCAGCTGCCGGTTGGCGAAAAGCATTTTCGCCGCCTTAATTTATATTTTACCAACCGCAGCATGATCATTGATAATGTTACCAGCAGAAACCTGGAGCTAACTCAATCTTTGCGGGAAGGTGTAAAAAAAGGCAGCCTGCTGGGCTTACTTGACCGCTGTATGACTGCTATGGGCAGGCGTCTTTTAAGACGCTGGGTTGAACTGCCAATGATTAAAAGAAGAACCATAGAAAAAAGGCTTGATGCTGTTGAAGAATTGATGAGAAAACCGCTGCAGAGAAAAGATCTGCGCAATTTATTACAGGATATTTTTGATCTGGAAAGATTCTGCAGTCGTCTTTCTTACCAGCGTGTCAATGCCAGAGACTTAGTTGCCCTGAAGAAAACCCTGACTCAAATTGAAGCTGTAAGGAAAAAATGCACTGCCCTGCAGGCAGCGTTGTTAAAAGAAACGAGCAGTATTATACCTGATTTCAAAGATCTTGTGGATTTTATCGATAGAGCCCTGGTCGACGATCCGCCGCTTTCTATTAAAGACGGTGGCCTTTTTAAGAAAGGCTATAATGAAGAAATGGATGAGTTAAAAATGTTTGCTGAAGAAAGCAATACCCTGCTCCTTGATTTTGAAAAAAAAGAACGGGAGCGTACCGGTATAAAATCCCTGCGTATCGGTTTTAATCGTAATTTTGGCTATTACATGGAAGTAACCAAAACCAACCTTGAGCTAGTCCCTTTGGATTACCACCGAAAACAGACCCTGGTTAATGCAGAACGCTTTACAACCCCTGATTTACAACGTATTGAAGAACAGTTAACCGGAGCCCGAGATAAACTGTCTTCTCTTGAGTATACCCTTTTTGAAGACCTGCGCAATAAAGTTAATGCTTATACTGAGCAGCTTTTAACTGCTTCTCATCAATTAGCCCGGCTGGACTCGTTGCAAAGCCTGGCTGATATAGCTGAAAAAAACGGCTATTGCCGGCCGGTTTTTTCGAATAACAAAAAAATGACGGTTAAACAGGCCAGGCATCCGGTAGTAGAACAAACTTCCTTTGAACGTTTTGTTCCAAACGATATCCAGATGGATCGTAAAAATTATCTTTTGGTGATTACAGGGCCTAATATGGCCGGTAAAAGCACTTACATCCGCAGCGCAGCTTTGCTGGCGGTTATGGCTCAAATGGGCAGCTTTGTACCTGCTGTTGAAGCCGAATTACCGATTCTGGACCGGATTTTTGCCAGGGTTGGGGCCAGCGATGACCTCAGCCGCGGGCAAAGCACTTTTATGGTGGAAATGCAGGAAACAGCGGGCATTCTAAAAGAAGCTACCCCGGACAGCCTTATTATACTGGATGAAATCGGTCGGGGAACCAGCACTTATGATGGTATGAGCATTGCGCGCAGTGTCTTAGAGTTCATCAGCCGCCAGATTAAGGCTAAAACTTTATTTTCCACCCATTACCATGAGCTTACCAACCTGGAAGGTGAACTGCCCGGGGTAAAAAATTACACTATTGCCGTTAAAGAGAAAGGCAAACAGGTAATATTCCTAAGACAGCTGATTCCCGGGAAAGCTGATAAAAGTTACGGCATCAATGTGGCGCGTCTGGCCGGTGTACCTCTGGAGGTTTTAATCAGGGCGGAAAAAATCCTCTATGAACTGGAAAATGCTGCTTTTGAAGCGAATGATCGCCAATTAAGCCTGCTGCCCATGGTTACAGAACCGGTTTCAGACTATAGCCGGGAAGCAGAGCTATTGGACGAACTTAAAGAACTTGATTTAAACCGGCTTACTCCGCTGGAAGCGCTGCAAAAGCTATATGAAATCCAAAAAGAGCTACTGGAGTTTGAAAATGACCATTCTCAAAAGGAGCTTGATCAATAATGGCTATTCAAATCCTGGCTAAAAAAACGGCTGAACAAATAGCCGCCGGGGAAGTAATTGAAAACCCGGCTTCCGTGGTAAAAGAATTGATGGAGAACGCCCTTGATGCCGGTGCTAAAAGGGTGGAAGTGGAGATAGAAAAGGGCGGTAAAAGCCTGATTAGTGTTACTGATAACGGGAAAGGTATTGAGGAACAGGACCTGTCTCTGGCTTTTCAGCGCTTTGCCACCAGCAAAATAACAAATTTTGATGATCTGCATAATTTATCCAGCCTTGGCTTCCGGGGCGAAGCCCTGCCCAGCATAGCCGCCGTAGCTCGTGTTCAATTAACAACCAGGGTAGATCAAACCTTATCAGGAAGCCGGATCAGCTTAAATGGCGGCGATATTATCGATCAGGAAGAAATAGGAGCCCCTATGGGAACTAGAGTTGAAGTAAGAGATCTATTTTACAATACTCCCGGACGCCTTAAGTTTCTGCGAGCGGATCATGTTGAAACAACCCGAATCAGCACCTTAATTTCAGAAATGGCCCTGGCTAAACCGCAGGCAGCATTTACCCTTAAAAGTGGAGGGAGGACGCTGTTTAGCTCTTCAGGGGATGGGGTGGTGCTGCATGTTATCGGTTCCCTCTATGGCAATGACACCGCTGAAGAGATGATCGAACTAAACAGAAAAGATATTAGTACCGGTTGCAAAATAAACGGATTCATATCCCCGCCCCATGTGACCAGATCAACCCGGCGGTGGATTACTTTAGTAGTCAACGGCCGCTTGATAAAAGATGCAATGGTGATTAACGCACTGGAAAGAGGCTATGAAGATCTGCTGCCCCGGCAGCGCCACCCCCTGGCCGTTATAAACCTGGCAGTTCCTCCTGAAGCAATTGATGTTAATGTCCATCCTGCGAAGATTGAAATTCGCTTTCAAAAACCAGAACTTATAAAGGGATTGACCTTTAAAGCGGTTAAAATGGCTCTTCAGGGAACCCAGAAGCGTTCCGCCTGGCCTGAAACAGGAGCCTATAAATCCATTGGTCCAGATGCATATCCTGAATATCCTCAAATGAAAAACTTTGAAAAATGGCAGCCCGGACGATTATTTGATCAACCCGCAGCAGATAAGACCGAAAATAATAAAAAAAGTAACCATAAACCAGAAGGCAGTTTTGCCATACCTGCTTCTAAAACCGATCAGCCTGCAATAACGGGCATTGAAGATACATTAGCAGAAAGCGCTGTTAACGATGATCAGCTTCGTTTGATCGGGCAGTTTATGCAAAGCTACCTGGTGGCGCAGAAAGGTGACCAGCTTCTTATAATCGATCAGCATGCCGCCCACGAACGTATTAATTACCATCAGCTAAAAAATCAAGATGCATACTCTTCAAGGACAAATCAGGCCCAGCTGACCATACCTCTTGAACTGGATCTGCCTCCGGCCTGGTGTGAACGCCTGCCTTTATTGCTGCCTTTGCTTGAACAGTCAGGTTTTAAACTGGAACCAACTGGCGAAAACAGTTATCAGGTCAGAGCGGTACCCTTTGCTTTACGGGAGAATATTAGCAGAACCGCTCTGTATGATCTGCTTGAAGATCTAATCAAGACAGAAAATGAACCGGATCAAGACCCCCGTGATGCTATCTTGATTACTATCGCCTGTCACAGATCAATAAAAGCCGGGCAAGCTTTATCCAGAGAAGAGATGGAGCAATTGCTTAAAGAGTGGGCAAAAACCCCCCAGTCCGGTTATTGCCCGCACGGGCGGCCTGCAGTGATTAATACTGATCGCAGCTCACTTGATAAAAGCTTTCACCGCAGCAGTGAAGGAGGGGAGGGGAATTGATGGCAGATGATTTTTCCGGCAGCCGGCTAAAAGAAAGGCAGAATACTCCCCTGCTGGTCCTGATCGGCCCAACTGCCGTCGGAAAAACTGCCCTGGCGGTGAAGATCGCCGCTAAACTGCAAACCGATATAATTAGCGCAGATTCAGCCCAGGTTTACCGGTTTCTTGATATTGGGACGGCAAAACCTTCAGAAGAAGAAATAAGAACGGCCCGGCACCACCTTATTAACCTGGTCGATCCAGACCAAATGTTTAGTGTAGCTAATTATCAAAAAATGGCTAATCAAGTCATAAAAGAACTTTGGAAACGCCAAAAACTGCCTTTAATGGTTGGAGGGACCGGCCTTTATATTAGCGCTGTAGTAGAAGGCTATGCTTTTGGCCAAAAAGGCGCTAACCAAAGCATTCGGAAACAATACGAACAAATAGCTGCAAAAGATGGACTGGCCATCCTTTATCAAAAACTAAAAAGAATTGATCCAAAGACAGCCGCAACGATTCATCCGAATGACAAAAGGCGTATTATCAGAGCTTTAGAAGTATATGATCTTGAGGGTAAGCCTATTTCTGAGCAGGTAAACAAAACGGCATCAGGGATCACTCCTTACAGCCCTGTTCTATTCGGGCTTTACATGGACCGCAATGAGCTTTACAAAAGAATTGAACAGAGGGTAGATCTTATGATCGAGCAGGGATGGTTCGAAGAAGCTCAAACTCTCTATAAAAAGGGCTATAAAGAGACTGATCCGGGAATGCAGGTGCTTGGTTATCGTCAACTGCTGGCTTACCTGCAGGGTCATTATTCCTGGAATGATGCAGTTGAGGAAATAAAAAAACAGACCAGGAACCTGGCCAAACGTCAGCTAACCTGGTTTCGCCGTAATAAAAATATTGAATGGCTTAAAATAACCAGCGACACCTCATTTGACAATTTAACAGAAAATATTTGCTTTAAAGTGCAGGATTTGGCACCGAGCCGGGCGAAGTATTAACGCAAGTTTTATCAATAGATAGAAAAGCACAGAAGGGAGCCCGATTATGAAAAACGCAATTAACCTGCAGGATACTTTTCTGAACCAGATTCGCAAAGAAAATATGTTAAGCACAGTTTTTTTGATTAACGGTTACCAGATCAAAGGCATAGTGCGCAGCTTTGACAGTTTTACCCTGCTTCTCGAAGTAGACGGTAAGCAGCAGCTTGTTTATAAACATGCTGTATCGACTATTATTCCTATGCGTAATGTTAACCTTAAGCAGGAAGAACCGGAAGAAATAAAGGAGCAAGAAGTACCGGAGCAAGAAGAAAAGGACGTAGAAGAGAAGAGCACTGAAGACGGGGCTACTGCAATCGATTAATAATTTATAGAATATCTGATCTGGAAAAGACACTTTTAAAAAAGTGTCTTTTCCTTAAAAAAATAAACATTCGCCAATGCTTAAAGGGAGGTGTTACACTCTGAAGCAAAATGAAAAGGCCATTCTGGTCGGGCTTGACTTAAGTCAGCCCGGTGAGGATATTGATCGTGCTATGAAAGAATTATCCCTGTTGGCGGCAACAGCGGGTGCAGATATAGCTACAAAAGTAATACAAAAAAGAGCAGCACCTGATCCGGCAAATTATATTGGAAAAGGCAAAACTGAAGAACTCTCTGCCCTGATCGAATATTATGCTGTGGATATGGTCATCTTCAACGATGAACTGTCCCCGTCACAAATCAGAAACCTTGATCGTATTATTGAAACCAAGGTGATCGACAGGACAAATCTAATTTTAGATATTTTTGCCAGAAGAGCCCTATCAAGGGAAGGGAAGCTCCAGGTTGAACTGGCTCAGATGCATTACCTTTTACCCAGACTGATCGGTCTTGGTAACCAGTTATCCCGGCTTGGCGGCGGTATTGGAACCAGGGGCCCCGGTGAAACCCAGCTTGAAGTAGACAGGCGGGTTATTCGAAAACGCATTACTGATCTTAAAAAAGAGATCAGCGCCCTGCGCAAACACCGGGCTTTACACCGGCAGCGCAGAAAACGTAATCGCCAGCAGATTATCAGCCTGGTGGGTTACACCAATGCCGGCAAATCAACATTGCTTAATGTATTAACCGGTGCCGAACTATATACCGAAGATAAATTATTCGCCACCCTTGATCCAACCGTGCGCCGCGGAACCCTTAGCGGCGCAAAGGAAGTGCTTTTTACCGACACAGTAGGTTTTATAGAAAAGTTGCCCCGGCAGCTGATTAGCGCCTTTCAGGCTACCCTGGAAGAACTAAATGCCGCTGATGTGCTGCTTCATGTAGTGGATTTAAGCCATCCTGAATATTTGAAACAGGTTGAAGTGGTTCGCAGCCATCTTGCTGCTATTGATCATAATTACTATGAACACGAAATCATGGTTTTCAATAAGATTGATCTGGTCGATGATCCTTCCGAGAGAGCTTATTTAGAAAGAGAGTTTCCAGCAGCTTCTTTCATATCTGCCTTAAACAAAATTGGAATAGGGGCCTTAAAAGAAAATATCGCTGCTTATCTGAATAACCAGCGTTGCAGTTTAAAAATATTTTTACCCTACAGTGAAGGAAAACTATATTCTGAACTTCAAAAATACGGGGATGTCCTTTCTGTAATTTCAAGATCCGACCATCTGGAAATAGAAGCCGCTGTTGATCCCGAGATGGCTGATAAGCTGGAGCCTTTCACCAGGTCATAGCTGAATTTAGTGAATTAGATCAGGATCCGGCTCTCATTATGATGACAGCTATAAAATTTAAATACGTCGAAATAAACCGATCACCTTACCTAATATTTCAATCTCCCGGGTCCGGATAGGTTCGAAAGCATCATTTTCAGGCTGCAGGCGATAACTATCACTTTCAAAATAAAAACGCTTAACTGTTGCTTCATCCCCCAGCAGGACAGCTACGACTTCGCCATTTTCAGCATTACTTTGCTTCCGGACAATAACATAATCACCGTCAAAAATGCCTGCTCCTATCATGCTATCGCCTGCCACCCGAAGGACAAAACAATTTTCATCTTTGGAAATGGTTGATGGAATGGGAAAAACTCCTTCTTTGTTTTCCTCAGCCAGGATCGGTTGGCCGGCGGTGATTCTTCCAACCAGGGGAGCAAAAATGCATTTCTCATCCGGATCAGTTAGAATTTCCCCTTCAGTATTGCAAATTATTTTTATCGCCCTGGGCTTGGTTTTCATTCTGGAAATGTAACCCTTACTTTCAAGGATATCCAGGTAGCTATGGACGGTTGCGGTTGAGCTTATATTTAAAGCTTTACAGATTTCTCGAACAGAGGGAGGGTAATTCCACTGCCTGACTTCCTGTTCTATAAACTCCAAAACCCGCTTTTGCTTATCCGTTAACGCTTCCAAAAAATCACCCTTTCCAGAAAGAGTTTATTTGATTATAGCATCATTTGTCTGATAAAACAAACGATTGTTTGGATCGTTTAAAGCCTCAGGCTATATTTTATGCAGAGCCATTAATTTTAAGAAGCTTATTGAGCCCGTTTAAATACGCCTTCACACTGGCCTCAATAATATCTGTACTTGTTCCCCGGCCGGTAATGCTCCGGTCCTGGTAAGAAAGATTAACCTGCACCTCTCCCAGGGCATCACGGCCCTGCGTAACGGCATTGATTTTGTATTTATCCAGGCCGATATTCAAACCCGTAATCTTATTAATGGCATTATAAGCCGCATCAATGGGGCCTGAACCAGTAGCAACCTCTTCAATGGTATTTCCGTCTTCTTTCATGAGTCGGATAACCGCAGAGGGGATACTTTTACTTCCACTGACCGTTTGCAAATAATCCAGCTTGTATCTTGGTTCAGTGGTCGATAGATGATCAAGAACCAGGGCTTCCAGATCTTCAGGATAAACTTCTTTCTTTTTGTCAGCCAGGCTAACAAAATGATCATAAATAACATTGAGCTGTTCTTTGTTTAAAGTAAAACCTAATTTATTTAACTGATCGAGAACAGCATGCCTTCCCGAACGGGCGGTAAGCAGCATCTTGGCTGCGCTGCCTCCAATCAATTCCGCATCTATGATTTCATAAGTCTCCTTATTCTTCAACACACCATCTTGGTGAATGCCGGATGAATGCGAGAAAGCATTAAGGCCAACTACGGCTTTATTAACTGGAATCGAAATATTGGTCAATTTACTGACCAGGCGGCTGGTCCGGTAAATTTCCGAAAAATTAAGATCGGTATAATAGGGAAAATGGTTTTGACGGATCCGCAAAGCAACAGCAATTTCTTCCAGGGCGGCATTACCCGCTCGTTCGCCAATGCCATTAATGTTGCATTCTACCTGGCGGGCTCCATTTTTAATCGCTTCCAGGGAGTTGGCCACAGCCAGGCCGAGGTCGTCGTGGCAGTGCACACTGATCATGGCTTTATCGATATTACTAACATTCTCTTTGATCCGGCGAATCAAGCCCCCAAAATCTTCGGGAACGGCATAGCCAACAGTATCTGGTATATTGATTACCGTTGCCCCGGCATTAATCACTGCTTCAATCATCTGGTAAAGATATTCCTCATCTGCCCGACTGGCATCTTCGGGTGAATACTCAATATTATCGGTAAAGCGAGCGGCGTATTTTACCGCATCAACAGCCTGTTCCAAAACTTGAGCGGGCTTTTTGTTAAATTTATGCTGCATATGAATGGCAGATGCCCCTAAGAAAACATGGAGACGAGGTTTTTCAGCTTCTTTGATTGCTTCCCAGGCCGCATCAATATCTTCCTTAACAGCCCTGGCCAGTCCACAAATAACGGGCCCTTTGATCTGCCTGGATATTTCCTGCACTGCCCTGGTTTCCCCCGGCGATGAAACCGGAAACCCAGCTTCAATAATATCCACATTCAGACGAGCCAGTTGACGGGCAACCTCTACTTTTTCATCATAATTAAGGCGGGCTCCGGGAGTTTGTTCGCCATCACGCAGGGTGCTGTCAAAAAGATAAATTTTTTCTCCACCCTGGGTACTTTTTACATCCACCTGATCGCTCATGATAATCTCCTCCAGTTAATAAATTTATAATATTAAAAATAAAAAAACCTTCGCCTAAGAGGCGAAAGCTGTTTTCGCGGTACCACTCTTCTTGGCGGCATAACTTCTACCACCCACTCTTTAAGATAACGGAAGTATCCGGCCAATCCTAATTTCAACTTTTTAGTTGATTTCGGTTGACGGCTCACGGATGAGTTCACAGGCTTCATCATACCGCCTTACACCAAGTGGCGGCTCTCTGGGAATGGTTTTCCCTGTTACTACTTCCGATCACAGCCTTTAGCAAATTCAATTATTGTAAGATTAACCAAAAATAACGGGCTTGTCAAGCACAATTTTTGATGAGCCCATCCGGGATTCTCGCCCGGTGGCCCGCTTCAGTCGTCCGAACCGCTCCAGGCTTCTTTTCACGGGCATTTCCATGCATGCTCTTTATGCTCGCCTCAGTTTACTTCAGCAGGCTTTACTGTATCGTGACAGAAACGCTGTGTAGTTACAGCCATTTTATGAAAATAAAGTACCGGTTATGCTTGACAGAATTAGGATAATAGCTCAGAATATAGATATAATTCCGTAATTTAAGCTGCAGCAAATATCCGGTGAAGGCAGCATGGAGCAGGTGAAACCTGAATAATAGGCCAGATTTACTTCAGGGGGTGTTATTAGGTTGCACTGTTACGCAGGTACCACCCCCTGTGGCTTAACGGGCTATGCCCGGGCAGTTACATATATAATACCGTATCTGTTATTAAAGGAACTTTAAAGCGGTGAATTATATGACTAATGCTCTAGATTATTCCTTGATTTTAAGCCAGGGCGAGCAACTGGCGCTGCTCAGGCAGCCTAACCAGAAAGCTCCAACCGGGCTGCGTAATTTATGTATGATCATGCTTATGCTTAAAGCGGGGTTGCGCGCCGGAGAAGTTCTCGCTTTAAAAGTGGATGATATTTATTTAAAGGCCGGGAAAGTCCATCTAGCTAAAAGCGGAGCGGCACAAGAACGAACCCTGTGGCTTGATGAAGATTTAATGGGATTAATTAATAAATGGTTGCTAACCAGGCCGCATCATAGCTTATATCTTTTTACCACCTTAAAAGGCGAACGCCTTAAGGACCGGTATTTACGTGAAATGGTCAAGCGTCTGGCCCGCAAAGCCGGCCTTAATAAGGATGTGCATCCTCATTTGCTGCGCAGCACATTTGCTGTTCAGCTCATCAGGGAGACTAACGATATCCGCCTGGCACAGAATGCCCTCGGGCACAGGGATATTTCTACCACCCAGGCTTATGTTAAACATCTGTTTAAAGAACACAGCATGGCTTATTATGATCTTGTAGGATTCAGAAGGAGCGGTATCCCTGCTGAAAGCGCCGGCACTGATCAAGAGCAGACCCAGGAACAGGCCAGGATAAATCCTGCTAATAAAAACCTCAATGATAAAGCCGAGCCAAATAAAAATAAAAGCGTCTCCACTTTAACCGGTGAAAATAAGGAAAAAGAGAGGAGGGAGGGGGAGGCTATAAATAATCAAAACCTCCCCCCCACGAAGTATTCAGAACAGGATAACCTGGAAAAGATCTTAAATCAAACTTTGGATGATAAAGCTTTGGATGATAAACCTGGTGAAATGGAAGATATAGAACTCAGAATATCAATGCTTGAAGAAGATGAAGAGGGGACCCGGGAAAGAACTCTCATACCGGCTTTAAAATGCAGCCACTGCACTTATATCCTGCATTATCAAGAAGATTGTCCCAGATGTGGCGCTACTTTTAAATCTATTTTAGAATACTGGAGGAAGTATCGATAGGTTTTATTTGCACCGGAGTTGCTGAGCAAAAGAAGGGACCTTCAAAGAGGGATAATTATAAAAAGCGTGGCGGTGTGCTTTCCTGAATTAACTTCCGATAATATATCTTATGTAAACCAAGAGGGCAGAGGCTAATTTCTTAAGTTGTAGCTGCACATCCTTATGCTGTCATGATCCTGTAAAACCTCTTGAAGCTAAGCCGATGCTTAGGCCTGCTTGCTTATGGAGATCCTGGCTGCCAAACCTTAACCCTGTATAAAGCTATTAAAAATTGTTATAATAATACTACTAACAGAAATAGATTATGTCAGATTTACCTGGGAGGTTCATTGGTGCTCGCTCTCATTAAAAATAAAGCTTTGTCCGGTAAATTGCTTATTGTAAGCATCTTAGTATTGATCTTTTTAATAGCCTCCTCCCTCTTATTTTTAGCCTGCAGCATTGATGGTTATACAGATGGTTATACCACTGGTGAAACTGAAAATGATGCTGATGGTTATACAGATGATGATGCATATCCAGATAGCTGTACAAATGATGAAATTGATAAAGATGAAATTAAAAAGAATTTTGGAAATAATCAGTATGAAGATCACCTAAAAAAACCCAGGGTTGGACTTTATGCCGGAAAAGGCAGCTGGCCTGAGAATATTACAATTATAGAGAATTTCCTGGATTATTACGGCTTTTCCTGGTCTGTTTTCGATGAAGAAGATGCAGTTAACTTAAATCTTATTGAAGAGTTTGATACAATCTGGTTAGCTGGTGGATTTTCTGCTGAGTACAAATACTATATCAAAGACCATTCCAATATCAAAAATTTTATTAACGAAGGGGGGCTGTTTATAGGCACCTGTGCAGGCGCCTATTATGCTGCCGATGTCCTTCGCTGGAAGGGAACCGATTATGAATATCCTTTAAAATTATTTAAAGGAAAAGGGATCGGGCCCATGAGCGGCCTTATAGGCTGGGGTGAGACCAGCACTTTAAAACTCGAAGGTGAACATCCCGCTAACCTGGGCTTTAAACCTGAAAGAAATATATACTATTTCGATGGCCCTTATTTTAAACCTTACGACGAGGAAGCTGTAACAGTGCTGGCCCGCTATACAGTCAACGATCAACCCGCTGTCATAATTGGTGACAGTGGAGCCGGCCACTATCTTCTTATGGGCCCTCATCCGGAAATTGGTGACTCCTGGGAGCAAACTGCTCAAGCCGAAGAATCTAAACAAGGAGCTCAATGGCCCTGGCTTTACCAGCTCATAATCTGGGTTTATAATAACAGTGATGGCTAGCGTTTAAGAAAGCTGAGCAAAAGCAAATATAATTGCGGGTCTTACTCGTTACAGAATTTATGCTTCGAAAACTACTGGGTGGTGATTAAAAGATGCGTCGTGTCTATTTTATTATTCTGGCTTTAGTGTTACTGGTTTTATCTTTTAACCTGGGAATGACCACGGCAAACACTTATCCGCCTGAAATGCTTCTTCAATTAGTCAATTTACAAGAAAGTGAAGAAATAGAAATAGCTGAGGAATCAGGAGATAATGATAATGATGGTGCTGATAGATCAGAAATACCGAAAGAAACTACACTGGAAGCTGAAGAAGAGCCTGAACCCGATTTAAGGACAGCCAAAATGGTAACAACCGGTAATATTATCGCCCATCTGCTTCAGATCCACCAGGCAGAATTAGATGACGGGCAGTATGATTTTAGCCCCAGTTTTGAAATTATTGCGCCATATCTTCAAAATGCTGACCTGACGGTAGGCGATCTTGAAGTTATGCAGGCAAGCGAAGATATTGCATCTCCTGGCAACGGCCTCACTGGCTATACTGGTTATCCTGAATTTAATGCCCCACCGGAATTTTCGGAAGCCCTATATGAGGCAGGGATAAATACCTTTACTCTTGCCAACAACCATGCTCTGGATCGCGGCCTTGAAGGTTTAGAAATGACCATCGAACATCTTCGTAGCCTCGGAGCATCTACTTTTGGTGCTTATCTCAATTTGGAAGAGCGTGAAACCCCTTTGATTATTGATGTTGATGGTATTAACATTGCCCTTATCGGTTATACATACGGCTTAAATGGCAATATAATTCCTGGCGGCCATGAATACAGCGTTAACCTTGCTCCGGATTTTGAAGATATATCACCGCTGATAACAGCTATCGAAACAGCTCAATCCCACGGCGCTGATCTGGTTGCCGTATTTCCTCACTGGGGAGCTGAGGCGTTCCATGAACCAGAGCCGCAGCGTTTGAGACAGGTTGCTGAAGAACTGGCCAGGGCAGGCGCTGATTTAATCATCGGTGGACATCCAAAGTATATTCAACCGTTTGAGTGGTTTTTTTACGAGGAAGAAGATGGTTCAGAAAGAGCAGCCCTTGCTATATATTCACAGGGCAGCTTTATATCCAACCAGCATGAAGGTGATGGTTACAACAGCATCTATAATGAGTTTGGATTATTGCTCGATATCGATCTAACCAAGAACCAGGATTCTAAGGAAACCTGGATTAGCGGGTTAAATTATGAAATAACCTGGGTTCATCGCGAATGGAGGCACCGGGTCCTTCCTGTCTCAGAAGTATTATCTGCTTCTCCAGAAGATTACAACTTAACTGATACTGATTTTGATCGATTAAGTAATATCTATGATTTCACTGTTGACGTGCTTCATTATTACGGTCATGGCGAGAATAAGGCCCGCGCTATGGCTATATCAGAGCAACTATATCAAGAAGCATACGACAAACATTGACTTTGATTATCAGTATGCAGCATTTTACAGGGGAGGCTTATAGAAATTGAAAATGGGTATCTTTACTGACAGCTTTCGGCCTTATACCAGTGGAGTAGTTAGATCGATCGAACTTTTTTCTCGCGAATTTACTAACCGCGGCCATGAAGTGTTTATTTTTAGCCCTGATTATCCACTTTTACAGCCACCCAAAGAAGAAGGCGTGTTTCGTTTTGTTTCCGTGCCGGCGCCCACTATGCCCGATTTTGCTATACCAATCCCTATTTCAGCCCATCTTGGCAAAACTATCAAGCATATTGGACTGGATATTATCCACAGCCATTCTCCATTTTTGTTAGGCAGTATGGGAGCAAGAGCTGCCAGGCGTTATAAACTGCCCCTGATCTTTACCTTTCATACTCTATATGACCAGTATGTTCACTATTTCCCTTTTGCACATGAAACCTCTAAACATGTTATGAAGAGACTTAGCCGCAATTTTTGCAACCGTTGTAACCGGGTCATTGCTCCTTCACAGCTGGTTGTAAACTACCTCCAGCGTATCGGGGTTAAAACCTCTATTGTTAACATACCTACCGGTGTTGATCTGGAAGAATTCAATGATCTTAACCCTAAATGGTTAGAAGAGCACTACGGGATTAAACCGGAAGAAAAAGTCCTTCTTTTTGTTGGCCGCCTGGGTCAGGAAAAAAATGTTTCCTTTCTCATTAAAGCCTTCCACACTGTTCAGTCAAATCATCCCGAATGCCGGCTGGTGCTGATAGGAAAGGGTCCCCAGGAAAATTACCTGCGTAAATTTTGCCGGGAACTTGGTATTGAAGATAAAGTTATTTTTACTGGAGTTCTGCCTCGCCATAAGATTGTTCATTGTTATGCCAGCGCTTATTTATTTGTTTTCCCATCAGTTACAGAAACCCAGGGTCTGGTTATCGGAGAAGCCAAGGCTGCAGGATTACCGGTTGTTGCCATCCGGGCTTTTGGGCCGGCCGAAATGGTTGCCCACGGTGAAGACGGGTTCTTAACTGATCCCACCCTCCCCTCTTTCACCTCGGCCATTCTTGAACTGCTGGAAGACAGGGATCTATATAAAAAAATGAATTATCAAGCTCTTAATAATGCTTCCTTGATTTCATCGTCATATTGTGCTGATAATATGCTTGAAGTATACCAGGAGCTGCTGGAACAAAAGGCACATGCACCACGCTACCGTATTTTTACAAGTTGATCCGGAGGAGGTTAGGACAATTTTAAATTGGCTTTTAGCTATAATCCTTTTGTTGATAATAATCCCGCTATCCCGGGCTTATCCGGATATCAGCATCTGGGTTTTCGCTAGCATTTATTTCGTCCTGTGGGCTGTTATTTATTTTGCGGTCAAAACATTTATATCCCGTCTTCATAACCAATAAGCACAACTAAACTACCCTTGACCGGCCCCTGCCAGCATGATCAAAAGTTAATAATAATTTACTATCGTTTGTGGTGCTGCTTAAAAATATTTTTACCGGTACTGTGCATGCAAATCCCCTGGATCAAGCGGGTTCCAGGGATAGAGTGAGGCGAAAGTAGTTCCAATTTGCTGGACATCATTTTAGCCTGGTAGCTGTACCCGCTGAAATTATTAATATAAAGCTGGCTGTATAAAGCTTTACAGACCTCCTTTCCATTCTCTGCAGCATATTCAGTCAAAGCCTTTAAAACGTGGAGTTCATTATATTTATTCAGTACACCGCTTTTAAATTCAAACCATTTTTGCTGCGGATCTATAACCTTTCGAGTTTTCATAATGCTTTCCTCCTCAGAAAGCTAACTTATTGTGATAGTCTTTTTGCTTACCTTAAGACCTCGCTCAGGTGGCTGGTATCCTGCCGGCAAGCCCGCCTCGGGCCTCGTCTCGCCGGTAATT
>PWYU01000030.1 GCA_003567725.1 Syntrophomonadaceae bacterium | reverse complement strand
GTGCGGGAAGCCTATAATTCAATCATCAATAACTGTACAGATTGTCAATCAGGGGCTAACATAAAAGGATGCCTTATTTCAAAGATGGCTGATAAAGGGATTGAGACTGTAATTGGTATGAAAACTGACGATCAGTTTGGCCCTACAGTTATGTTTGGCCTGGGTGGTATTATGGTTTCAGTGATGAAAGATGTTTCTTTCCAGGTAGTCCCTGTTTCTGAGTACTGGGCGGAAGCAATGATAAACGAGATCAAGTCAGCAGTTATTTTTGACGGTTTTCGTGGCCGGCCGCCTTCTGATAAAAAAGCGCTGGTGAAAATGATCCAGAAGGTTTCTGAAGTAGCCCAGGCTTACCCTTCCATCCGGGAAATAGATCTTAACCCGGTTATTGTTCATAACAGGGGTTTTACTATTGTTGATGCCAGGATTATCTTAAAATGAAAATAGTGCTTCGAGGTGTTTATTACCTAAAAAGCTAAAGCAAACTGGCAGTTTGGATTTGCCATATATTTTTTGTCAATTGTGGGTTTATCTTAAATGCAAAGGATGGTCTTTAATGGAGAAATCTTTAAATGTAACCTCTCTGGACAGGGTCTTTAATGCTGAAACGGTGGCGATAGTCGGTGCTTCAAAGGATGAAGCAAAAAGGGGTTATCAGGCAATTAAAACCTTACTGGACGAAAAATTTGAAGGTCGGATCTACCCGGTAAACCCGAAAGAAAAGTCTATCCTCGGTCTAAAATGTTACCCTTCCCTGCTAGATATCCCTGACAAAGTTGACCTGGTTTTGATAACAACCCCTGCCCGCACCCTAAAGAGTATTCTTAAGCAGTGCGCTGAAAAAGGCGCTGCCGGAGCTGTAGTGATAGCCGGTGGTTTTGGTGAGTTGGGTGAAGAGGGTAAGCTACTGGAAAAAGAAATTGTGGAAAGCGCAGAGGGTGTGCGTATTATAGGTCCGAATACATCGGGGATGATCAGTGTAGGTAAGGGGTTGAACCTGGTGGGATTGCAAAATGTGCCCCGGGGATCAATAGCCCTGCTTACCCAGTCAGGTAATATTGCCCTGACCTTAATTACAGAGGCCGGTCTAAAAAGTCAGATGGGATTTAACTATTACGTGGGTGTTGGTAACGAGGCAGACTTGAAATTTCATGAATACCTGGAATATTTCACTGAAGATCCCGGTACCAGTGCCATCCTGATGTATGTTGAAGGACTCAGGGAAGGACGTAAATTTATGCAGCAGGCCAGCCAGACCACCCTTGTAAAGCCGATAGTTCTTTTTAAAAGCGGCCGGTCGGCTACGGGCAGCAAATCAGCTGGTTCCCATACCGGGGCCCTGGCCGGGATTTCAGAGGTGGCCAACACCGCTTTCAAAAGGGCGGGAATCATTACAGTGCAGCATTCTGATGAAATGTTTCCCATTGCCGAGTCGCTGGCTTCACTACCCCTGATTGAGGAACCATCGATTGCTATTTTAGCTGATGGAGGCGGGCATGCTACTATTGCTGCCGACTACCTGACTGAACTGGGCATTAAAATCCCTGGGATTGAAGAGGAAACCAGGGATAAACTGGCAGCTATTCTTCCTCCCAATGCTTCACTGGCCAACCCAATTGATGTGGCCGGTGGGACCGATCAGAACCCGGCTATTTTTGCTGATTGTGCAGAGATATTGTTGAATGACAAAAATATCAACGGGCTGCTTGTTGTCGGGCTTTTTGGCGGTTACGGGATCCGGTTTGCCAAAAAATTAGCTTTTAAGGAAGAAGATGCCGCACACCGCATGGGCAAGATGGTGCGCAAGACAGGGAAACCAATAATTTTACACAGTCTTTATAATTTTGCCAAACCCCATTCGCTGGACCTTCTGCGCTATTATAAAATTCCAGTTTATGATTCCCTGGAGATTGCCTGTAAATGTATAGAAGCATTATCATTTTACGGGACTTACCGGCAGGAAGGCCGCAAGGAAAGTAACTTCCAGTTTCACTGGGGTGAAAATGCTGTGCCGGAAGGAAGAAGCATTATTAAAAATGCCCTGGCTGAAGGCAGGACCGCTTTGCTGGAACATGAAGCCAAGGAACTTTTAAAGCTGCAGGGTGCTCCTGTATCCCTGGACCGCCTGGTGGTTAATGAAGATGAAGCAGTTAAGGTTGCCCAGGAGATGGGCTATAATGTAGCCATGAAGATAGTTTCGCCCGACATCTTGCACAAGACCGATGCTGGTGGAGTAATGCTTAAACTAAAAAATGAGAAAGAAGTCCGGGATGCCTTTAATAAAATCATGAATAATGCTTTTGAATACGACCCCGATGCTGATATCAAGGGGTGCATTTTATCTCGTATGTCTGGTGAAGGAGTAGAAGTGATAATTGGCACCAAGAACGATGATCAGTTCGGGCCTATTGTAATGTTTGGGCTGGGTGGAATCCTGGTGGAAGTAGTGAAAGATGTATCATTCAGAGTGCTGCCTGTTTCTGAATACTGGGCGTTTTCAATGATCAATGATATTAAATCGGCAGCAATCTTAGATGGTGTCCGCGGACGTCCCCCTTGCGACAAACAGGCTATTGCCAGTTTAATCGGGAAAGTTTCTGAAGTTATCGAGGCCTACCCGGAGATCTATGAAATGGATCTCAACCCGGTAATTGTTCATGAAGATGGTCTGACTATAGTTGATGCCAGGGTAATCCTTAGCCCGGAAAACATGGCTAAAAAATTAGAACTGTCCCAGAGCCTGGACGACATTGCAGAATAATTGAAGCCGCTGATCACAAAGGCGGGACGGGTTAAATGATTTTAAGGGGTGAGTACATTAATTATAAGTGCCACACCTGGGCCACATCGTTACCTGTAACCGGTAAAAAATGCTCTTTACAACCAACGAAAAATGATCAAAAACAGGTAACTCGAATTTAAGCTGGTTGAATGGGGGAATGGCTATAGCGAATTTCCTTAAAAAACTTCTGTGCCTGAACAGGCTTTAACCTTATTGTCAATCACCGCCTCTTATTTCTCGATACTGCCACCCTGGCAAGGATATTCTTTGCCGGCAGCATACAATAGTATGTTAGTGTCAATAAAATCTTCCATTTACTGTTTTTATTACCCGCTTTATTTTACTTTAAATATTTATTTATAATATTTTTCTTTACAAACTACAAGAGCAGGTTTATAATATAATTGTCTATAGTATTAATACAATATACAAAGTCAGGTGGAAGATAATTTGAAGCTCTTTGTTGATACCCGCAGCGGGGT
>PWYU01000100.1 GCA_003567725.1 Syntrophomonadaceae bacterium | reverse complement strand
TTTTGCAAGCGAACATTATCTTTAAATGACACAGAACGGTCGAAAATCTCACTGAGAATTTCTTTTTTCATTACTGCTTTCCCTTTCTTTCAAAGCTTCGTGGTTTTCATAAGCTTTGATAATGCTCTGCACAAGTGGATGCCTGACAACATCTTTTTCAGTTAAATATACCAAATCAATCCCTTCAATACCGGATAATATACGTGACGCCTCTATTAAACCGGAAAAACGGCCTTTTGGCAGATCAATTTGCGTTACATCACCGGTAACCACCGCCTTAGAACCGAAACCCAAACGGGTTAACAACATTTTCATTTGTTCTGAAGTGGCATTTTGCCCTTCATCAAGGATAACAAAGGAATCATCCAGGGTCCGCCCACGCATATAAGCCAGCGGGGCTATTTCAATAATTCCTTTTTCCCTGTATTTTTGGAAGACATCCACTCCTAACAAATCATAAAGGCCATCATAAATCGGGCGCAGGTAGGGATCAACCTTTTCCTGAAAATCTCCCGGCAGGAAACCGAGATGTTCTCCCGCTTCAACCGCCGGGCGGGTCAGAATTAACCGCTGGACTTGCTTGCTTTTCAGTGCATCGACAGCCATAGTCAGGGCAAGATAAGTTTTACCGGTACCTGCCGGTCCTATCGAAAGGACTATATCACAATTTCGAATTGCTTCGAGATATCGCTTTTGACCAATAGTTTTCGGACGAATTTGCTTCCCACGCGGTGTAACCAAAACCAGGTCACTAAACAAAGATTTAATAGATGAAACATCTCCCTGCTCAGTCAGTTTCAGGGCATACTCAAATTCACGGCTGGTCAATAAATGGCCTTTACGAATATGAGTGAGCAGGACTTGAAACATTTCATAAAGCCTGTCAACATCTTCAGGCGCTCCCTCAATGATTAGCTCGTGCCCTTTTGGGATCAAGTGAACAGCAAATTTATCTTCAATTAAACTGAAGTGCTGATCCTGCTTTCCAAGAAGCTGGACCGCTTCATCACCACTTTGAAGCATTACGGTTTGACTTGCAACGCTCTCTGCCAATCAGCAGCAATCCTCCTTCATATTTTAAGAATAACAGCTAATTATTTTAGTCTGCACATGATTCTACCTTATTTTATCATCTGTGACCATACTTCGGTAGTTAAGAAAAATAAATACTCCTTAACTATTCTTACAGAGAACATCTTTAGATCTCCGCTGCCACTGGAGTGATCGTAAAATATAAGAACACTTATTGCTCAGGGTGTTTTATTGCGGAAAATATTTCGTAGATGATTTTCAGGGCAGACCAGGAGGTAATATTGGAATGATCAATTGGCGGCGCTACTTCAACAAGATCAACTGCTTTGACCGGCAGATTAATTACGATTTCTCTTGTCATTTCAATGACTTCTCTGGTGGAAAGGCCTCCTGCTTCAGGAGTACCGGTTCCAGGAGCAAAAGCCGGATCAAGAACATCAATATCAATTGAAAGATAGACTGCTCCGACACCTCGCATCGCCTTATATATCTGCTCCATGGTGAGCTTATGATCCTGCAAGTAACATTGGCGGGCTCCTATCACGGTAATAGCCGGATTATCCTTTAAAAAAGTAAGTTCTTCAGCTTCATAGTTTCTTATGCCTACCATAACCAGCTTATCAGGCGAAGCGTTTTCATGTTCCAGAAAACGGCGCTGCGGGCAAGCATGCGACCAATGGTACCCATCATATATATCCATCAGGTCACAGTGGGCATCTAGATGAATCATGCCCACTGTTTCCGAAAAGTAGTGTTCGGCAAAAGCTTTGCCCAGGGGAATAGTCACTGAATGATCGCCGCCAAGGAATAATAAATTTTTTTCTTTGGCCATCAATTCAGCAGCCCTTTGTTCAACCTGATTGTAGTAACGATTCCAATCAGGGTCGACAGTAACATTCCCCTGATCACAAATTACTAATTCACGAAGATCCAGGCCCTGTTCTGAAACCGGTGGGGTTTTTATAGACAATTCTCTTAACCGCCCGGGAGCTTCAGCTGCTCCGCGGGCATTACTGACAGCTCCATCAAAAGGCACTCCAAGAATCAATACATCGCTATGATCAGGATTCCCGGTTTTTAAGCCTCTCCAATAACTACTTTTGGACATTTATAAGCACACCCCATCTTAACGTTGCCGGTTAAAACCAGTCTTTCGCCTATTACGCATAGCAGGGGGCGGATCAATTATTTCATGAAATATAAAGGCTGCTACCAACGGATCCCTTCGAGAGAGAATCTCCCGTAAGTTTGAAGAAACAGCACTGGTCTGCATACCTCTGCTTGCAACAGTCTCAGGCCGGCTCAGTTCTTTTGGTTCAGGGTCAGGTTGCTCCTTTTGATCATAATAGCTGTACTGATCATCATCTTGTTCCTGATCAGTGTAATCAACAAAAGTATCCTTTTTCCGTGCAGCACGAAAATAAACCGGATCATCAGCTTGTTGTTCCATCGTTCTATCCGGAACAGTATCCCTGGGGCTTATGGTCTGCCTCTGCCGGGAGGCTTGGGTTTCTTTCCTACCCGGTCCCGCACCAAAGATACGCCTGAGCAGGTTAAATATTACAATAACCACTATAAATATTAGAATGTTTTCCATAAAAGCGGGCCCCCTGCTTAGAGATTCTCGTCATCTTCTTCGTGTTGATCTTCCTGCCCCACCTTACTTATGCTTTCACGCATATCTGTATCGGCCATTACGTTTTTCAGCTGATAATAGTCCATTGCTCCAAGATTACCTTCACGTAAAGCCTGGGATATTGCCCGCGGCACTTCAGCTTCAGCTTCAGTTACTTTAGCTCTCATCTCCTGGACCGAAGCAACCATTTCCTGTTCCTTAGCTACTGCCATAGCGCGCCGTTCTTCAGCTTTAGCCTGGGCAATCCGCTTATCCGCTTCAGCCTGATCAGTTTGCAGCTGAGCGCCAATGTTCTTACCAACATCAACATCGGCAACATCGATTGATAATATTTCGTAAGCCGTTCCTGAATCAAGGCCTTTATTCAAAACTGTATTAGATATCCTGTCCGGATTCTCCAAAACTACTTTGTGGTTATCTGAAGAACCGATGGTGGTTACAATCCCTTCGCCAACCCTTGCTATAATAGTTTCTTCGCCTGCACCCCCGACCAAGCGATCGATATTCGCTCTCACGGTAACTTTAGCCCGGGCTTTCACCTCAATCCCATCCTTGGCTACTGCTGCTACAACCGGAGTTTCGATTACCTTGGGATTAAC
>PWYU01000050.1 GCA_003567725.1 Syntrophomonadaceae bacterium | reverse complement strand
TCGAACAGCCGTAGGTACATTTGGCGGATCACTTAAAACTATCAGTGCAGTGGAGCTTGGAGCAACAGTTATTAAAGCAGCTCTTGAGAAAGCAGGCGTTAAAGCAGAGCTGGTGGACGAAATCCTGATGGGGTGCGTGTTGCAGGGTGGGTTGGGACAAAATGTGGCCCGGCAGGCTGCGCTTAAAGCCGGATTACCGGTAGCAGTGCCTGCTATGACTGTTAACAAGGTATGCGGGTCCGGGCTAAAAACCATTACCATGGCTGCTGCAGCTATTAATTCCGGTGAAGCGGAAATTGTCGTAGCAGGAGGAACAGAGAATATGAGCGCTGCACCTTATGCTTCCTACAATGCCCGGTGGGGTATAAGGATGGGCGATAGTTCGCTTGCCGATTTAATGATAAAAGATGGCCTGTGGTGTGCAATTGGCGATTATCATATGGGTAACACGGCCGAAAATATCGCCAAAGAGTATGGAATAACCCGGGAAATGCAAGATTATTTTGCCCTGGAAAGCCAAACTAAAGCACACGCTGCCATAAAAAATGGCTGTTTTAAAGATGAAATAATCCCGGTTAATATTCCGCAGCGAAAAGGAAATCCAGTAATATTTGAAACCGATGAACACCCCCGCCAAACTTCGATAGAAGCCTTGTCCAAACTGCGTCCTGCTTTTAAGGAGAAGGGAACTGTTACCGCAGGTAATGCTTCGGGCATAAATGATAGTGCGGCTGCTGTGGTAATAACCAGCCGGGAAAAAGCCGCAGAACTGGGTTTAAAACCGTTGGCGGTAATAAAAAGTTATGCCGCTGTGGGTGTGGATCCTGCGCTTATGGGTACAGGGCCAATCCCGGCTACTCAAAAAGCCCTGGCCAGGGCCGGCTGGACAATTGGTGAACTTGATCTAGTGGAAGCAAATGAAGCATTTGCCGCCCAGGCCTTATGTGTGATTAAAGAACTGGGGTTGGACCCCTCAATAGTTAATGTTAATGGCGGAGCAATTGCCCTGGGCCATCCAATTGGAGCCAGTGGTGCCAGGATATTTATAACCCTGATACATGAAATGCAGAAAAGGAATGCTAAACGCGGCCTGGCTACACTCTGCATCGGGGGCGGCCAGGGTATTGCCTGTACTGTTGAATTAGATTAACAGTTAAAAGGAGGTCATTTGATTATGGCCGTTGACATGAAAGGTAAAGATATTATATCTATTCATGAGCTCAGCCGGGAAGAGATTGATCAGATTCTTGATACTGCGCAGGCTCTGAAAATGAAAAACAAGCTGGGCGAATTATATCATCCGCTCAAAGGCAAGAGCCTGGGCATGATTTTTCAAAAATCTTCAACCAGGACCAGGGTATCTTTTGAAGTTGGCATTTGGCAGCTCGGCGGTTATGGACTTTTCTTAAGTGCCAATGACCTGCAGCTGAAGCGTGGTGAAACCGTTGCCGATACTGCCAGAAATTTAAGCCGTTACCTGGATGGTATCATGATCCGCACCTATGCCCATCAGGACGTAGTTGATTTTTCCGAATACAGTTCCATACCGGTAATCAATGGGCTGACTGACCTGCTTCACCCCTGTCAGGTTCTTTCCGACCTATTTACCATTCAAGAAAAAAAACAGGCTTTTAAGAGCCTGAAGCTAACCTATATCGGGGATGGTAACAATATGGCTCATTCCCTCATGTTTGGAGCTGCCAAGGTAGGTATGGATCTATTCATTTGCTCGCCATCGGGTTTTGAGCCCGACTCTGAGATTACCAGGTTAGCCAGACTTGATGCCGCCAGGACGGGGGCAAAGATTGTCATCAATAATGATCCTGCCCAGGCCGCACAATCAGCTGATATTATTTACACTGATGTATGGACCAGTATGGGCATGGAAGGAGAAGAAGAAAAGAGATTGCAGAGCTTTTCAAAATACCAGGTAACTAGCGCTTTACTGGAAAAAGCTAAAGAAGATGTCCTGGTAATGCATTGTTTGCCGGCTCACCGGGGGGAAGAAATTACCGGTGAGGTTATTGACGGTCCGCATTCAATTGTTTTCGATCAAGCTGAAAACCGTCTGCATGTACAAAAAGCGATAATGGCTTTGATTATGTAATTATCTGATCTTTTACAATAGAAGTATTTAGTAGAGAGGTTGTGACGATGGATAAAGAACGAGAACCGACATTTGAAATTAACCTTGGACTGGATATTGGTGTTTTTTCAGCCAAGGGAGCACTCCTAGACAAAGGACATATTAAAAAAATCAAATTCCCGACTGCCGGGCGCCCGATTGAAGCTGCTCAAAAATGTATTGATTACTTGCTCGAAGGTAGAGAGGCCAGTTATATCAAAGTTGGCGTGATGGGCCAAAACGGCAAACTTTTGGCTGCAGTTCTGGGCATTGACCATCTGCTTGAAATTGAAGCTCTTCAGGCCGGCCTGGTTTACAGGCAAATTGAGGCCGATTATGTGCTGTCTTTAGGTCATGAAAATATTCACTACCTGGAACTGGATGATCAAAACCAGATTAAATATTTCAGCCGTAACGGCCAGTGCGCAGCTGGAAGTGGATCTTTTTGGTATCAGCAGGCCACAAGAATGGGTTATAACGATAAAGAGCTGGCTGAAATAGCTGTTGAGGCCGAATCGGCTGTACCCATTTCCGGGCGCTGCGCGGTATTTGCCAAATCTGATATGACCCATGCCATAAACGAAGGTGCCACCCAGAGCGCAGTTTCAGCAGGCATGGGTAAAGCCCTGGTTGAAAATATTGTAACCAGTGTAGTCCAAAACCGGTTTCAAGATCCCGGAAAACTGGTGGCTGTAGGCGGTGTGGCTAATAACAAGGCCGTAATTAAATACCTGAAAGAATTTGTAGAAAGTGAAAGTATAGCTTTAATAATCCCTGAAGATCATGAATATATCAATGCTATTGGTGCTGCGATAAAAGGCCGGCAGTTGGATTATGGGGCTTTTACTTCAAGCAGGCTGGTAACAACGGAATACAAATCGGATAATCCTCTGCCGCCCTTAAAACCCGATCAGGTAAAATATCTTGTTGAAAGTTCCGCACATCAGCAGGAATACGATCTCAGCCAGCTTTACCTGGGAGTAGACTGCGGATCTGTATCTACCAAGTGTGTGTTACTGGATAACCAGGGCCGCAAGATTGGCGGTGTTTATTTACCGACAACAGGCCGTCCGGCTTTACAGGTACTTGAGCTTATGAAACAGGTTGAAGAGCGTTACGGCTCGATAGTCGGCGATGCTCCCATTGTAGCCTGCACAACCGGTTCAGGCCGTTTCCTGTCGCAAAAAATACTAAATGCAGAATATGCAGTAGATGAAATAACCTGCCAGGCCGAAGGGTTAAAAAGCCTTTTTGAAGATGAAAAAACCCTGTCCATCATTGAAATCGGTGGGGAAGACTCCAAATTTATTCAATTGAACAAGGGAATTCTTTATGATTACAATATGAATCCCGTTTGTGCCGCCGGCACCGGAACTTTTTTGGAAAATCTGGCTGAACTGCTGGGAATTAGCATTAAAGAGGAATTTTCCGAAAAAGCATTTGCGGCTGCTTATGCCGTTGATTTGGGAGATATTTGTACGTTAATTTCTCAATCAATCCTGGCTTCGGCTTCAGCACGGGGATTACCCATTAATGAGCAGCTGGCCAGCCTGGCTTATTCTTCAGCACAAAATTATTTAAGTAAAACGGTAGATAAAAGGGCGCTGGATGGAAAATTAATTTTTGCCGGCGCTACTGCTAAAAACCATGCCCTGGCAGCCGCCCTGGCTGCTATTTGCGAAAAAACAGTGTATGTGCCACCGGAACCGGAGTTGACCGGCGCTTTGGGAAGCGCCCTTATGGCCAGGCAATTTCATTTGCGGGGCTATGACAGCAGTTATTCTTTTCAAAACCTTTCAGCAGTGAGCAGCTTTTCAAACGATAAGAAACCCTGCCGGGCTGAATGCAAGCATGAGCATAACTGTGTGCTCAATATAATTAGCTTCCCTGACGGTAAGAAGTTTATTTACGGCGATCGATGTGGGCGTTACTCCAGCATTGACAAAAAACAAGGCCAGACCACATTGCCCGATTACGCAGCCCAAAGAAATGCACTTTTTCACCAGGCAGCTGGAGACACCGATGGTGAAGGACCCAGCATCGGCATTGCCCGCAGCGGGTTGTATTTCGATTACTATCCTTTTTGGGCTACTTTTTTCAGAACCCTGGGTTGTTCAATACAACTATCCGATGAGAGTACGGCTGAAACTCTGCACCAGGGTAAAGTATTGCTTGATTCTGAAATGTGTTATCCCATGAAAGTCATTATCGGTCATTACCAGGATCTTAAAGAAAAAGATCCGGACTATATCTTCTTGCCTGAAGTGGTTACCACCGAAGATTTGCCCTGGGGAAATGATTGGCCGCGCAACTTTGTCTGTCCGCTCTTGCAAACCCTGCGGGGAACAGTATTAAATTCAGTTGATTATGAAGCGGAAAAAGTGCTTTATGCCCAGCTGAATTATAAAGATGGCTATCAGGGTATCAGAAAACAGCTGGAACCGCTGGCCAGAAAAGTGCTTGGCCGGAGTTACAGTGATGACTTGCATCAAGAAGCCGTCCAGGCTGCTTTTAAAGCTTTAAATAGTTTTAGGCGAGAACTGGCTTCCGCTGCAGAAAATATGCTGGGAGATCTTAAAGCCAATGATGACCGGGCAGCGGTGGCTTTCTTAAGCCGCGGATATACCCTTTACGATGAGTTAATCTCCAAACAATCGATGCGCCATGCCCGTGAAAGCGGCCTTTTAGCTGTGCCGCATGAATTTTTTGTAGCTTACCTGCAGGCCTGGTATAAGGGCGAGCTAAAGTCACCTTACCTCGATCCCTACTGCGAAGAGTTTCAGGCCTATTTACATGATCAGGTTGGAAAAATCAGTAACCTCTATCCTTCCCAGTTACAAAGAATCCTTTCGGCTGTGATTTTGATCAATTTCTTGAATCAAAAATCCAGGGATACAGGCCTGCCCCAGGTTAACATGATCTTTCTAGATCCTTTCAAATGCGGGCCAAACGCCATGCTCAGGCATTTTTTAGGAGGCATGACCAGTTATTTGCGGTTGACCCTGGATGAACATACTGCAGCAGCAGGTATGATTACCAGGTTGGAAGCATTTCGCAATACCTGCCTTTCAAAAGATGATTTTAAGCTCCCTGTAATACCTTCTTCGAAAGCCCGCAGGGTTGATCAAGGTGATTGGGATAAAATATTGATTCCAGATATGACCAGGCATTCCGGCGTCTTTGCTGCCTTCTTTAAAAAATGCGGTTTTGAGGCTGAAGTGCTAACCAGGGGTAAACCGGGCGACATCTCACTGGCCCAGCGCTATGTAAACGGTGAAGAATGCCTGCCCTTTATCCAAAACCTGCAGGATTATCTGCAGCACCTGCATAAAAATGACTCTGGAAACGGCGAAGTATTTTTCCAGGGTTGGGCCTGCGGCCCTTGCCGATACGGATTGTACGCTCCGGTTCAGACTTTGGCGATCCACAGAGCGGGTTTCGGTGATAATAAAATCTGTGCCCTGAAGCTGGGCGAAATGGCCAAACGCAGTGGTTATCCCATGGTTATTGGACTCTTTAACGCTTTACTGGCCATGGATATCCTTTATAAAATGCTGCATCGGATTCGGCCTTATGAACTGGAACCGGGAGCCGCCTGCAGGGTATTTGATTATTACAGCAGCAAATTGATTTCTCTGGTTGAAAACCTTAAAGTTCCCCTGCTGAGCCTTTTTAGCGGCAGTTATAGAAAACCGCTGGAAAATTTGATCAGGGATGCGGCCGAAGAGTTTAACCAGGTCCCGGTGGATCAGAATACGGTGAAACCCAGGATCCTCCTGGGCGGTGAATTTTACGTCCGTATGGACGACCGCTGTAACCAGGAAGTAATAAGAAAAATTGAGGGAGCCGGTGGAGAGGTATGCCTGGCCCCGGTTACTGAAATATTCACCTATACTATATTTATTGATTACCATGAAACCCGGCAGGCTTTCAGGCTTAACCGTAAACCGGCCGACTATATTAAAGAAAAACTATACAGCGTTTTAGTCAATTTGTCCCATCGTGATGAAGTAGCCCTGGAAAATGCTGCCGGCCCGCTGCTCGCAGACCTCCATGAACCGGCTCCATGGGATATAATGGAACATGCGGCGCGGTATGTTTCCAGGCACTATGGCGGAGAACCACCCATGACTATAGGGCGGGCTGCCGCTTTTAACAGCCGGGACAGGGTTACCGGGGCAATTTTTGTTGCTCCCTTTACCTGCATGCCCAGTTCGGTTGTTGAAGCCCAGCAGGGAAAGCTGCAGGAAGAACTGGGGATCCCGGTGGTTACGGTTTATTATGACGGCAAGGAAAATGCCAACCGCGACGAAATGGTAGAAGGTTTAGTCTTTCAGGCACGTCAAAAACTTAAAGGCAATGCGCCGGTTCAAGATTTATAATATCAACTGTCCTGACCAGGTTAGACTGGCTGGAACCGACACTGAAGGCGATTTTACCGCTGGCGGAATCACTGCGCAAAGGGATCCCGATGAAGGTATCCCGGCCCTTTCCGGTAAGCACGGTTACTTTTAAAGCTTTGCGGCCGGCCAGGGCCTGTTCAAATATCCGTTGCAGCCTTTCCCGTTCTTGTTCGTCAAGCTCAGGCCGGCTGTTTTCTTCTGAGCGGCGGCTACGGGTAGTTTTTTCCTGCAGACTGCCCCGGTGCTCTGGAAGCATCATTTTGCTGCAGGCAAACTGCTGGGTAAGTTTTTTGCTCATGAATCATGCCCTCCGATTTTATCGGCCCGTTGTAAAAACTGGGCCCCTGAACTAAGCGAAGCAGCTTTGAAAATACTGGTTTTACCGAAGCGCTCGCGCACCAGGTCGACTGCTTCGGCCAGGTTTTCTTCTTTTATGCTATAGCCTGAAAAAGCAAAGCGGAGCTGGCGGTATGAACTTAGGCCGCTTAAACTGATTCCTACTGCCCGCACGGGTTTTTGATCCCAGTGTTTCCGGAACAGATGCAAAACGGTGGGGTAAATTTCCGCTGCTGTAGCTGCCGGATCAGGCAATTTTTTTTGCCGTGAAAATCCGGTGGGATAATCAAAATCCGCCCCTTTGCAGTAAAGATGGACCGTGGAACCTAATCTATTGTGCCGGCGAACCCTGGAGCATACTTCTTCGGCCATTTCCAAAAGGACCAGTTCAATTTCAGCTTGCTTGCGGTAATCCCGCGGCAGGGTGGCGGTATGGCCAATGCCCTTTTGTTCATTGATCACATCCGGCTCTACCCGAGAATAATCAATTCCCCGGGCGTTTAGCCACAGCACTTCTCCGTTGATTCCCCAGCGGCGGCGCAGCATTTCCCGGGGCAGTCCGGCCAGGTGGCCGATGGTGCGTACCCCCATCCGGTGAAAATTCTTTTCCATGCGATGTCCCACCCCGAATAAAGAGCCGATAGGCAATTGCCAGGTGTGGCGTTTATAATTGGCGCTGTTCAATTCAAAAAAGCCTTCCCGGCTTTTTTTGGCAAAACAGTCGCAGGCCATTTTGGCCTGGAGCAAGTTTTCACCCATGCCGATACGGCAGCGAATGCCGGTTTCTTCCCATACCTGTTTGTTTATGGTGGCGGCAATTGTTTGCGGGGGGCCAAAGATCTGCTCGCAGCCGCTAAGATCTAAAAACTGTTCATCGATAGAGTAGGGGAGAACCCGGTCGGTATACTGTTCGAAAATCCTGGTTAGGTGCAGGGAACAGTCGATATATTTCTGCATATGAGGGTGGACAAAAATCACCCAGGGGCACATGCGCCTGGCTTCCCAGGCTGGCTGCCCGGTTTTGACACCGAAAGCTTTCGCTTCAGGGCTGGCGGCAAGAATGATCCCGTGACGCAGGGCCGGATCGCCGCAAACGGCTACCGGTTTGCCGCGCAGGGCAGGGTTTTGACTCATTTCTACCCCGGCATAAAATGATTCCATATCGGCCAGGAAAATAACTTTAGACCGCATGGTTACTGACCACCTGTTTGGCGAACTGATGTTTGCATTACTATTATACCCTGCCGGGCCAAAAAAGAAAAGAGGCAAAAAAGGTTGACTTTATAGCAGGATTTACCCTGGTGGCTACAGGGTTTAATAAAAAAAGGGTAACTGTTTACCCTGCTTGAAGAGTGCGGCACCTGTTGATCGTTTAGACTGGAACTGCCCCGGCTTCGCTTCAGCGGCATTTTGATGCCTGCAGTTTATGCTCGCTTCAGTAATCTTCAAGCAGGCTTGAGCAGGACCAGGCGACGCAGGTTGAGACATAATGGAAATGTAGCTGGCTTTACTTTGCAATACCCGGGTTCTAATCATGATTAAGCTCACCATTACAGAACCAAATACAAAGGAGGCCGGCTAAAGGAAATACAGCAGGTTATATAAATCCCTCGGTTCTTAATTTACTGCAAGTTTGCTGATCTAAACCGGTGTATGTTCCTAGAATATCTTCTGTATGCTGGCCAAGGCCGGGGGCGGGAACAAAATGTTCACCGGGAGCATGGGCAAAGTGATAGGGAATGCCGGCCACTTTAATGGTCCGGGAAGAGCCTGGTTTTAAAGCGATATCTCTGATCATCTGCCTGCTGATAATCTGCTCATCTTCAAGCAGGCAGGGGATATCATGAACCAATCCGCAGGGTATGCCTTTATCTTCTAAACTGCTTAACCATTGTTCTGCGGTTTGGCCGGCAAAAGCCTCGTTCAAAATGGGTTCCAGTTTAGCCCAGTTCCTGGTCCGCAAATCGTTAGTTTTAAATCTATGATCTTCGTTTAGCTCAGGCTTTTCGAGGGCCAGGCATAATCTTTCCCAAAGTTTTTGATTGGCAGCCGCTACAATGATGTACTGATCAGCGGCTTTAAAAGTGGCAAAAGGGGTAATTGAAGGATGGCGGTTGCCAATCGGCCCGGGGGGAATTCCCCCGGCTACATACCTGGCAATAGCATTTTCTAAAATGGCAACCTGGCAATCAAGCATAGCAATATCGACTTTGTTTCCCCGGCCGGTTTTTAACATTTCAATATAGGCTGAAAGAATAGCGATCACGGCAAAAAGACCGGAAGCAATGTCGGAAATTGAAGCGCCAACCCTGGTTGGAGGGCCTTTTTCCTGGCCGGTAATACTCATTATCCCTCCACGGCCCTGGATTACAATATCGTAGGCGGGCTTGTTGCGATCCGGGCCCGTCGATCCAAAACCGGAAATGGCAGCGTAGATCAGGCGGGGATTGACGGCACAGAGCTCTTCATAACCGAGGCCCATTTTTTCCATGGTGCCCGGCCGGAAATTTTCCACTACCACATCAAATTTAGAAACCAGGTCTTTAAAAATTTCTTGGCCCCGGGTACTTTTCAAGTTGAGAGTGATACTTTTTTTGTTGCGGTTTAAACTCACGAAATAAGCGCTTTGTCCATCGATAAAAGGCCCAAAAAGCCTTGCATCGTCTCCGATTTTCGGTTTTTCAACTTTAACGACTTCCGCACCCAGATCGGCCATCTGCAGGGTGCAGAAAGGCCCGGCCAGAACCCTGGTCAAATCGAGCACTTTTAAACCTTTTAAAAGCGATCTGTCCACGCTATAAACCCCCTTGCCGGGTAGCAATTACAAATCTAATAATTTCCATTATAATATAATGAAACTGCAAATATAAGCAAGTTTTATCGGCCCTGTTAACGGACAAAAACTTGCTATTAAAAAAAGACAGCTGGAAGGATTGGTTTTTAATGCAAAAGCACACTTTAAGGCGGGTTTTGGGAATTGACTATCCTGCCATTGTTGCTTTTTATGGAGCCGGCGGTAAAACTACTCTGCTCGGGGTACTCGCTGCTGAACTGGCCGCAGCGGGAAACAATATCCTCGTCACTACTACCACAAAAATGTATAAACCACCGGGAAAAATAATTTTGCACAATTCCAGGCCGGAACAAACTGCAGAAATAATTAATGCACATTTAAGCGATAATAATTTGGTAATGCTCGGTAAAAGAATTTTGGCGGATGGAAAAATTGAAGGAGTTGATCCCGGGTTAATCGATTTTCTACATCAGAACTTACAACTAACGATTTTAGTCGAAGCAGACGGGGCTAAAGGAAAATCCCTGAAAGGCTATAATCTTTATGAACCGGTCATTCCGAAACATTCTAATTATATTATTCCCATCCTGGGCGGCGATGCCCTGGAAAAACCCCTTACAGCAAAGAACACTCATCGTTTAGAAACATTTGCTGCAAGCACCGGGATAAAAAAAGGCGAAAAAATAACAGCAAAAACCTTTGCTGATGCTTTTTGCCATATGCTTGATCTTGGGAAAAAACAGGCGCCCCGGGCTTTAGCTTGCTTAATTATAAACAAAGCAGATCAGGTATCTTCCCCCGGAAAAGAAGCGCTTAATATTGCTGCCCTGGTTAAGGGCTCATTGAAAGATTATTTTCCGGATAAACTGCTTATCACCGAGGGGCAAAATATCTATCCAGTTAAAATTGTTTTAAACCTGAATTGTAAAGCAAAGCAGGCTAAAGTTTCATGTGTAGTGCTGGCTGCGGGGCAGTCTTCCAGGATGGGAAGGGCAAAACTAACCTTAAAAGCAAAAAACAAAACTATATTAGAAGAGACCCTGGGCGAGATTGTTGCTGCAGGAATTAAAAATATCGTGCTGGTTACTGCTCCCGGGCGGAGCGAATGTATAGGATTGCCAGGATCAAAGCGGAACGGAGATGTTTCGATCAAGGTTGTGGAAAATCCTCATTATCACACAGGATTAGCCTCTTCACTAAAAGCTGGATTACAGGCAGTTGATCCCGATACCCAGGGAATTATGTTTGCCCTGGCCGATCAACCCCACATTCCTGCTTCTGTTTACCATGCTCTTTGTGAAAAATATCAACGACACCTTGCCCTGGTAACCTGCCCGCTTTTCAAAAACAAAAGGGGTAATCCTGTCCTTTTTGACAGACGCACCTGGCCTGATTTAATGAAATTAAAAGGAGATAAGGGAGGAAGGGCTGTTATAACTAAGATCAGGGTAGAGCAGAGAGATTACGTTGATGTTGAAACACCTTCTGTGCTGTGGGACATTGACAGCCCCGAGGATTATTTGGCTTACCTGGACAGTTTAAACACATAAGGGCTTAGCATGGCAAGTTTGGATTAGAGAGGTCATTAATAGTATTTAATAATGGGGAAAAGGCCAACTGCCAGGTTGGACAGCCGATTTTAGCGGTGCCATGATAATCGTCCCCTGTGGCTTAGCGGGCTATGCCTGAGTAGTTACGTTTATAAGAATATTTGTAATTTGTAAAAAAGGGATTAATTATAGCAACTTAAAGCCGATAATCTATCTTAGAGGCAGATTTTTTAAATACAGAGCAAAATAAACCTCTTTTAACTCTAGGTTTTGCGGTTTTAAAGATTGCTGATAGCTGCACAGCCTTTACCGTTACCATCCAGCAGGCAAGCGCAACTAGATATGGTTGAATTGATCCGATTATTTAATATTAATAATGTAAATAATCAAATTTAAATAAATGTTGACTTAAGGAAGGCGATCATGTATATTTCAATTACTACAGTGGTTAGAAAGTACCTGAACGAAGCGGCAAACCTGCCGAAAGGCAGGGGCGCAAAGCTAAAGGGCCTAAAGTTCTAAAAAAGAGCAAAGGCAGCCTGGCTACCGAAACAGGTATTTGTTTTTTCTAAAATATATAAAGGAGTTGATTAATTATGTATGACGAAGTCCTCGGGGTAGATATCGGATATGGTTTTGTAAAAGGATATAATGGTCAAAATGAAGTTGTCTTTCCCAGTGTTGCCGGTATAGGAAGGGATATTTCTTACCAATCTCAACTCACCACATATCAATCGCCTCTGGACACGCTGTCGATCGGATACAATGGCAAAAAATACTTTATAGGCGATTATGCTATACGCCAAAGTTCAATTCCGAGCCGTTCACTGGACATTAAAAAACCCGAAGATTTGAACACTCTACTACTATTTTTAACCACACTCGGCCTGTACAGCAAAGAATCCCACCAGGAGTTTAATATTGTAACCGGACTGCCAACTAACTATATTTTAAGCTATCAAGATCAATTGCAAAATCTTTTATCAGGCAATCATCACATTAAATTAAAGATTCGAGGCAATGATGAAGAAAGAAATATGTCTGTTAAAGAGGTAAATATTGTGCCCCAGCCCTTTGGAACTTTATTTAACCTGGTGCTCGACAGCAATGGTGAAGTTGCTGATCATGAGATGTCTAAAAAAATTGTCGGGATTGCAGACATTGGTTTTAAAACAGCTGATTTTGTAGTTTCTGATTCTCTGGAATTTGTTGATAGACTTAGTTCTTCTTCTTTAAATGGTATGGTAAGCGCTTATGAAATAATTGCTGCCATGATCAGAAGCAGGTATAAAATCGATAAGAAAGATTATGAACTTGATCAAATAGTGAAGAGTAAATCGATCAAAATAGCCGGTGTCAACCATGATATCAGTGATATTATTTCAGAAGCGTTCTATAATCTAGCATCAAAAATCAAAACCGAACTTGATTCGCTCTGGGACTACCGCGGGTTGGATACTATTCTGCTTACCGGTGGTGGAGGAGAAGCACTTTCTGAGTACATCATCCCCAAATTTAATAATATGGTTTTGGTACCGGATGCTCAATTCGCGAATGTTAAAGGATTTTGGAAGCTGGCCAGGAATAAAAACGGCCAATACGAAGAATAAGGTCAATACAAAGAATAAGTTTAAAGCCACAAAGAATTATTTTATGGCGGGGAAACAGTATGGCGAGCAGCAACCGCCAATACATACAAAGCGAGGGATAATTCTTCTTTTGCTTCCGCAAATAGCCATAATGAGCGATGATAACTTTTAAAGGGCCTGTCTATTGGTAACAGGCCCTTTAAAATGGGTAAAATGACTTAACAGTAATCAACCTCTGCCACAGTTACTCCCGGCCTTCACTTTCCCGGTTCCGTTCGGTCAGCCTGATCTTACGCCTTTCTTCCGCTTCAAGGTGGCGCCTTTTTCTTTCTTCGGTATTAAGGATCAAAGGGGGGATCGGTTTGGGCTTACCCTCTCCATCAAGGGCCACGAAAGTCAGGTAAGCAGAGGCGGTATGCCTGACCTCGCCGGTCATGACATTTTCCGCCTCCACCCGGGCCCCGATCTCCATTGAAGTTTTCCCGGCATAATTTATGGAAGCGCTGATCTTGAGCAGCTCGCCGATATAAACGGGGTGGTAAAAATCAAGCCTGTCTATCGAAGCGGTAACCACGTTGCTCGATGCGTGCCTGGCCGCAACCATGCCGGCGGTGCTGTCAACCAGTTTCATGATCGAACCGCCGTGCACGTTCCCTGCCAGGTTGGCATCGGCCTGGGTCATCTGCTGGATGATCATTGCCTTGCTTTCCTGGACTGATTTTCCTTCCATGGTTCCTCCTTTTGCATGCGCAGGTTTTTGATATTACGGCTTGAAAGATGTAGATAAGCAATACTTGCCTGCGATGATTATAGCGGTTATTGATCAAGACAGTCAAATTAGGGATAAACCGCAGCATTCGTAAATTTAATCAAAAATCGGTGTTCAAATACTCAAACAAAGCATTATACCGGGCAGAGAGGGCTGCGAGAAAGAAGAGGAGCCTTGATACCGCCAGGTATATTAAAACTACTGGGAAGGCATAGAAGACCAGTTAAATAATCTGGAAGTGGGCGGCAGCGTAAGAAGGCCATGTTAGCCATATAAAGGCGGCCAGGATGAGCACCAGGCCAATGGCATAGAGTATGATGAAAAGGATATCATATGGCTTAGATGAGAGCCATCAGGGCCAATGGAGAGGCTGCTAAAGGACATTCCAAAGCCAGGCAAGGAAAAGCCCCGGTGTTTGTTGAATTACAGGAGACGGCTAAAAAAGAGCTAACCCGTTTGAAGAACAAAAGATAGCCGGGTCCAGAAGATTTACACAACGTGTCACTTTTAAATGGGTCTAGCAATTTAACAACAACGGCATTAAAGGGTTTAAAAACCAGAGTTGCAATATGAGCTGAATAAAGGGTCTAAGATACCTGCAATTGCTTGACGCGATCAGTATTCTATAATTT
>PWYU01000123.1 GCA_003567725.1 Syntrophomonadaceae bacterium | reverse complement strand
AGGGAAGCTCCCAGCTCTTTGGCAGTTTTCAAAATACCAGAAGTGCACTTTAATAGTTCCTTGTAGTCCAGGTCAGTCTTTTTACCCGAGTTCAAAGCAACTACCCCCTAATATAAAATTAATTATAAATATTATTTAAACAACTACAATTGTCACGACGTAAATAGATTCCCGCCGTTTTCGAACACTTTGTAATAAGAAACTTTATAAAAACAAGCAGCGGCTATTAGTTTTTATAAATATCTATCTTTTACATAAAGCTAACACACCAGATTTTATATATATATAATTCATACGTGCTTATTTTTATACAATTCAACTGTGCTTTGCTGCTTGCCATGATTTTGAATCTTAGAAACAAATCAAAAGAAGGTTAAAGTGAAGGGTTGAACCAAAGAGACGATGGCAAAACTTTCATTGGGAGGAGATGCAAAGTATAGAGTGATTAAACTTTTTGAGCTTGAACTGGAAGACTTCAAGAAATAGTTATATTTGAAGGATATCTATGTATTTGGAGGTAATTACCAAATAAGAGGATGACAGAATTGTGCTTTATATTATTTCGCGGAAGAATTAAGATACTCAAGCCCATAAAGAGAGATTTCCAGGCAGGATCTTTTTTCGGGTGATATCATAAAGTCAGAACCAAGCAGGTTTTCTAAGGCAGCAATGCGTTGATAGATCGATTGTCTGGTAACAAACAGCTTTTCAGCAGCTTCCTTTTTGTTGTATTGACAGTCGCGAAGCGCCGCAAGCGTGTCTAACAAAGTATGATCAGGGTTTTGGGAGTTCTCATTTATAACCGGTCCGAGGTAATCTTTTATAAAGCTCTCTAGCATACCGCTTTTTTCCAGCATGATAATGATTTTATAAATATGCAGGTAATCATAAAAATATATATTTAGGTTGCTTGATTTTTCATTAACGTATAATACTTCTTTTGCAGTCTCCAGGCTTTGTTTTAACTGATTTAAGCTGTCATACCTTTTTCCGATGTAAAAAAGTCTATTCTGACTAAGGTTGTGCGGGCCGCCCTGCGAAAAAAGTTCATAGATTTCTTCCAGGGCCTTATTCATGCGGTACTTCCAGGAGTTATTTTGTTGAGAATCGATTAGTATATAAGCAATTGACTGGTAATCTTCATGCCAGAATAGGGCAAATCCATATTTATCGAATATGCTGCGAGCAACACCGGTAAGCTTTAGCGTTGACTCAACCATGCCTTTTTGATTCTTATACGGGCAGTTATGGCTAATCAGGCAGGCTATGACACCGCTTGGGTTTAAAAATGGTTCTACTGCCTGGATATTCTGCTCAATTTCCTGTGTACTAAGCATTCCTGATGCCCATTTTGTGACCCACTGTGCCTTATTCTGCCTTTCTTTTTCTTCAACATAAAGGTTTCCTAAAAAATCCTGGGCCAGTGCTATTGAGCATTTTTCCAAAACTAAAAATGTGAAACTGCTGAGGATGTGTTTTTCGCTAAAAATAACCAGATAGCCCAGGCTTTGGTTGCAGGCTTTCACTTGTGTAAAGGCAATAATCAGGTTGCCTTTTTGCATAGAAATTAGAGATTTTTCTTCAGTATTGTGAAGGTACTCCTTAATTTGCCTCTGCTTTGTTTTGCTGATTTTTGGAATAAACTGTGCTTTTCCTTTTACTGGAATGTAAGCAGTGCTTACGTCTAAACTGTTATGAATGTAGTGCAAAATATCAGTTGTATCATGAGGGTTGGTCAATATTTGTTGCAGGCTGTTTAGAAACTTTTCCTGTTCAAGATAAACTTTGTAATCTTTATTAATTATCATTGTATGCAGGCTATGCATTAGGTCTACGTACCGACATTCATAGTTTTCCGGAATTAATATGAGGGGAAAGTCATTTGATTCTGCTTCATCAAGAATTTCAGAAGGGATGACGTCTACAGAGTTGAAATCATTAAACTTTTCCCCAAGCTGTATGCATAGTGCGGTAACATTTTTTGCAATTAGCTGCCTTATAAAAATGAGAGGATCATTCTTATTTTTCCACCCTGCACCGGTTGTCAGGATTAATTCATGACCATTTACGTAATCTTTGCACTGGGTGATTTCTAATATATGTGCCCACTTGACAGTCTTACCCAGGCCGCCTTTGCCTGCAGCAACTACAGCACCAGCACTCTCCAAGTATTCCGATTTAAGGGCTTCTTTAACTGTTAGAACTTCCTTTGTATCCGGCATGATATTGCCCTCAGCTTACAAAATGTCTTTAAAATAGAAGTATTAACTTACATGGTGCCAATTGTAGTTATTTGGATAATATTTATAATTAAAACTGAATGCGTGTACATTATAAACCAAGCATTATAAAAAATAAAGTTTGCCATTTCTTATGTATTGATCTGAAACAAGCTTAAGCTCAAAATAAAAGAGCTTCGGATATAGTTTTCTTATTTTAAGGCTTCAATAATTTTACGGGGGTGTTTGCAGTGCAATTAGAAAAGGTCGTAGTTGGTGTTCCGAAAGAGATCATGCCTGGAGAAAGTAGAGTATCCGCCATACCTAACACAGTGGAGAAGATGGTTGCCGCCGGAGCCGAGATCCTGGTTGAAGCAGGAGCGGGCGCCGGCGCATTTATTGATGACGCTGAATACACCGCTAAGGGAGCAGAAGTAATTGACGATCTCGAGGAGCTATATAAAAGGGCCAATGTCATACTTAAAGTAAAAGAACCGCGCCATCATGAAAAGTATGGTAAACACGAAACTGAGCTTTTTTCAGAAGGCAGTGTAGTAATCAGCTTTTTACACCCGGCCCATTCTGTCAACCATGAGGGCCTGAAAATCATGGCACTGCGGAACATCACCGGCTTTACCTTGGATGGCATTCCGAGAATATCCAGGGCCCAGCAAATGGACTCTTTAACCTCGATGAGCACCGTGGCGGGGTATAAGGCGGTTATCTTTGCAGCCAACCACCTGGGGCGTTTCATACCGATGATGCCCACCTCTTTTGGAATCATCAACCCGGCCCAGTTTTTGGTTGTCGGCACCGGGGTGGCAGGACTCCAGTCTATTGCCACCGCTAAGAGGCTTGGTGCCAAGGTGAAAACACTTGATATCCGGCCGGAAGCAAATGAGCAGGCCAGGAGTCTTGGAGCAGAAACCCTTGAATTTGACGTTCCCCAGGTACTGGCTGTCGGTGAAGGTGGTTACGCCCGCCGCCTTCCTGAAGAATGGTATGAAAAAGAAAAAGAACTGCTGGCCCCACATATTGAACAAAGCGATGCCGTCATCCTCACTGCCTTGGTGCCT
>PWYU01000102.1 GCA_003567725.1 Syntrophomonadaceae bacterium | reverse complement strand
CTCTGTGCAATCTTATCCGATTTCACTAATATCAGCTACGACGATGAGCTGTTCCATGCTCTCATGCACGATTACTATAAAGAGGAAAATGAAATGCCGGAAGTCACCGTAAATAAGCTCTACCGCTTGAGGATTGAAATTAACAGGGCAGAAAAAAATACCACCTTCGCAGAAAAACGAAACAACTTGGAAAAGTTAATCAGTGCTACCGATCGCAGTGTCAGTAAGTCTTTCCTTCTAAAGGCCCTGGCCGATCACTTAGATGCAGAAGGGCTGCGCCATGAAGCCAATGAAGCTCTCTCGGCAATTCCTCATGAACGCAGGCGGTCATTTGCATTTATCAGGCGGCTTTTCGACTTAACAGGGGACGAAGAGAATCACGCATGGTATTATGCAAATATTACCCATCCGGCCGATCAGGCTACCTTTGCCAAGATGACGGATTCTTATAACTTTAACCTTGGCTGAATTAAAAAGCTTTAAAGAGCGTACCGGCAAACTACACTTTGTGCCTGGAATGTGGCTACCAGGGTCAGAAGGGTTTTACTAGCAAGCGAAGTTGGGACTTTGGGTCTTTTTTTAATATACTCTTTTGGGGGTTTTTTGCCTTCGGCCTTTTATTAACAGCTGCAACCGGAGGCGGATTTTTAGTTATTATCGCCCTGGTGCTTTGTATTTACTGGTGCTTAAAAAACATCGGGGGAAATTTAACCACCTTTTATCATTGCCCTAATTGTGGGTCGGTTTTGGTGATGTCTGAAGAAGGGTAGTAATAATTTTTGTAGAATAAATTCATACATATTGTGATAAGCTATTTTATTGTTAAAGGAGATGCTTGAATGTGAAAGCTACAGACTCAATGATAAAAAAATTATTTGAAAGAATGGATGATTGGAGGCATTTGCCAAGTTATCAACTTGAAAGGAGAGCAGACCTGTTTTTTTCTCTTTACCTAAAAGATATACTAAATAAAAAACTTGGGTTTTCTGTTAAAGATGAATTAATTCCTGAGTTTCCAGTTAGAAAGGGCTTGATATATGAGAAATATCAGAATGATATAAAGAATAAAAATAGATCATATAAGATTGACTACGTTGCTTTTTCCGAAGACTTAAAAAAAGCTATATTAGTAGAACTTAAAACTGAGAAAAAATCTATAAACCCTAAGCAGAATGATTACTTAGAAGTGTCTCGAGAAAAAGGATTCCCATTTTTGCTTAAAGGTATTATTGAGCTATTCAATCATCCTAAATCATCAAAGAAAAAATATCTATCGTTATTAAAACAACTTGAATTACTAGGGCAGGTAAAAATTGAGCCTGAGCTAAAAAAGATGACAACCTCTGAAGCTATAAAACATACAAAAAGCAACCCAAAAGCAATACAAGGATTAAAAACTGTTAATGAGACTTACCTTGTGTACATTCAACCTTCAAAATATGATTTTGTTGAAAATCAGTATAAACGAATAATTACATTTGATTGCCTGATAGACTTTATAAAAAATAATACAAATGATGACATATCTAAACGGTTTGTTAAGTCTTTGCCAAAATGGAGAGATTATAGTGCGGGAGAAATGCCAGGTAATTAGTGCTTAAATAACTATAATACTTGCACAAATAATAATATACGTTTGGTTATATTTGGTTTTTTAATAACTTCCCATATTGGCTGTAGCTGAAGATTGTCTTATTAGAATAATTTATTCTCGTTGTTGTCGGTTAATATTTGGAATTAATCACTACTATTAATAATGTGCCAGTTTGCTTTTCTTCACTTATGTTATTTCAGCTATTATAGTTTATAAATCATCAATAATGATCTTAATAGGCTTCCCATTTATGTCTTTGGCAATAATAATTTCAGTGGAACTTGTCTCTGAAGGTTTGCTACTGTAATATGCATCACTGTAAAGGAAAATAATCTTATCTGCATATGGTTCTACCTGGCCAATTTCAAGCAAATCATTAACCTCCGGCCGCTTATCAGCTTTTTCTTCAACAGAACGGCTCAACTGCGAAAGCAGAATAATGGAAACAGTAAGTTCTTCTGCAATCGCTCTTAGTTCACTTAATATACTTGTTATTTCCTCCTGCCGACTATTACATTTTGCTGAGCCTCTTAAAAGTTGCAGGTAATCAATGAACAAAATATCAAGACCAGTTGTATTTTTCAGCTCGAGTGCTTTTTCTTTTATTGTTTTTAATGAAAATGTATTTCCATCATGGATGCTTAGAGGTAACCTGCTTAAATTGCTACTTGCTTCGGTTAATTTGCTCAGCTCTTTGGCTGATAACCTGCCCTGCTTGATTTTTTCCACTTCAATATTCGTATTGATGCTTAAAAGGTAATCCATCAATCTATTGTTTGGCAGTTTCAAGCTAAAATAAGCTGTTGCTTTTCCCTCCATGATAAAGTGATGGGTCAAATGCAGTGATAGCAATGTTTTCCCAATAGATGGTCGCGCTGCAATTACGACAAGGTTCGAAACTTTTTCCCCGCTAAGAATTTCAGCAAGCTGACGAATCTCTTTTTTCATTTATAAAACTCCTTCTTCCCAAGTATAATGGCACAAGTTGATCTTAGAATAACAAAGGTGACAGCGATATATCTGTCACCTCATAACTCTTGTTTTTCATTTTTAGCCACCTTGCCCTAGCTTTTTTAGTTCATTGACCAGAGTTTCCAAGCTGACCGGTTTTACTGCATCTTCTAAAATCTTATCCGGCACGCTTTCACCAACTAGGCCCTTGCTCCAGGAGAAGACCGGTCCCCTGGTGCGCAGAATCTTCTGCTTCTGGCTGTATCTGTCACAAAGGTCAAAGGCCTGCTTCATCAGTTCGGCAAAATTCCCGCTCTGCTTACAGTAAATTATATCCCGGCAAGTTTGACAAACTAAATTGAAGGAATGACTTCCGCTTAAGGGTGAACCGCCGGCATTAATTATGTATGACCTGCCGCCGCAGTCCGGGCATTTGCCAATCCAACTGCCGCTCCGCCACAGCTTAAGCAAAACCCCAAGTGGAATATATTTTGCACCTATATAGGCAGCACCAATTATCATCCAACTGTACCTGATATAGAAGAATTCTGGTTTCTCTATCACTAAGTCAGCATTATCCAAAATCAGCTCCAGGTTATCGCATAAAAGCTGCATATTCTGCGCCATTTCTTTATCGCTTTCTTCCGGCAAGGGCAGTTCTTTGAAAATAATCTCCTGGTTTTCTTTTAGCTTATTGTCATTATTCATAGCTTGAACCTCCTTCTTCAATAAGGTTTAAAGTAAAAGTCATGGCACTTATT
>PWYU01000048.1 GCA_003567725.1 Syntrophomonadaceae bacterium | reverse complement strand
GGCTGAAGAAGAAATTGCCCTGTTAAGGGTTGTTGCTGATGTTATTGCCGGAAGCATTACCCGCAAGCGGTATGAGGACCAGCTGGCAGAAGAAAAAGAACTACTTAGTGTGACCTTGCAAAGCATTAGTGAAGGAATTATTGTATTAGATCCTTATCAGAAAGTGATTGATTTAAATGACCGGGCTGAGGAGCTAACCGGCTGGGACAGGCAGGAAGCTAAAAACAGGCAGCTAGCGGATGTATTGCTTTTACTTGATCCCCGTGAAACCAGGGCTGCTGAAGATCCTCTAAGCTTAATTAATAGAGAAGTTCGGGATGGTGGATACAGTAACGATAACCTGGTAATGGTTAATCGTGAAGGAACAAAATTAAACATTTATGCTAACGCGGCAGTGATTAACGATAATGAAGGTAGTGAGAGGGGTACAGTCCTGGCTTTTCAAGACATCACAGCTTTAGTTAAGACCAATGCAGAGCTGGCCATGGCTGAAAAGCTGAAATCCATTGGCCAGCTTGCAGCAGGAATTGCCCACGAGATTAACACTCCCATGCAGTATATTGGTGACAATACTTTTTTTCTTAAAGAATCTTATCAAGCCCTGGCAGAATTCATCAAAAGAATGAAAAATCTTTTTGATAATGCGGACCGGTCCTATAACCAGGCTGATAGATCAGAACTGGCCGGGCTTTATGAAGAGCTAGATATTAATTACCGCTTAGAAGAACTACCTCTTGCCATTGAGCAGACCCTGGAAGGCGTTGACCGGGTAACAACTTTAATTCAGGCTATGAAAGGGTTTTCCAGATCCGGGGAAGTGCATAAGAATAAGGCTGATTTAAATAAGGCCGTTGAAAATACGTTAACTATTTCGCGTAACGAATGGAAGTATACAGCTGATGTAAAGCTTGATCTCGCTGAGGATTTACCCCGGGTGTATTGTGCTATTGATGCTATTAACCAGGTCTTGCTGAACATGATTATTAATGCTGCCCAGGCCGTGGAAGAAGCTGTAAAAAGGGGCTATTACCCGTCAGGTGAGATTTTTATCAGGACCAGAATTGAAGAAGAGAATGCGGTTATAGAAATAGCTGATAACGGAATCGGTATTGCCAGGGCTAATTTAGACCGGATTTTTGACCCCTTTTTTACCACTAAAGAAGTTGGTGCAGGCACCGGTCAGGGCCTGATGATCGCTCATGACATAATTAATAACAGGCATAGCGGCAGTATAGAAGTTAATTCGGACGAAGGGAAGGGCACTGTCTTTTTAATAAAGTTGCCCCTGGAGGTTAAAAAGGTTTAATTACATTTTTCAAAGGGCCTGTTCAAAGATGTTTAAAGTAAAATATTTTGTCTACAATCTATTATGCAAGGAGCTGGTTCAGTATGAAAGATAAAATCCTTATAGTAGACGACGAGACAAGCATCCTGCTGGCCCTTGAAAGAAACCTGCGCAATTACTATAGTGTTGTAAAAGCTTTAAATGGCCTGCAAGGGTTGAAGGCTCTTAAGGAAAAAGGGCCTTTTGCTGTAATAGTATCTGATTACCGGATGCCGCAGATGAATGGAATAGAATTCCTAACTGAAGCAGCCGATTTCTCTCCCGATACCTCCCGCATACTACTAACTGGTTATGCCGATCTGGAGATAGCCATGGCAGCAATTAATAAAAATAGTATTTTTCATTTTTTAACCAAACCTTGCAGTAGTCAGGACTTGATTAAGGTCATTGACGCAGCGGTAAGACACTATCAGCTACTAGTTTCTGAGCGGGATCTTTTACAAAATACCCTGACCGGCAGTATAAAGCTTTTGCTGGATCTTCTAGCCGCCCTGCAGCCTGATATTTTCAATCGGGCAGGCAGTATTAGCCGCATGGCCAAAATAATAGGCGAGAGGATTGATATGAAAGAAACCTGGGAACTAGAGATGGCTGCACACCTTTCACAAATTGGTACAGTAACCATTCCGCGCGATATAGTTAATAAAAGCTTTGGCAAGAACCTGTTAAACGCTGAAGAAGAAGCGTTATTTAAATCTCATCCCCAGGTTGGCAGTAAGTTCCTGGCAAATATTCCACGTCTGCAGAATATCGCGGAAGCAGTTAAGTACCAGTTTAAAGGTTACGACGGTTCCGGCCCGCCTGCTGATGAATTAAAGGGTGAAGATATTCCCCTGCTGGCCAGGATTCTTAAAGTTGTCCAGGACTATGATTACTATTTAAAAACAGAAGGCACCAGTACAGGCAGCTTAAATCGGCTCAGGTCTAACGGTGCTCTCTATGATCCGGGGATATTTAACGCCCTGGAAACTGAAATACTATGCATTGAAAAGGGGTATAAATACGAAGTTAAGCAGGTTTACCTGTTTCAGCTGGCTACAGGGATGATCCTTGCTGATAACATTTATGATCAACAGGGAGCTGTTTTGATACCACAGGGTACTATAATCAGCGAAGTTTCCAAAACACGACTTATAAATTTTGTTAAAATGGGGAAAATAGCTGAACCTATCAGGGTGATAAAAAGAAAGGCCGGGCAAAAATAATAGATTCTTAGCGTTTCAGTTTAGAATACTGCAACCAGCCACTATAAAAAAACTCTAATAACTATATTTATTGGCCAGGTCTAAAGAAACTGCTAAATTTGTTATATTCTAAAAAAGGAGGTTGCCATAATCGGTCGCTTTGAATTTTTTGACTATGATCGATGCAATCTGTGCGGCGAATGTCTTTACCGGTGCCCTTACCTTGAACTGGGCCGGGAAGAAGCGATAGCAGAAAAAAAGAAGCTGATGGCGAAACAAAAATCCCCGGTTTTAAAAAAATGCATCAGCTGTTATACCTGCAATACCTTTTGTCCCAGGGATTGCCATCCCTACGAGCTAATTACCGGCAGGTGGTATGAAGACTACAGCCAGGAAGGCCTGCCCTGGAGGGCTGAGTATTTTATGCCTTCTTCGCAATCAAATTTTAGGACTGATCTTTATCAGACCATGAGCCTGAAAGAGCAAGCGCTTGTTAGGAAATGGCAACAAACACCGCCCGAAGGGGAGCTGGTCCTTTATCCTGGCTGTAATATTCTTGCCTTGCCCTACCTCTTAGATGCTTCTTTCATGGAAGAAATTACTGTAGCAGGTAGCTGGGATCTGTGCTGCGGGGAAATGTATTTGAGGATGGGCCTGTTTGATGCAGTTGAGCGAAGGGCTGAAAAATTAACTGCTTTCTACCGGGACAAAAAGATTGGGACTATGCTGTTTAGCTGCCCTGCCTGCCTGCACATGTTTTCAAAAGTGCTTCCCGGGCAGTTTGGAGCCCGGTTTGATTTTAAAACCATGTACCT
>PWYU01000083.1 GCA_003567725.1 Syntrophomonadaceae bacterium | reverse complement strand
TAAGAAATAACTATAATGAAATATCAACATTTTGCCATGAGAATGAAGAGCCTGTCTATATTACCAAGAACGGTCAAGGCGATCTAGCCGTGATGAGTATCGAAATGTATGAAATGCTCAGCGGTAAGCTCGAGCTATATCGCTTACTTGACGAAGGCAGAACAGCGGTGAAAGAAGGTAAAAAACGTCCCCTTACCGATGTAATGAAAGACTTGCGCCAGGAGATAGCAGATGGCAAGCTATAGGGTTGAAGTTTCGGAGCCGGCAGAAAACGATCTCCGGGATATTAACAAATATCTTACCACACGACTCTCGATCCCTATTACAGCTATTAAAATGATGGATTTAATTGAAGATGCCTTGATGAACTTGGCTGATATGCCACAAAAATGTCCAACTATTACAGACGAACGGCTGGCTTCTATTGGCTATCGTAAATTACTTGTGAAGAGCTATATAGTTTTCTTCACAATTGATGAAAAAGAAAAGGTTGTCAACGTTGAACGCATCCTTTTTGCACGACGAGACTGGCTTCGCATTCTCTAATAGCTGCTTACTTCAAATGCTTTTTCGTGATGAGGATTTGGCCTGATAAGCCCGCCTCCACCAAATAAAAACTTAAACTTTGATACAACGATAAGTCCTTTATATAAGGGCTTTTTTGGGGTTGCTGATAGTAGTATTTCTGAAGAACAGTTAATAAGCTGGCTGCAAATGCACACCTTCCCTTATGGTGGCAATGGCAGCTGAGTTTTTTCACAATGAGGGGGCCACCACCAATTCAGCCTTTTTCAGGATTTCAGCAATAAGCTCGTGGCCGGTCTGGCCTGCTGAAACCAGGAGCACTATTCCGTTAATAAAGAGCCAGCTTATATTTTTCTTCCACCACATATTTGTATTCTGCTAAAGTTTAACTTTATAAGCTTTACTCAACGCCAGTGCAGTCCCTTCTTTACACGAAATTTCTTGTCTATTCGCTAAAATCATGGTTTGAATAATTATCTACTATAATTCGCAGCTGTTCAATAACAATATGTTAACTTGACCGGGTAACGGGTAAAAATCAGTTGCTGCTGCAGGATTATTTTTATCACGTTTTCTTTCTGCTTACAGAGAAATATAATATAATCAGGCAAGACAGAGTGAGAGTACCCTGCCCATACTCAAGGAGGTTTACATGATGCAATATTTACCTTTCAGTTTCGAAATCACCCCTATGCAAAAACTGTTTCTCATAAATTTTGAGAAGGATCCTGATCAGATATATATGGCGCTTGAACCACAATGGTTTAATGATCCTGCATCCGGCAGAGGCTTAAGAGTCATTGCCTGGCGTAACGATGGTTATGTAGATGTTTATCAACAACCGGAGCTGCCCAAAGATGATGATTTCAGTGTGACTGCTAAGGGACTGGCTGACCTGATCATTGAACCCATGCCTGGTGCTTATTTTCATGTTTCTGAGAAGGGTATAGATGTAAGTTTCGCTTTTACTGATAAGATAGGCCGGGAAATAGATGTAAAAATAATTGAAAAGAATCCCCGCCCCACCAGGCCATTTACCCTCCTTGCCCCTGTTGGCAGCAGCTCTGAAAATCCAACAACTCTGCCCGTTTACCTGATGAACAGTTTTTATTTTGTCCGCCGCTTTATGACGGAAGTAAGAATAAGCATAAACGGCCGGCTCCATAAACCAGACACTTTTCCAGTTCCCCTGAACAGATCAAGGATTTATTTTATGCGCTACTCTAATGACACCTTTCTTGTTGATTGGTGCCCTGCATACTCAGGCCCTCTAAAGCCATATTCTTCTGATAACCCTGAAGGGATATCCATTAATAATGATGAAAGCGGGGGCGCGATAAAAAGTGTCGGTACAGAATACGGGGAGCACAGCATTTCTGTACATTTCATGCCGCCTTTCCCGGAAATCACAGGCCTAGAGGATGAAACCGCCATAGAAGGGAAATTTATTATCAAGGCGAACAGGGAAGCGGCAGGCACAATCAGTGGAAGCTACAATGTTTCCCGGGAGCGCGATGAGATCGAGATAAGAATGCACCCCAGTGGTGGGTGGGAGCCAAGGCCCGACACTCTTTTTCTGAAGTTCCTATTTAAAGCAGTCAGTATATTTCGTAACTGGCCTAAAACCTACCACTGGACAGCTAATATTAAGCTTAGACCCGGCGATGCTCCGTTTATGGAGTCCCGGTGGGCCAGGGTGAAGTAAACAGAGGGTTCTTTGAATCGGGAATAATCCATTACAAAAACGATTGGCCTGGGATGTTTCGAAGTATAATGGCCGGGCTGCATCCGGGTAATGAGTTTCTTCATAAATATAATGGGCGCAGCAATTTAGGTGCAAGCTCTCTCGTTTCCAGATTCTAAGACAAGTACGGGCGATCAAAACGTTTTTCATATGCATCATTATTTTTGAGCTGGTGATCCCAGAAGTAATTGACAAGCCCAAACCTGGCAACCAGTTTAAAGATTAGTTGTGCTCCCTTTCCAAATCGAACCGGCCTGGCCAATCTGCGAATATCTTCGGGATTGAAGCTTCCGTTACAGGCCAGGTTATGAATGGCCTTCACAATTAGTTCAATCATTTTTTCTTGAGCCGTAGGTGGTCTCATCTGCATACCTTCTACTCCACCCTTAATAACTGTGCCAAGATAAGTCCTGCCCAACCTGAGGGCCAGTTGTTCAACATAGGCCTCAAGATAGTGGGACTGACTGCTTTCGGGAAAACCAGACTGGATAAAAAAGCTGATACTACCTTCGGAGGGTTGCAGTTTTTCAATAAATTCAATAACGTGGGAAGGCATGGCATGAACATAGAGAGGCATAAGAAACATCACATGTTCCTCGTTCTTAAAATCCGCTGCCCAGACCTCCCAATTATCCCTTTCCTTCAAATCACGAACCTCTACCTTTTCTCCAAGGGTTTCAGCCACTTTCTCCAGTATAAGGGCCGAATTACTGCCTCTTTTCCTGGGAGAACCGTTGTAAATCACCAGTTTTTCCATGGCTTCAACCGAGGCAAAGGGAAGATTACCTCTTCGGGGTTTCCCTGGTTCCAGCAGATGCAGTTGAAAACTGCCGTCGTTGACAATGATGTAGGCTTTAGATTGATGATGGCAGGCAGTGCGATACAAATAATCGTCGAGTACCTGTTCTTCCTGGTCTGTCATGTCTTTCCTGTCATAGTAAAAGACCAGGTCAGGATAGCTATCATACCTGGCGAGGTGTCTGCATTCTCCATCGGCCATTATTATATAAGGATGGTAGTGGGGAATTGTCCTGTCTAAAAAAGCTTTCGCCTGATGATTAATAAAACCCTGGGATGTACTCATCAGTAAAATTATAGTAT
>PWYU01000019.1 GCA_003567725.1 Syntrophomonadaceae bacterium | reverse complement strand
TTCATAGCAATCAGAAATGATAAACCTGTTCATTTCCAAGTAAGACTTATTTCAGAAAACAGGCTTCAGGTAGCCAGAAGTTGGGATGTTAATCTTAGTAAAGAAGAAGTATCAAATTACGCTGATTACTCCAGTTCTTTAAGCCTTTTAAACCGAATACCGTGGGCCCACCTTTCTGACAATATAACTACAGAAGACTATGACTATCTGGGAATATCCAATATGCATACAGGTGATGGAAAAGGTAACCTCCGGGTGTATGGGGGTACAACAAAATCTTACCGGGTAAATGAAAGCAGGGAGATCACGCAGATTATTGAAGATATGCTCCTGCCGTCCTGGGAATACCAGGCAATTACCGTTTACCCAATAACGTATACTGATGAAAGCAAGACGTCGGCAAAGGGAAGGTTGGAGGTTGAATATTTTTTTAAAGTAAGATAACAAAATCAAAAACTTTTGCTAACAGGTAGATTACCATGAAAAGCTCACTTAAGAAAATGGAGGCCGTGTTGACGTGATGTGGGTAGTGGTTGCACATGCGAACGGGTATATTTATAAGTGTTTTAGATATGGATGAGGGAGAGGAGGTTAAGTTGCAAAGTCGGTGCAGGGCCCCGGCAGCAGCATCCAGGCTGCCGCCGGAACATATGCCGGCCGTGCAAAAAACGCACCGCCGACCTAAGGGCCCACAACCTGCATAATACAGGATGCAGGCTAAGAGCATGAAAAAGCTTGGAGGTAGCTGGTCAGGGAGCAACCTAATTTTCCGGCAAACCCTTATGTTTGTGCACATTACGTGCTTTCCATTGAAGAAGTGGTTGGTTCTGGATGCGTTTTTGCAAAAGGGGATCGGCAGTTAATAGAGTGGAGTCGATTACGCCCTGGTCCAGGAGCAGGTCAAGAAAAGCTTTTTCAGAAGCGGTAAAGGGCAGCACTGAAGACATACTTTCCTTGCACTCTTCGATCAGACATCGGCCATAATCTAGCGGGGTGCCATACTTTTCAGCTGTACCGGCTTTTAAAGTGGGCAGTAGCTGTCGAGCAAGCTCTGCTGGTTCGAAGCTGGTATTATCGATCGTAACGTTTCTCCAATCATTGCGATTCATTGCCCCATAAACAACAAATGCAAGGCGTAGTTTATCAGAAACAAGCGCCTCTGATTTGAGAAGCCGGTGAGAATCAAAGAGATCTCTTGCCTGTCCTCGAGATAATAGTGCGGCCAGCTTTCCGGCAGCTATTTCGTGGATATCCAGAACCGGGATATTGGTGGCTTTAAACGACCCTAACAGATAGGAATCAGAAGGCTAGCTTTCCCACAATGGCTGCCTGAACATATAGTTAAGATCAATTTCAAGGTTGCCAGATTGGCCGGTATAGCTCTGGTAGTTTAGCCTCCACTTTCCGCCGGCGTGTTCATCGGGGGCTCTTCTAACGTTAAATCCCTCCCGGGCGCAGACTGCCTGGATGGCCTCCTCAAATTTTGGTCTTTCGGAAAGCATTTTTTTACGATCGAGCGCACTGACATAATTTAAATCAATATCTACCGATAATCTGGGCAGCTTTTGCCTGAACAGGTTTAGGGCTGTACCGCCTTTTAAAACCCATTTGTATTTAAGATAAGGGTGTGTATTAAGGGCATTTAGCAAGCGCAGTAAATGCAGTACTTTTTCAATCAACTCAGCTTTGTACCCGTTCTCTCTGGCCAGCGTCAGTACTTCTGATGCTGAAAAGATCACTTTACTCCCCCCCATGTTTTGCGCACTATTTCTTGCGGCACTAAAAGATTCCAGTTTTTAACGAAGAAGCTATTTTTGCGTTTCCCACGGTCAAAATAGTGGTGCTGATCAGGGCGTAACCGGCGAAGCGTTTTTAAATAGGCCTCATCAACCATAAGGGTTTCTTGGTGTTGTTCTAAGAAAAAACCCACCTTTGCTGCTGTGGTTGCATTATTGAGCAGCCGTACATACTCTACAACTTGATCCAGATCAAAGAACTCTATTGATTCTAAAGAACGCCATATTTCTTCTAAACTCCCGGCCAGATCGGGGCGGTTTAATACGTCTACTAAAGTTCGCTCAAGGGTGGTTACCTTCAACTCTACACCAGAGCGATTCCGGAAAACAACTCCAAAATAATCCCTGTCCTTTAGCCGTAGATTACGCGGTACTAGCACGCTTATAAACTTAAAGTTTCTAAACTCGAATGGCGGTATCTTTAAGCGAGTTGTATAGTAAAGGGTGTTAAAGGTAGAGTAGGCTTTGCCGTGAAACTCAAGTGCTGTATGGTAAGATAGAACCGCATCAGGTTGTAGTTTGGCTGCTATGAGATAAGGATCGACCGGACTTTCATCCGGATCCTCACCGGCCGGTACCGTCATGTAAAGGCCGCGGCGCACTGGCACGATCAGGCCTTTATTCCGGTAATAGGTAAGCAGTGCCTTGCGGGTATTTGTTTTGCCGGCACCCTGGGTGGATAAATATTGATCAAGATCGGAAACTGTAAAAACAGCATGTTTCACCAAAAATTGCTGCATTGCTTCTCTCCACCATGTGACATCAAGTTGAGTTAGTGCTAATAATATTAATACTATCTAAAGATATTGTCAAATGGATCGGTTGTGAAATCAGAAGAAATGACTAAACGTAGGACAACGCTAACGGCTAACTCCCCACACCTTTGTTAAAATTTGAGGGACCAAGACGTGGGAAATCTTTGCCCATTATCATATCATTTGGGAAGCTATTACGCAAATATTTCCCATGTATTTTTGATATGGGCAATGGTTGCACATGTTGAACATGTTGAGGAGCGTTTTTTGTGGTCTTTTCTATGTATGAAAAGGGAAGAGTGAGTTAAAGGGTAATAATAATTTATAATTCGCCCTGGTTAGCTTTAGCAATAAACCATTCCAGGGTCACGATATCAACCAGATCGCTATATTGCAAATGAAGATCCAGCCGGAAGTAACCTCCGGGAACAATTTATGGTGTGATGGTTGTCCCTACCGCGGTCAAAGATTTGCCCGTCCCGGCGGCCGCTATGTCCACTAAAGAGGGCAAAAGCTTGTGCCAGCAAAAAGAAGCCGGCACCGCTTTTACAGAAGGTGACCAGGCCGCCTCAGGAATGTGGGCCGGCCGTGCCAAAAAAACACCGCCACCTTTAAGGCGCCCAAACTGCAACAGGGGCAACATTTTTGGCCTTAAGAGCAAAACATTACTTTCGCAGTCATTTTTACGCAGGGTGTTTGACAATGAGCCTGCTGCGCAATATTATACAGTTATTAACCTGTAAATAACTCGCGGTGGGGAAGGGATGATTAAAAGTGGCCAGGCCCAAAAAAGACCCGGAGGAAAAGAAGGATAAGCGGCTGACTCT
>PWYU01000091.1 GCA_003567725.1 Syntrophomonadaceae bacterium | reverse complement strand
GGATTAAAGATTTTCGTTATTCTTTTCTCGATCAAGGTAGCTTAGAACGAAACTGGCAAAGTGGTTAAAATCATCGAGGTTATTGTTTATAAATGCTGTAATTCTCTCAAGATCAATTCCTGTGTATTCGTGAACCAGGAGGTTCCGTAAACCGGCCATCCCTTTAATATCTTCGGCATAATCCTTCGGTATTACTCCAAGGCGGGCCAATTCTGGGAATATATCTGCATATTCCTTAATAGATATACCTTTTTCAGCAAGAATGTGGTTACCTGTATCTAGAATCACCTGGATAGAGAGTTGCAATCCATGCTGAACAGCCCAGAGCTTTGTCAGATCGTTTTCCATTTCTTCTACGGTTATACCATGGTATTTCTCAAGTTCGTATAAATACTTTTCTATCTCTTGTATTTTTAAGAAAACCAAGTCTCGATCAACCAACTGGATCAACTCCCAAATGAAGGTTTGGAAAACCTTTGCCGCAGGTACTGCTGCTGAACCTTAAGCAGTGGTTTTAAATCAAGATAGTCCCGGATAGTTTTTTCATGAAACTCTCTGCGGGCCTTGTTGCAACGGCTAAAGATGAGCACACCGTTTTTTATAACCTGGTATTTTAGAATGGTTGAAGCTCTATTCAAAATTACAACATCAACCGAAGTTGATAACAAGGAGGAAAGTTCAGCAATTAATTCACTTTGATAACCATAGCCCTTTTTTCGTTGCCGGTAATGTGGATCCAGGTATATAGCCAGGTCTAGATCACTTAAAGTGTTTGTTTTTTTTGTAGCTACTGAACCAAACAGGTAAGCAAAGATAATTTCTGGCCTGGTTGAAAGTTTCATTTTAAGGGTATTACAGATTTCTTCTAGGTAGAGACCTTCCATAATTCCCACCCTCCAAGGTCACGTCATTAAAAACAGCATAGTTTACTCTTATCTTAGCATATCTTTAGGCTTTCTAACACAAAAACTGCTGCCGGTTTTTTAGTGGAGAGTATAATTACTGCTATGTCAAAAGCTTAGAAAAGCTATATAATAAGGTTGGCTTAAAACTGGCCTTAATATAAGCCTGACAGTAATAATTCAGGTAAAACCTATGGAAGGAGAACGGCTTTGTATAGTAACCGAAGCAGGGAAAAGATTGCAATATTTTATTTTTCCGGCACAGGTAATACCTGGTGGGTCTCAGAAGAGCTATCCCACCAATTTGAGCAACTGGGGCATCTATCTGAAACTTACTCGATTGAAACTGTCTCCGTGGGGAAAGCAGCCGCTATGATTGATGCTGTTGATATCGTGGGTTTTGGTTATCCCATCCATGGTTCTGATGTAGCTAAACCAATGGAAAATTTTATTAATAGTTTGCCGCAGGTATCAGGGAAGAAAGCATTTGTTTTTTGCACCCAGTGGCTCTGGTCGGGTGATGGAGCCCAGGTTGGAGGGACAATGGCACAAGAAAAAGGATTCAATATCAAGTGGGGTGAACACTTTTTAATGCCGAACAATGTTACAGTCAGCATTATTTCCCTTCCCTACACCAATGATCACGGCCGCCTGGCCGGTGTTCTCGACAGGGCCCGCAAAAGGGTGGCCTTTTTTAGCCGCGAAATAAGTGCAGGTAGGGTTTTCCTGCGCGGATTCAGCCAGGTTGCTTTCTACTTGGGTTGCATGCAACGGTTGCCGTTCCGAAAAGTTTTTCACAGGCTAAAGAACGATATTGGTATTGACAGCGACAACTGTATTGATTGCGGCGAATGCGTTCGCCTTTGCCCGGTAAATAATTTATTTTATCAGGATCAAGCAATCCAAACAAAGGGCGAATGCATAATTTGCCTGCGTTGTTATAACTTTTGCCCGGTGGCGGCTGTTACTCACATGGGCCGGCCCCACCTGCATGAACGGGGGGAACCCTACCGCGGCCCGGTCAAAGACTTCGACCCAGGGGTGTTGATTAAGCGCGAAGCTTTTTAACAGGTGCAAATATCAGCCGAACAGCTGATTGCCCCGGTTTTTATATGTACCCTAATGCCTTAAGGCTTATCTGTAAGGTAGGTTTTTTGTAGATGTCAGCAATGGAGCTAAACCTTTATCGCCGTTAACATTGCCTGGTTAAAGTTAAGGCGGAAAAGGTGGGTTCTTTTCCGCCTGATGAGCTGAAGCCGAAGGGGACGGTTCCACCGTCTCCCCTTCGGCCTTAAAGCTATGCTTTAAGGGACGTTCGAACCGTCCCCATGGCCCCGCTTATCATTCAACAAGGGCAATAGGATGAGTAGTTACTCCCATTAATCCTGAGTATCAGTTGGGACGCAGGCAGCGCTACTTTGCTGTAAAGTCCCGAACCGGGTGGCCAGGGCTGCACCAAGAGCAATGATAAATACGGCCAGCGAAACAATACTTCCCAGTACGGGGATCATTGTAATCAGGCCGATGATCAGAACTCCCAGGGCTATAGTTCCAATTGAACCTGGTGTAGACGAAGAAGTGCTTTTTACTATTCTTCTGCCTATCAGATCGGCTATACCGGTGTAACCCAGAAGACCTGCCGCTGCCAGAACGATTATTTCTACCAGGATCAGGGGGATACCGATAATGGTAATAGCAAGCAGAATCATTAGAGGTACGGCCAGTATGGTTGCCAGAATACCAAAGCCAAGGACAGGCCCCGTTTTTTCTGTAACAGCATTGCCGGCTGTTTTGACCTGTTTCGGGAACAGGGCGTAAGTTAAAGCGGCCAGGGCAAAAAGAATGAGCATGTTCAATATTCCCCGGGCAATATTCCCATATAACCTCATAAAGGGCGAGACCGATATTTCTGGTCGTCCGGCGAAGCCCGGGATAAAGATACCGAAGCGGCCGAGAACATTGTTCACAGTATTCATTGTTCTTTCAACTATTCTTTCTATCAGGTTTCTGTCTGCGCCGCGAAAACGGTAACTATCTTGCCCGTCATCCTCTTGCAGTTCGGAAGCGGTTACTTCTTCGCCAATTTCTATCGCTCCGGCGGTAGCTGTGCCGTCTTTTTTGACCAGGCCTCTTCCCACCGATACGCTGCCAACGACTGTTGCCTCAGGGCCCAGCTCAACTACCCCTCTTTCCAGGTGAACATCGCCATCCACAATTCCTCCGATGTAGATATTCCCGCCCTTGCTGTTGACGTCTCCATCGATGCTGCCGTGAAGGGTTAAATCACCGAAGCCGGATTCAATATTTCCCCCCACTGAACCGTTTACCATGGTTGTGCCTAGGCCGGTATCTACATCGCCGCCTACTGAACCGTTGATCATAATTTCGCCCATGCGTGCTGTAACATCGCCGCCGACTAAGCCATCAACGACAACCTGCCCCAGGTTAGCCGTAACATTTCCGCTCACTTCTCCGACGATCTTAACTTCCCCCATGTTGTTATCAACATTGCCGTTGATAATACCGTAAACGGTAAGTTCGCCCAGGTTAAGGGTAACGTTGCCATTTACTGCTGTACCGGCTGGTATCTCTAAGTCGCCGGCAGGCTTGGTGATATCTTCATCGATTATCTCAAGCGTTTCTGCCTTTGCATTATCCATGGGCAACAAACTGAATGCCAGGCCTGCTGCGAGTAAGATAAATACCGCCATCTTAAACTTTTTGCTTTTCGACATAATTAACCCTCCATAATGATAAATTCTGGAAAAAGCGTAGGTTTTACCGGTTCCATCTAAAAAAGTGTGAAGGTAATCAGCCTTTTATACCAGGTTCTGAACCACGGTTATACGATTGTACTTTAGTACTCAAGCTTAAAGTCACATTACTTCTTCTTTCCTGATCATGTTGACAGTTATATATAATACCAACCGGTTAGTTATGTCAATCCTGAATCAGGGAGCTAAAATGCTATCAGCGTAAAGAGTCTGTAACAGTAAAGCCTGATATGGTAGGATTAAAATAATGGTATACTAAGAGAAACAGGCAAGAAAAGCTTTCAGTATAGTTTTTACTGAAGAAATGTTGAGCCACCAGAAAAAGCGCATATTGTTTAAAAATGCCAGGGCGGTGAAGAATGTTGATCTTGTTATTTTTTCATCAGAAAGAAACTATTTTGATTTATTAATGGCAGCGAAGGAGGGAAGTGAGGGTGGCTGTAATAAAAAGCCGTAAAAAAACTGGATCTAAGAAGGTATTACTGGGCCTGGTGATTTTAATCTTTCTTATTCCGGCCGGATTTTGGATCTATGTTCAGCTTCGCACTTATCCAGCCCAGCTCGATTATCTACAGGAGATCAAGGCTGACCCGGAATTGTCTATAAGTGAGGGGAATAAATATTTTGTTATAAATCCCATCCAAACAGATCCTGAAAAAATTCCTCTCATTTATTACCCGGGAGGATTGGTTGAGCCGGAGTCATATCTTTATAAAATGGGCAAAACGGCTCTTCAGCTGCAGAAGACAGTTTATGTGATTAAAGCTCCTTTTAACGCCGCTATATTTGACATCGAAGCCGCGGGCAGAATTATTGAAAGCTATGATCTAAACCAGGCCTGGGTGGGCGGGCATTCCCTGGGTGGTATTTCGGCCTGCCGGTTTACCGAAAGAAATCCGGAAAGGGTTTACGGGCTTTTTTTGCTTGGCTCATATTGTGACCGGGATCTAAGCGCTTTCGAAGGTCAGGTTATTTCATTAATGGGCACAGATGATAAAATAATCAACCGGGATAATTACGAAGAAGCAAAAGATAACCTTCCCGCAGGGACTGAAATAAAGGAAATAGAAGGATTAAACCATTCTGATTTTGGCAATTACGGGCTGCAAAGTGGTGATGGCAGAAGCAGTCTGGATAACGATCAGGTCGTTGCTTTAATTGGCAGTATCTTTAAATAATGCCAGGGGCACCTGTCAGGATGACGGGAGTGCTGCCCACATTTAATGCTGAGCAAAGAAAAACAAGCAGTCGCCGGCCAGGAATTATTAAGCCACGGGGACGGTTATCATTCAACAAGGACAATAGGCTGAGATATTAAATATCTAGATGCCTGTTATTTGTTATTTATCATCCATATTTTTCCCCACGGCAGATGTGCTTAAAAAGCAGGCCATAGCAACGGCCCTGCCGAATTATTATTTTTTTATAAAACCATTTTCCGGGGTATCCTGAGGAGGGATTTTGGTGAAAAATCACTATGATGAGCCGGATTTTGTTGATGTTGTTCCCGGCAGTGCAGGTAATACCAGGGGCCAGATTGAGACTGAAATCAGAGAACTTTGTTTAGAACAACCATTTGCTGTACTGGCCACCCAGGGTGAAGGCCAACCTTACACTAATTTAATCAGCTATGCTTTCAGTGCTGATTTGAGGCACCTGGTTTTTTCTACTCCATCTCAGACCAGAAAGTATAACTTGATCACCAAAAACAAGAAAATTTCACTTTTGATCGATAACCGCGCTCAACAGCCGGAAAGTATAAACCTGATCAGGGCAGTTACTATAACAGGATTAGCCAGGCCTCTTGCAGATCCAGAAGAGATTGATCAATGGGCCGGGCTTTTAATTAAAAGACACAGTTATCTTGACAAGTTTATTAAATCACCGTCTTCAAGCTTGATCCTGGTCGATATCATTCGTATTTTTTATGTCAGGCGGTTCCAGGAGGTATACCAGTGGGTACCAGGCAAACCTTCATAGTTCCTCTTGCAGATGCTTATGATTATCCTGCTGAGCTGCTTGGCAATAAGGCCCGCAATCTTTCGCTTTGTATTAAGGAAGGCTTTCATGTTCCCGCCGGTTTTAGCATTAGTTCTGAAGGATACCAGGCTTATACTCGCTATAATAATTTACAGCAGCGAATAGATCTGGAGCTTTACCGCAAACCTTTCAACTCGATGCGCTGGGAAGAAATATGGGATGTAGCGTTAAGGATACGCTCCTTCTTTTCAAAAGGCATAATGCCTGCAGCCCTGGAAAAAGAGATAATGTCTTATGTTTCCAGATGGCCTTCTGGAACAAAATTTGCAGTTCGCTCTTCTACAGCAGCCGAAGACTCCGCAGCAGCATCTTTTGCCGGTATGCATGAGTCTTATCTTAACATAACTTCTGATAAGTTAATTGAAACGGTGAAGCTGGTCTGGGCCTCGCTTTGGAGCGACCGCTCTTTACTTTACCGTGAGGAAAAAAAGCTTGATTCCCGCTATAGTGCTATGCCGGTGCTGGTCCAGGCTATGGAACCGAGCACAATTTCTGGATTAGCCTTCAGCGCCGATCCGTCCAGCGGACAAGAAGATGTTATTATCCTTGAGGTAATCAGTGGTTCACTAGATCTGCTGGTTGATAATATTGAAGAACCGGAGCGGATTAAACTTGCAAAAGATTCCGGTAGGATTTTTAATACAGCAGGGGAGCGCAAAGCCACTCTTATGGCAAAAAATGCCTTAGAAACTTTGTGGTTAAAGATCTTGGCCCTGGAAAAAATATTTGGGCAGCCGGTTGATATTGAATGGACCGGCATTGAAGAAGCTTTTACTGTGCTCCAGGTCAGGCCGATCACCGGCCTTAATAGCAAAGATGATGATGAACGGACTTGGTACCTTAGCCTGACTCCGGATAAAAATTCACTGCTTGCCTTGACCGAGAAAGTTGAAAAAGATTTGATTCCCAAATTGATCGAAGAAGTGAAACTCTTCGGGAGTGAAGAGGCCTTTTCGAATGACAACTGTCTTTTTTTAGATCGGCTTGAAAAAAGAGGCCAGAGCTACAACCGGTGGAAAAAGATTTACCATGATGATTTTATACCCTTTGCGCATGGAATTCGCAACTTTGCTACTTATTACAATGACCTGATCAAGCCTGATGATCCTTATGAATTTATTGTGCTGCTTAAAACAGATAATTTATTGGCTCAGGAACGAAACAAGCACTTAAAAAGGCTGGGGCAAATGCTTTATGAAAACAGGAACCTGCAAGATAGAGTTTCGCATTTTCTGACAGGTCAGGACAGGCCTAATTCGAAAATCTTTCTTGAGGAGATCAAAACAGAAACATCAGAGGGAGCAATTTTTGCAGCTGCTTTTGAACAACTACTGACTGAGCAGATGGATCTATATTATGAAAATGTAAGTCTGGCCGATGATCCTTCTAGCTTGCTCCAGGCAGTACTGGCCCTTGCTGAAGGTTCGTTAAAAGGAGATGAGCAACCTAAGGATTTATCAGTATATAAAAAGCTAAAGGAAACCTATCTGGAGAAAGCTGGTCACAAGCACCAAAATGAGGCCTTAAACTGGCTTAGAATCGGCCGTCTCAGCTGGAAACTGCGCGATGATGATAATATCTTGCTGGGCAAACTGGAAAACCAGCTTTATTTATACCTGAAAGAGGCCCTGTTTCGCCTGCTGAAAGCCGGACTACTAAAAGATATGCCAGAGCAGGTAACCCTCGACAACTGGCCGGTAGTGTTGGAAAGCCTGCAAAAACAACTGGAGTACAGCCCACCTGTACCAGAAGCGCCGGTGCAGGAAGAAAAAACTAAAGCTTTAAAGCCGCGACAGCTGGTCGGGCATCCCTCTTCAAGAGGTATAGTTACCGGAAAAGCCCGGGTAATTCACTCTGTAGCTGATTTTAAAAATGTGGTTGCCGGTGAAATCCTGGTTTTTGATGCGGTGCAGCCGCAGATCACTTTCATAATCCCCCTGGCTGCGGGCATTGTTGAAAGACGCGGCGGGATGCTGGTTCACTCTTCAATTATTGCTCGGGAATTAAAAATTCCGGCGGTCAACGGGGTAAGCCGGGCCACGGAATTAATTGAAACAGGAGATCTGCTTACGCTGAATGGAGATCTCGGCTTGGTAGTGATAGGAGAACCGGAGTTCGAACTTGAACAGGCCGGCCTGCAGCTGAAGTAGGGAGTAAGTTCTTATTTATTTAACGTAAAGCCACAGGGAACGGTGGAACCGACTCATGGTTCTGGAAAAGCTTATAAAACCACCGTTGCTAATTGGGGGTTGATATGCACTTTCATATCAGTAGTTACTAAGAAGTTTAATACCAGTGGTGGGAGAGATTATAAATGGGTAAAAAAGAATATAAGGAAAACATGGTTCCCAAAGTTGAAGCAGAAGAACAGGTTTTGATTATGGCCAAGCGGTTGGCTTTGCTTTACCATCACACTGCGGAAGTTTTAGTAGAAAGATACGGGGAAGAAACGGGGAAGGAAGTTTTACTTGATATAATTAAACGTTATGGTGTTGAATGTGGAATCTCAATACAGGCAAAGGTAGAGGAGCTCAAACTTCCTCTGACTTTAGATAACTTTAATGCTGGTTCAGATTTGCCAAAGTGGGGCTGGGAAGCAGATGAGGTTCTCTGTGAAGATGGAATTAAAAGAAAGCGTGTAACCCGTTGTCCCTTAGCGGAGGTTTGGAAGGAGAAAGGCTCGGAAGCATTAGGCCGGATTTATTGTTACGTTGATCAGGCTAAGTACGAAGCCTATAATGGAACCAGGTGTGAGCATCTAAAAAATGTCTTGGATGATGATGAATGCTGCTTATTTGACTTTTCGTGATTAGGTAACATTGGCCTAAGAAAAGATCTTATTATGACAATTCAGAATGGAAATATCTCTGAAGAAGTTTTTGTACCAAACCTGATGTCCGAGGGATGGGCTTGAAGATAACATTTATGGCTGAATAAAGAACTATTAAAACTTCACCGGCCACGATATAAAGTAAATTTAACATCTGTGAGCCAGCTTTTTTCAGCAGTTTTTACTGTTTCATGACAGCATAAGCTTTGTAGTTACAAATCATTTTAATTTGACAGGGGCAGGAAATATAATCATTTGGTTGAAGCTATGAACCGTTAAGAATTTTGATTATTAATATATTTATCCAGGGTGGAGGTTGTTCTTGACCTTTAATAATTTTGGGGCGAAAAGTTTGCGGCCGCCTCTTAAATGGGCCGGCGGGAAGAGATGGCTGGTTCCACATTTGATGCTGTTTTGGGAGCCCTACCGGAAGTGCCGCCTGGTGGAACCCTTTTGCGGAGGGCTGGCGGTAGCGATGGGATTGCAGCCTGAAAAAGCTCTGCTGAATGATATCAATCCCCATGTGATTAATTTTTTTCGGTGGGCGCAAAAAGGTTTCCGGATAGAAGTCCCCCTTTTAAATGATGAAAGCCTTTATTATAAACACCGGGAGCGTTTTAACCGGTTGATAGAAGAAGGAAAAGAGGACTCTAAGGAAGCAGCTGAGCTCTTTTATTACCTTAACCGGACCGGGTATAACGGGCTTTGCCGTTTTAACCGGAAAGGCAGGTTCAATGTGCCTTTTGGGCGCTATAAAAAAATCAATTATGAATATGATTACCGTTCTTACCGGGAGATATTCGAGAAATGGCAGTTTACCTGCACAGATTTTGAGAAACTGCTTCTCAAAGAAGGTGATTTTATTTACGCTGATCCTCCCTACGACGTGGAATTTACAAACTACTCGAAAGACGGCTTCGACTGGCAAGAACAGGTTCGCCTGGTCAAATGGCTGACCCGATACCCCGGTCCTGTTGTCTTGTCCAATCAGGCTACCGAGCGGATTATTGAATTATACAGGAACCATGGTTATGAATTAAGATTCCTGGATGGCCCCCGGATGATCAGTTGTACCGGTGACAGAACCCCGGCTGCAGAAGTACTGGCTGTAAAGGGTTTTTGAGAAGGTGAAGCTTGATTTAAGAGGTAAGTGCAGATAAAGTTTACCTTAAAGAGCGTGTTTCTGCTTACCTAAAAGCATGGCTGTCAGACCCCAGTCCTGGGTCACCACAATATCTCCTTACACCCCGCTTTTCTTGTCTATCAGCACTAACCCTCAAATCAAGCATGGTTAAGTAAGATTTGAGGTAACGGATCATGAGTTGATTTCTGGCCTGCTTGAAATAATGCTGCTTTATTATTAAAGCATAAAAATATGTTCAAAATGCAACTTATGCTCACTTAATGATGTATTATTATAATAAAGGTATAAAGCGCTCTCTTTGGAGGAGAACGAGCTGAATCAAGCAACAATCATTAACCTGATCCAACGTTGTAAAAACAATGACGGGGATGCTTACAATGAACTTCTAAGTTATTATGAAGGTTATCTTTATCACACTTGCTTTAGCTTTACCCGCAGCAAGGAAGAATCTTTAGACATTATGCAGGAGGTTTATATTAAACTATTCAGGGCTATTAAGAGTTTTGATGAAGCCAGGCCTTTGCTGCCCTGGCTGAAAAAAATCACTATCAATACTTTGATTAATCATGGGAAGACAAACAAAGGATGTGAATATTCCCTGGAAGGAAAATGGGAGCAGCTTGAATCTAAAGGCGGCTGGCTTTCCCCGGAGCAATACCTGGCTGCCAAAGATAATCCGGAGGGAATCCTGGTTTTAAAAGACACTCACCAGGTTATTGATAAACTGATTGCAGAATTACCGGAGCGATATCGACTGCCATTGATCCTGCGCTATTATGAAGAAATGAGCTATGAACAAATAGCCGCGGCCCTCAAGCAACCGCTGGGGACAGTTAAAAATAGTGTTTATAGGGCCAGGAGCCAACTTCGAAATAAGATGCTTGCTTGTGGCCTTCTGGAGGTGTGAGTAATGGAACATCAACAATTTAGCGAATTAATGCAGTTATATCTGGACGGTGAAATTGAGCCCCTGGAAAAAATACTTCTGGAAGAGCACCTTATTTACTGCTTTAAATGCCGGGAAGAATTAAACCAGCTGAAATTACTGGACTGGGAACTAAACCATCCTCAAGAAATTAAAGTGCCTGCTGAACTGGCTGTCCGGAGGATAGAAATTATTAAAAATCAATTATTTGCCGAAGCTGCTGAGGGAAAAGAGTTCGAGGTTAAGGATGTGTTGCGTCTGCAGCTGCAAATTTTTAAGCTTACCTCGGGGTTTATCAACAAAAAACCTGTTAATAAAGCTATCAACCGCTCAATAAAAAGATTTTTTACCGTGCTGGGTAAAGCGGCGGGTGCCAGTTTGAAAAAAAGAAATCCCTTGCTGGGCAGGTTTATCCCCGGCCAGGCTTGAAGGAGGATTTTTATCCTGAGCGTTCTAATGATAATGGTCTATATTTTTGGGGTAATTTTAGCGCTCTTTATCCTGTTATGCCTGTTTTTTCTTTTAGCTCCCATCAGCTATAAACTTGAGGGTGGCTATGAACAGAGTCTTAAAATCAATGCAATAATCCGTTTTTTAGCATTCTTAGTAATTAAGGCCAGGTGGGACAGTAGCCTTGATAAACCTGGCCAGATTAAAATAAGCATAGCAGGACTTTCATTTTCCATGCACCCTGAAAAATGGGGTAAAAAAGATCAAAAACCGGGGAAAAAAGAAAAAGAAGGGCTTCCATTCGGCAAGATATTACGCACTGTAGATAGAGAATTCCTTCGAAATGGCCTGTCCTTGTTTACAGATATGCTAAAAATATTACGGCCTGAGAAAATAGCCCTGCGAGGAAGGGTCGGTTTTGATGAGCCTCACCTGACTGGTTGGTTAACTGCTTTTGGTTATATGATCAGAGGCTTTTGTAAGGGAGCAGTATTTGCTTTAGAACCTGTCTGGCATGAAGAATACTACGAAATAAACCTCTCAGTAGAAGGTAAAATACTATCTGCAGTGGTGTTGTTGAGGATAGTACGGTTTATGCTATCCCGTCGAACCCGCCAGTTTTTGAAATTACTGAAGCAAGAAAAAGCGGCATATGCTTCCTGAGGTTAATAAAACTTTGGAAGATCTCTTCATTTTTGCAACCTTTAATTAAAAGTGATGTATTAACTGATAGAAACTAATAAAGGAGGAGTAAAATATGGGCGGTGGAAGTGATGTTTTCAATACTATGTTTGAAAAATTGGAAAAATTTTTGCGCACTGAAACTGTAGTGGGAGAACCATTCCAGGTTGGTAGTATTACCATGGTGCCGGTTATTTCAGTATCCTTCGGTGCTGGTGGCGGAGAGGGCAGCGGAAAAGATAGCAAAGGTAATGACGGTAGTGGTGGAGGAGGCGGAGTGGGCTGTAAGATCAGTCCCAATGCCATGCTTGTCATAAAAAATGACGAACTAAGTGTTGTCCCCCTGGCCGGGAAAGGCTCACTGGAAAAAATTGTGGAGATGGTTCCAGAAATTATGGCCAAGGTAGATAGCAGCAAATTTGGTGAAGGCAATGTAGCAGGCAGCGATCAATAGGACAGGCCTTAACTATCATCGAATACAGGCAAAAATCCGCTCAGCAGGCGGTTTTTGCTTTTAATATAGTTGTACCATTAATAAGGAGTTGATTAACCTGGTGATTATTAAAGAATCTTCAGATTCGGATTTGCCTGCTCTTTTAAAAGTGGAAAAACAGGCTTTTGGCCACAAAGAGGGGCCCATAATTGTGGAGCTGGTGAAAAAACTTATGGAGGATCTATCAGCACAACCACTGTTATCTCTAGTAGCACTGGAAGAGAGGCAGATCAAAGGGCACATTCTATTTACAAGAGCGCAGGTTTTTAAACATGAGAAGGTACCGGTTTCACTGCTGGCTCCGGTTGCTGTTGAGCCTGCCATGCAAAGGAAAGGATTGGGTGGCAGGCTGATAGAAGAAGGAATGCGCCTGCTCTTAGAAAGAGGTGTCAAGTTGGTATTTGTGCTCGGTCACCCGGATTATTATCCGCGTCATGGTTTTAAACCGGCTGGGCCGCTTGGATATGAAGCCCCCTATCCTATCGCAAAAGAGATTGCAGAGGCCTGGATGGTCCGGGAACTGAAACAGGGACAGCTTGGTAAAGTTAAAGGAAAGGTATTATGTGCAGAAAGCCTTGATCGGCCTGAATACTGGCAGGAATAAGTGTTAATGGCTGCTTCAATCGATTGTTATTCAATTTTTAAGACGGCAGTGAAAGCTTCCTGGGGTATTTCAACCCGGCCGATCTTTTTCATTTTTTTCTTGCCTTCTTTCTGTTTGTCTAAAAGTTTTCTTTTCCGGGTGACATCTCCACCGTAAAGCTTTTCGGTGACATTCTTGCGCATTGCTTTGATTGTTTCCCGGGCAATGATTTTATTTTCAATCGCTGCCTGGACCGGCACATCAAACATCTGCCTGGGGATAATATCCTTTAGTTTTTCAACCATTTCCCGGCCCCGCTGGTAGGCTTTTTCCCGGTGAATAATGAATGAGAGGGCATCAACTTTCTCTTCATTAACCAGGATGTCCATCAATACGAGATCGGATTTCCTGTAACCATGCATTTCATAGTCCAGGGTGGCATAGCCCCTGGTCCTTGATTTAAGCTGGTCAAAGAAGTCATAAATAATTTCAGCCAGGGGCAGGTAATAATTGAGCCTGACCCGGACTGAGTCCAGGTATTTGGTATCGCGGATTTCTCCTCTTTTTCCCTGACAAAGTTCCATAACTGCTCCTACGTATTCTACGGGGATTAAAATTGCGGCATCCACATAAGGCTCTTCAATTGCTGCCCGTTCATTAGAAGGGGGCATCAGGGCCGGGTTATCCACCTCGATTATTTCCTCATTAAATAGATGGACCCTGTAAACTACGCTTGGGGCTGAAACAATCAGGCTGAGGCCGTATTCTCGTTCAAGCCTTTCTTTGACTATATCCATATGCAATAAGCCCAGAAAGCCGCAGCGAAATCCAAGGCCCAGGGCATTTGATTTTTCCGGTTCGTAGGTGAGGGCGGAATCATTTAAGGTGAGCCGTTCAAGTGCTTCCCGCAGGGTTACGAAAGCGCTGTTATCCTGGGGGAAAAGGCCGCAAAAAACCATGGGTATCGCCGGACGGTATCCTGGCAGGGCTTTTGCAGCGGGATTGTCGGCTCCGGTAATTGTATCACCAACTGCGGCGTCACTGACGTTTCTAATCGAAGCAATCAGGTAACCTACTTCGCCGGCGGCCAGGCCCTCGGCTGGTTCCATGGCCGGCCGGAAAATGCCGATTTCCGATACTTCAAATTCTTTGCCGGTGTTCATAAATTTGATGCGGTCCCCATTTTTCAGGTGGCCTTCCATCACCCTGATGTAGGCGATTACGCCCCGGTACCTGTCGTAGTTGGAATCAAAAACCAGGGCTTTAAGGGGATTTTCAGGATCACTTAAGGCCGGGGGAGGGACTTTATTAACAATTGTTTCTAAAACTTCTTCAATGCCAATGCCTTTTTTTGCCGATATAGAAATAGCCTCCAGGGCCTCTTCACCGATCAGGTCTGCTAATTCTTCTTTTACTCTTTCCGGATTGGCACTGTCCAGATCAATCTTGTTTATAACCGGCACGATAACCAGGTTTTGCTCCAGGGCCAGGTAGGTATTAGCCAGGGTTTGGGCTTCTATTCCCTGGGCGGCATCAACCACCAGGATAGCTCCCTCGCAGGCTGCCAGGCTCCTTGACACCTCATAGGTAAAGTCGACATGGCCGGGTGTGTCAATTAAGTTTAAAATGTATTCTTCGCCATCTTGCGGGCAGTAATTAAGGCGGACCGCCTGTAGTTTGATGGTGATTCCTCTTTCCCTTTCCAAATCCATCTGGTCAAGGACCTGTTCTTTCATTTCCCTGGCAGTTAAAGTG
>PWYU01000119.1 GCA_003567725.1 Syntrophomonadaceae bacterium | reverse complement strand
TCCTCCCAAGAATAAAGCTAATATTCCAGCAGTAATTTTGTTTTTGTCTGACGTAGATGTAAGTTGCCTCACTCCACAGTTTGTACAAATTTCAGCCATTTCATGAATTTCCTTTCCACATCCTCTACAATAAGTTTGCATATTTTAAACTCCTCCTAAGTGTTTATCATAAGATAATTCTACAGACTCATTATTTATCCTTCTATCACACAAAAATAGTTAAGTCTATATAATTGTGTTTTCTTACTGTTTAAACCTGTAAATCCTAATTACTCAGAAAGCAAATTATTATCTTTTTAATTCTAATCTTTCGAAAATGCTGTGAAAGATCTTATTGTTAAGCTATATCGGGAACTCTCTTCTTATCGGAAGAGTGTTTTGGGTGAAATAATCCTTTAAAAGGAAGAAAATTCCCTCATTGCAACGATGATTGAAGGCATGCAACCTGTGTTATCGGAAGCAGCATGGATGATATACTCGAAAAATTGTTTACTTCAAGAATAAGAGGATCAATTCAACTGTTCTATAGAGATTCCGCAGAAAAGGTCGCAGGTAGGATGCCGAATGTTGAAATAATACCCAAAGCAGGGGCGGGAAGGCTTCTTTTTGGCAGGAGTATAGAAGTTCTGTTGATGTTGCAGCAATATAACTTTATTTTCCATGGATAAAAATGGCTGTGCTCAACCTCGTGCTACCTGTCTATCCTGGCTGTTTTTGCTTAATAATATATTTTTATAATTTTATGATATTCATGCAGGAAATGCTATTATATTGTTGAAGTTACAAATTTGAACAAATAATTAATGGAGGGAAATAATGTATTGTGCTCAATGCAGCAAATAGATTCCATCAGTTGCCCTGTAATCTATATAAATTATGTTGTGCCGACCGTTAGAGGCAATAAAGCGGTCAGGGGCTCAGAAAATAAGTTTTAATTCTTATATTCTTTCAGGCATATTTCTGGGTACTTTGAGAATTTAAAATTTATATGCACAAAGTACTGGAAGAGGTATTGCTCAGCTATTTATTTCGATCTTGATCGTTTGGCTGATCGTCCCAATTGTTATTGTTTACGTCTGGGTTATTAGAGAGGCTTGCACAGTAACGCAGGATGCAAGTGGGTTATTCATAATCTGTGTAGTACAGCTGTTTAGGCAGACTGCCAGTCCTGTCAAACTTAATACCGGGAAAAGTTTGTGGAGGGCGAAAGAATGATTGATATAGGTAAGCGTATACTTATTGCTGGTTTGAAGCAGCCATTGAAATTTGTATGGCTGTTTTACAGTTTATGTATAATTTTTGTTCTCATGCTCCCATTTCTGATCTCTGCAGAGACAATTTCCGGATTATTGCCTGTCTGTGAGTGGAAGTTGAAATATGATCACCCCTGTCCTTTTTGCGGTATGACTACTTCATTATTTCTAATCTCCAGTGGAGAGTTTGCCAATGCCTTTGCTGCGAACAGTATTTCGGCCTGGATATACCCGCTCTTTGCATTAAACACAGCTTTGGTCATTTGTTTTCTGGGGAAAGAGGTTTTCACTGTTTTAAGGAATACAATTAAAAAGAAAGAAGGTATAAATTAATGAGGACACTTACGCTTGTTTGGGGAATTGTTGTTATTTCATTTGCTTTTATTGCACTGGTTCCCTGCTTGGGATGGATGAACTGGTTTGTGATTCCCATAGCCATGATTGGTGCAGTACTGGCGATTATTGATCTGGCCACCAATAAAGACCAGCAGAATATAGCTTACCCTATAGCCGGGTTGATTTGCTGTTTAGGTGCATTGCCGATCAGCATTGTTAGGCTAATTGTCGGAGTCGGTATCATTTAGCTAAATCAGGCTGCGGAAGCTTCAGCGGCGCCAGAAAAAATTTGCTTAATAGCTAATAATCAATTATAATTTAAATATATACATGGAAAGGGGTACATAGATATGAACAACGACTCTAACTATTCACCATCTGACATTGAAGATAATAAGGCAATCGCTGCCTTATCTTACCTGGGTTTGCTGGTACTTATTCCGCTTTTGGCAAAGAAAGACAGTCCTTTTGCTCAGTTTCATGCCAAGCAGGGCCTTGTTCTACTCATTGCCTGGGTTATTATTGGCTTTGTTAGCTGGATACCGTTTGTCGGTTGGGCTGTAGGTATTCTTGGGGCTATCTTTTTATTTATCCTGTTTATCATGGGCCTGGTTAATGCACTTAGCGGGCAGGTCAACGAACTTCCCCTAATCGGCCAGTATGCCAAGAATTTTAACCTTTAAAGCAGTCTTTCGATCTTTGCAGACTTAGGAAACTCTGCATGTACTAAGAGCAGGAAGAAATTAAAGTTTCTTCCTGCTCTTAGTGCGCCCGGCATGGGTGTTAACTTGGCGGTGAAAGTTCGCTGTGAGCTTGGCAGTGGGAACCATTCATTAGCAGAAGGCATATGTGTAGTGACGCAAGACAGAATTTGAAGGCTGATTATAGGCCATGTGGCATTCTGTCATTAGTAGTGTTTCCACTAATTTTTGGTCAATTTTTTATATCATCAGGGATTTAGGTGCCGCTACTTCAAATTAAAGTGCTAATGGGGCCTATTCATTTCTAGAGTATGGAAGATTAGTTCATCTAACAATTTTGCGTATTAACCCGAAAGCGATAAATAATAATAACCATATTAAGTCCCGGCATATGGAGTGATAGTCGGTCTGAGCAGAGTTAATTTACCAAGCTAAAGACGGCAGTTTTCCCAACACTTTTTTGGCCCTTGATTGGCTCGCTCAGCTGGTATCTCATATCCCGGGCAAAGGTGAGTAGATCGTCCGTATCCTGATATAGATAATCACTACAGTAACTGCTAAGAAGAGGACTATTCATAACTACCCGCTGAAGATCTCCGCTCATAGCTTACTGCCTCCAGGATTTTATCCGCACCTCATTTTCGTCAGAAAGTGATGAACATTTACAATTTACAGATGTCAGATGGGAGTTATTATGCCCGAATCGGCTCTGCTACCTGCTTCCCAGCATGTTTCTGCAGGAAAAGTACTTATTCGGTAAAGCTCTCGGCCGGAATAACTTCGGTATCATTTCCCTGTCCTGGGAAATGATACTTAATCTAAAAGTATTATAAGGATTGAAGGTTAGATTAACCTTAAGCTTCAATCAAATATGAAGTTTGGAATGGGGTTTGGGCTTTAGGGGCAACCGGTTCAAATCCGGCCGCCCCGACCACATTAATATCTTATTCACAGGTTTTAAGGCTTCTTTGCAATCTGCCTGGTTCTCGTTTTTTTGAACTCCCCATCCTGCTTTTTACGCTTTTAAAACTACATCAATCGCAGCATGTCATGGTTGCAGCTGGGGCAAGCTGTGATGACCCGGTCGTAAACATCCCCGT
>PWYU01000110.1 GCA_003567725.1 Syntrophomonadaceae bacterium | reverse complement strand
TCGGCTCCATTATCTTCGGTTTAAAATTATCATCAAGCATTCTGCAAACATTTTCAGCCTCTTTATTAGTGGGACATAACACAGCAGCACTGCCCGGCGTAAGCCTTTCCTCACGTAAAGCTTTAAATAGAAATTCATTCAAGCTTTTTTCAACTTGGTTTTTCCGTTCATACCAAGCAAGAATTGGGGAACTACCTCTGTATACAGCTTCCGCCGAAAGTGTCTCCTCATCAACCTCATTAATAGGCGCCAACTGCATCACTGCATCCCAGATTTCTCTAGTAGTCCTGTAATTACGTCTTAATATTTTGGTCCTGCCCTGCACACGCAAATCACGGGCCATCTTTGTCCAAGAAAAACTATAACCCCAGATGCTCTGGTTGACATCTGCTGTTAAATAAATGTTTTTCCGGTTATTGCAAAGCCCCATCAAAAATTGAATGGCAACCGGTTTTAGATCTTGTGCTTCATCAATAAAGATATAGTCATAATGAGGCATAACACTTTTCGCAGCATATTTGAGCCTTTCACTAAAGAGACATTGTCCTCTTTCACGAAGCAGCTGTATATATTCCTCATATAAAAACCATAAATGCTGTCTCTGTTGCCGGCCCAAAGATCTACCCCTGCCAGAACGATCTAGTTTTAAATATTGCTGCATATCCTCTAAGCCCTGTCCTATAACTACCCAATCGATTTCTTCAACTAAGAAACTGCTATCATCATGGTTAAAACTAAAGTTTCGATTTTTACTGGAACAGCGATCAACAGCTTCATATATAACTTCATTTCTTTCGTTTCCTGCGCAAATATCCAGGTTTTTTTGTTCTGGTGGCAGATATTTAAGGGCCATACTATCAACTGTTCTGACATCAACTTGATGCAAATTATCTCTTACTCCTAAGACATTCAGGAGATATTCAGACACCCTGACTAATGAATTAGTATAAGTGGTATATAGTATTTTAAACGGTCTGTTTTCCTCAAACAATTCAAGCTGATACAAGCTATTGAGCAGCGATTGTACGCAGTACAAGGCAATCGTCGATTTACCTGAGCCGGGACCTCCTTTAAGTAACCATGGACCAACCGGCCTTCTGTCGCTTCTAAAACGAGTTACAAACTCTTCTTGTTCTTGATCAAGTTTTAATAAGAAGCTTTCTAATTTGCGTCTTCCTTCTGCTGCTTCTTCTAATTCACTACTCTCTTGAGCAATTCTAACCGGCTTCTGAATAACTTCCTCAATGTTACTAGGCCAGAAATATTCCATCACTCGTTCTTTTATTGAATCTGGGATATTTCCAACCTCCATAAGCTGACCTTCAGTATGTAAAGAGCATAATGCCCCCTGATATTTTTGCGATATCCCCATGTTATTCAAAATATCTGGGTTCAATTTTTCCGGCAAAGGTTTATCAGGAGAGGGCTTGACAACAATAGAATTTGCCATCGCAAGTTCGGCTTCTCCAACCTGTTCCGGTGTGGGTTTTTTCTCCAGCAATTCTTCAGCCCCGGCCACTATTCTTATACCTGGTTCACCCTGCGCATTAGCACCTAACCGTTCATATATTTTATCGCGATGATCGATCATCATCATAATTACTACCCGTTCCTGTGGTTCTACTTTATACACTAAACGGTAATTATCGCTAATTCTCAAACGCCATAAATTTTTATATTCGGTAAGTCTTTTTACTGTCGGAGGGCTTTGTTTCTGAGGATCAATCTCATTATTTTTTATTCTTTGCTGCCATTTTTGCAAAGCATTCCTGACCTTTTTTGGCATACTTCCTAACTCAAAAGGAAACTTTTCGGCATGAGCGACTGTAAAACTCATTCCTCACACTCCATTTAAAACTTTTTTATAACCTTTATTGTTATATTCATCGCTATAATATGGACATGAAACCCACATCTACGAAAAATCCCTGTTAACTAAACATCTTTCCAGATTCCTTAAAAATTGTTCATGACCTTAAACATATTCTTGTGAAGCTGACTAAAGACTTGTGCTATAGAAGATAAACCCTTCATTTAATTATCAACAATTCATTTTATTCTGAGCTTGCATCTAAGAGATCTCGCTCTTGCCACAATATTTTCATTCCATCAGCAATACTTGCGAGATCTTGATTATATTGAATATCTGTCAAGGGGAATGCTACTACAAGTCCCCGCTTCGGCCATTTATACCTCTTATCCGGTAGCTTGCAGTAAAATGAGGTCACACATTTATCTGAAGGCAACTCAACAAACTCGCAGTTTTTGCCATCTCTGCTATAAGTAAAATTATTTTTTATATTTTGCACTACATACAGTAACCACTCATGGTAGAATACTGCCCTTTCCTCTTCCATAGACTGCAAAACTCCATACGAAAACAAAGGCTCGATTCCCTTTTCCCTATTGGCAAATATTATAGAAGCACCAAGAAAATAAAGTAGCGGCCCTTGCTTAACAGTTACCCCACCTATTTTCTCTGTCCAGTAGCGGCATAGAAAAGTAGTCAACCATTTTCCGGGTCTATTATATGAACAACTCAAACTAGCCCCTGTAGCTTCGTTAACGCGAACAAACCCTCTATCTGCAACTTCATTTTCAAGATCTAACATGAGTCTATCTGTATTTTCATAAACTTTAAAAACAACTTCGAAAGAGCTTTTAATCGAACTGCCTGCAATCAGTTCATTCAGCTTTCTTTTTTCTCTATAATCAAGTTTACCGGCAAGCCACTTTTTCCCGTAATAAGTTGTCATAGCTTGTTCTATAGCCATCGCATATTCACTATTAGAGTTCCTATTACAATTAGTTCTATAGCCCCAACAAGCAGGGCATACGTTTCCCCGTGAGCTAAACCTCCCAAAAAACACAATTGTTTTTGTAACTCCGTCACCAGCCATACCTCTTTTTGCCGTAAATTTCTCCCCAGAAAGCAAATTGAGTTCTATTTCTTCTTCCCCCACATAGTCATAAGCCTGTTTGAATGTGTGTACAGGGTTAAGGTACTCTCCACTGCCGCCATCAGGATGAGGCATGATATATCCCCCTTAAAAAGTTTTATTACTCAAGTTAAAAGCTCTTCTAAAAAATAAATAACCTTTCTACGATTTAGGATTTCATGGCAAAATTGGTTTCTATAATGACGAAGGCAACCATAGCAGCTGGCCTCTGCCTCTTCACCACCGCAATCACAACGATACATTCTCTTCAGCGTTGATTTTAAAGTTTGTTTCAAGTTATCAGGATTCGCAATCCGGTGAGAATGACCGGCGCCACCTGGGACATCGTCAAATATTACGATTGCCGGAGTGGATGGATCTCCGTTAAATGGGTACAGGACTCCATCCAAATCCTGCCTTTCTATATCCAAAGCCTCACTGCACCCTTCCAACATGGCAAATAAGAGTGAAAACCAAAAT
>PWYU01000029.1 GCA_003567725.1 Syntrophomonadaceae bacterium | reverse complement strand
GGTAGGTATTACTGATAAAAATGGTGAGCTGGCCAGCAGCGGTGCAGGGATACCGGCTTTTGCGGGTCTTTTGGACAAGTCGGTATTTTGTATCTTAAACAAGTTTAATAAGCCGGATGATATTAAACCCGGTGATATCTTTATTACAAACGACCCCTACCATGGTGGGGTAACTCATCTCAACGATGTTGTTCTGGCCATGCCAATTTTCTTTAACGGTGAAATTATTGCCTGGTCAGCAAACATGGCCCATTATAATGATGTTGGTGGTGCTGTGCCCGGTAGCATGTCTAATGAGGCGACTGAAATTTACCAGGAAGGGTTTATCCTTTCGGCAATTAAGCTATTCTCAGAAGGAGAGCCGATTCAATCTGTTTTTGATATTTTAACCTCAAACTGTAGGATGCCTGACTTTTTGACAGGCGATTTGTGGGCCGGTATCGCTTCATTGCGTGTCGGTGAGAACAGGATCCTGGAAATATGCAATAAATACGGGAAAGATGTATTTCTAAACGCTATAGAAGAATACCTGGATTATGCAGAACAGGTCAGCCTTGATGCAATGAAAGAGCTGCCCAACGGTGTTTACAAACTCGAAGAAGAGCAGGATAACGGACAGGTTTATAAAGTTACAGTAGAGATAACCGATGATGAATTTATTGTTGATCTCTCTGACAACCCGGACCAGGACAGCGGTCCTTTTAACAGCAGTCGTGATGGTACTCTGACCATATGTCAGCTTGCATTTAAGGGAGTAACCTCGCCTGACAAAATGTCTAACAGTGGCACATTCAGACCTTTAAAGGTAAAAACGCGACCAGGTTCTGTGTTTGATCCCACTTTTCCTGCTGCCCAGGCTATTTACTACGAATTAACAGTTAGGTTGTCTGACCTGATTGTCAGGTGTATAGCCGAAAAGCTACCGGAACGTCTGCCTGCCGGGAACTTTTCGTCAGTCTGCGGAACTTTATTTGGTGGTATTCACCCTGATACCGGCAGGCCTTATGTTGTAATTGAGCCTGAAATTGGAGGCTGGGGGGGTTCAGCCAGGTCTGACGGCAATTCTGGTCAATTCAGCATGATGCACGGAGAAACATACAACTGCCCTGCAGAAGTGGCAGAGGCACGCTATGGGGTTACCGTTGACTACCTTAGTTTCCATGATGAAGAAGGTGGAGCTGGGAAACACAGAGGCGGAAAAGGTGTTCGGATAGATTATCGGATCAGGTCAGATAATGCCTGGATGACAATTTCCTATACCCGCTCAAAGTTTCCACCCTGGCCTCTTGAAGGGGGATGTGAGGGATCGCCCAATTATATCTTGATAGTCCGTTCCGACGGTAGTACTGAAAAGTATTCAGTAATCAGCGGACTGACCCTGAATACTGACGATATTATGAGAATCATGACCGGTACTGGTGCAGGGTGGGGCGACCCATTAGAGCGTGATCTCGAAAGATTAAAAGAAGATATTAAAAATGAATATGTCACTCTTGATCAGGCCAACAAGTACTATGACTATGAAACCAGGCTGAAGAAGGAAAGTTGATTGTGGTAGGCCCATGTTTCATGGGCAAGTTGATGTGACAATAATAAATTACTATGCACATGGAAAGGATTAGGTTATGCAGTTTGCAGATCGCATAAAACAACTACAGGATAACATGTTTGAGAATGGCGTAGACCTGACAGCAATCGGCCCAACTTCCAATATGTTTTATTTTCTGGGTTATTCAGCATTTGCTGATGAGCGGCTTTGCACTTTGCTGGTTTACCGGGATGGAGCTGTTATCGTTGCACCCGCTATGAGTATTGAAGAGATAGCAGATCGTACTTCAATCGATATTGTTTCCTGGAAAGATTCCGATGGCCCCGGGGAAGCTCTACAAAAAGTCAATAAAATACAGGGTAAAAACGGACTGCTGGCAGTAGATAGTGCAATGCGTGTTGACAGCCTACTGCATTTTATGGACCAGTTCAAGCCCGGTCAGGTGATTTCGGCTGATGAGCTTGTATTCCCGTTAAGGCTGATTAAATCAGAAGATGAAATTGGTCTGCTGGCACGTGCCGCAGCCCAGGCAGATAAAGCTATGCAGGCAGCGATTGATCACTGCAAACCTGGAGTTACTGAAAAAGAAGTGGCCTGGGCGGCAGAAACTGCTTTTATGCAGTACGGTGCAGATGAAGTCTGTTTTACAATTGTAGCATCGGGACCCAATGGAGCTGTTCCGCATCATCACAGCCAGGCACGTAAATTGCAAAAAGGAGATACGATAGTAATTGACATAGGCGCCTCAACAGGAGGCTATAAATCAGATATAACCCGGGTAGTTCATTTGGGGGAACCTGAACCTGAAGTAACTCGGGTTTATGATGCGGTAAATGAAGCCAATCAAAAGGCTATGAAATTTGTAAAACCGGGCGTAAAAGCGGAAGAGATTGACAATATGGCTCGCAGTTTTCTGGAAGATGCCGGTTATGGTGAAGCATTTTTGCATCGGACTGGGCATGGCATAGGGCTGGATATTCATGAACCTCCCTGGATTATGGAGGGTAACGATACAGTGCTCCAGCCAGGCATGGCTTTTAGCATAGAGCCGGGTGTATACCTACCCGGGAAATTGGGCGTCAGGGTAGAAGATATTGTTGTTGTAACTGATAAAGGTGTACAAAACCTTTCCGGTTTCAGCCATGACCTGGTAATTAAAGAATGAGCAGGGGGTATGATAGGTGGTTAAATTAACAGTCCTTTATAATTTGCCTCCAGGAGCAGATCACGAAGAGTTCCTATGGTGGCGTACTACAGATCATCAAAAAGATAACATGTCCATACCGGGAGTTATAAAAAGCGATTTTTATGTTATCAAGCAGGCTTGGAAAAATGATAGCATGCCATACTGCTATATGACTGAAGCATACTTTCCGGATATGGAAACCTTCGAGAAGAGTTTTTTTGACCCTGAGTATCAGGAAAAGCTGGCCCAGTCATTAAAACGTATTGCCGATCCAATGTTTTTAATTTCAGAAGAAGTTGTTTCTGAAGTGAATTAAGTTGACGTGCATTAATTTTTTAACTGGCGTTTCTCAGGTGTTGTGTTGTACTGATACTTGATTATATTTGCGGGGATCGCAGCTTAGAAAAAGTAGAACCGAGTACCGGTTTTCCAGTACTTGAAAATTTACCCGGGCTTATGAGTTCATTGGAACTATAAAACCCAGAAAACAAAGCCCCTATTAAGCCCGGGTAATTCCCGCATTATTTGCATTGCAAACTCTTCGCTTCTACCGCAGGGAAGTCAGGGGGACATTTTGTTTGATTTATTTTTTCCCGGGTTTCAGATCTTTCAGGGCATCGGCCAGGGCGGTGTTGATCGGCCGGTCGTCTTCTTTATTTTGTTCCCTTATATATTTGGAGACTTCT
>PWYU01000081.1 GCA_003567725.1 Syntrophomonadaceae bacterium | reverse complement strand
GTGGAGTATTTCCCGGCGGAAGAGCTTTTAAACAGGCTTTTAAACCTTGACTTGCTGCTTGGCAGTTATAGCCCGGGTGAAAATATTAAGATTTTCAACCTCCAGGGCCTCCCGGTAGGCGGAGTAATTTGCTTTGAATCATATTTTGGAGATCATACAAGACTTTTTGCAGGTAAAGGAGCCAGGCATGTTTTCGTTTTAACTAATGATGCCTGGTTTGGGGAGTCAATCGGGCTTGAACAACATGCCCAGGCTGCTGCAATCCGGGCTGCTGAAACAGGTGTCGGCGTGACCCAGGTTGCCAACAGCGGTATAACCATTTCCTTTGACTACACGGGAAGGGAGCTTTTTAGATCAGGTAAAAATGAAGCAGATGTTTACCACCTGCCAATTGATTTTACAACCAGGGAAACAATATACGTCCGTTACGGTGATTACTTCCCCGTCTTCTGGATTTTATTTTTACTGGTGACCACACCAGTTATTATACTTTCAAGAAAGAAAACCCCTGACAACAACCACGGGAGTCCCGGCGTCAGCTGAACCGCTAACCAGGTCAGCCAGGCTGGCTAATACATCCTCCATCCTTCGCGGGGTTGTCCCTTCCCTGTCAATGCTGTCTTCTGCTAATTCTTTCTTTTTGCTATCCGTTAAGAGGGCTTCAATTTCTTCAGCACTCATTTTTTCTTCATGAAAACATTGATCGGCCAGGTATTTATATTTGACCCCCTCTCGCAAACAGTCCAAGCCATCTGTTACGGCAAATGCTGCCCGGGGATCGGCTAATTCATAAATGCCGCTGGATGGATCAAGATAAGCTCCATCACCATAAATCATTACTTCCACCCTGATACCCAGCCTTTCATATAATTCACTGCGCAGGCTATTTACCACTTTCTGCCCATCCCGGGGAGCAAGCTTCAACTTTTCCCCGGAAGACATGTTGCTGCCAAGCAGCCCCCATTCCGAATATGATTCCCCTTCTGTGCAAACCTGGTCAAGGGTTATACAATTTTCATAGCGGTCGTTGATCTTTTCTTTTGTCGAAGCCCTGGTATGGATATCTGCAGCAATAACCGCGTCAGGGTTTAATTCCAATACCTGCAGGGGGTCGTTGGATAATATAATATTTGCAGCCGCCCCTTCTTCTTCGATAATTTTCCGGTAAAGTTCAATATAGTTCACCCCGGTCAGGGGGTGCCTGAAATCATGACCTTTTAAATCCTCCATCTTTATTAAATCCTCATTGAAACTTTTTGAGAAGTCAGGATCAATAACCTGGTTACCAACTTCATCAAAGGGATATGAAAGCTGCACAACAACTTCTCCCTGCGGCACTGATCTGGCAATTCCTCTTAAGATCATAGAAAAACGATTGCGGCTGGCGATAGGAAAAACAACTGCTAAACGGTTCTGATCTCCTACTTGGAGCTTATCTCTTATTTCCCGGGCAATATCATCTACAGTAATGTAGTTGCCCTGTGCCCTGGCCACAATAGACTCAGTAATACAGATGACATCTCCGTCCGTGAGCAGATCATCCCGGTAGCATTGTTCAAGCGGTTCATATATAGTTTTTATAATATCCATCCCGGGCAATACAACTCCCATTTTCAGCCCAAATGCCATTGGTCCAATATACTCAGGTATTTTCATTGAATCTAACCTCCCGCTTATAGCTCGCATTGCTGATCAGTAAATATGGTAAGAGCAGTTTCATAGTCCGACCAGCGGTTAATATTTATAAATGATAGCTGCCGTGGGTCAAACCTTTTTATTTCATCCTCACCGATATACCTTATATGCAGCTGGTTATAAAAATCAGTAACTTTATAAAGGCCTTTTTCTACCTGGTTCTCTATCACCTCCAGGCAAGTCCGGCTATAGTATGCATGGAGTGGCTGGAAGTAATCACCGATCCGGGGCACAACAGCATCGTATTTATTGGCAAATTTCTCCATGTAACTGATTAAGTCAAGATTTAAAAAAGGCATATCGCAGGCAACAACAAATTGATACGGCAAAGCTGATGAGCTTAATCCAGCATGAATACCGCGGAGCGGGCTTTTCTTTTCTGTTTTAATTATATCACCGGTAATGTTAACCGGTAAGTAGCCGTATAAGTCTGCCCGATCTGTTACCAGGGTAAGCTGATCAAAGCAACCTCCGAGGCGCCTGACAATTAACTCAATCAGAGAGCAGTCCTGAAACTTAAGCAGTGCTTTGGGGCTGCCCAGCCTTTTGCTGTCTCCCCCGGCCAGGATAATTGCTCCCCTGTTTTTAATCGCATAACTATCGTTTCCCAATAAAGAGTTCACCCCTGTTTTAGAATTTGCAGACTTACTCTGAAAGCATCTTTAATCTTTTTCTTTCACTGATCAGGACCATAATAATACCGATTTCATAAAGCAACAAGAGCGGAAATACCAGTATTACCTGGGAAATGATGTCCGGAGGGGTAATAATTGATGATAATACCAGCATAATTAAAAGGGCAATTTTTCGATGTCGTCTTAAAAAACCGGTAGAAAGCAGTCCGATTTTCCCCAGTGCCCAGGTTGCAAGGGGCAGCTGAAATACTGCTCCAAAGGCAAAATGAAAAGATATAATAAAGCCTATATACTCACTAATTGTAAAACGAGGCTCCAACTGGGCATCTGCAAACTGGAGAAAGAACCTTAAAGTAAAAGGAAAAACAACGTAATAGGCAAACACTACACCGCTTATGAATAAAAAAGTTGCTCCAATAATAACAGCAATAATAAATATCTTTTCGCCTCTATTTAAACCGGGAAAAGCAAAAGCAAGCAGTTCATAGATTATTACGGGCGAGGAAACAATCAAGCCGCTAACCAGCGACAGGCGCAGGTTGGCCATAAAAGCTTCCGGTGGGGAAAGATAAATCAACTGAACCTGGCCAAGAGGCTGGGTCAGGATGCCCCTGATGAATTCAATGTTTGCAAAGCAAAAAATAACAGCAACAAGCAAAGCGCCTGCTGATATTAGCAGACGCGTTCGCAACTCTGCAAGATGCTCAAGTACGGGCATGGTGCCATCTATATTTTTACTCATCCTGGCTGAAACCTCCAGGCGTTCCCTCAACCCTTTGCAGGGTTATAAGCGGGTGCGAAATAAGTTGGTTCAAGAATGGCAGCTTTATTCTTTTTGGTCAGAATTTGAAGAAGCTGAGTCATTTGAACCTGAATCGCCTTTAAGACCATCTTTAAGTTCAACCACACTTTTCCCGATAGCCTTGGCCAGTTCAGGTAGTCTTTTCGCACCAAATATCAGCAATATTAATGCTAATATGAGTATTATTTCTGTCGGTCCAATTCTTCCTAGCATGGTAAATCCTCCTTAAGATAGAGAATCAGAAAGTACACAGTAAATACAAGAGCTAAGCTATATTACAAGATATTTCATGATCAGTAAAGCTATGATTTGTT
>PWYU01000023.1 GCA_003567725.1 Syntrophomonadaceae bacterium | reverse complement strand
GTATTGGCGATCCTCATGTTCAATACCTTGATCCGGAAGAGCTTGACGAATTTTTAACTGATACAAGGGGATCCTATGCCGGTATTGGGGTTAGGATCATTGAAGTCGAAGGAGATATCGTAGTATTTGAAACTTTTTCCGGCAGCCCCGCGGAAAGAAGTGGTCTTGAACCGGGAGATCGTATTCTTGAAGCTGATGGACAGGAGTTATCAGGCCAGGGTATTAACCTTGCAGTTGAAATATTGAGAGGACCCAGCGATACCACGGTTGAAGTATTAATTAAGCGTCCAGGTTCTGATGAGCCCCTGGAGATGACAGTTGGCAGGGCAGAAATCCAGGTAGATACAGTCTTTAGTGAAATGCTTGATGATGGGCTTGGTTATATTAAGGTAAGCAGTTTTGATAGTAACACGGGGGCTGAATTTGCGAGGCAGTTTGAGGCTATTGAACAAGAGGGTCTCAGTAAGGGTTTGATCCTGGATCTTCGCAATAACCCCGGCGGACTAGTAGCGCAAGCCGTTGAGGTTGGGAGAAAGATCATTCCTGAGGGAGAAATAGTGAGGCTTGTCGGGCGAGACGATGAAGTAATAAATACTTACTTCTCCACCGCAGTCGCGCGGCCTTACCCTGTGGTGGTCTTGATTAATGAGGAATCTGCCAGCGCCTCAGAGCTGCTGGCCGGTGCAATCCAGGATCGCGGGGTCGGTGTTTTGGTTGGAAAAACAACATATGGCAAGGCTTCAGTTCAACAGCTTGAATATATTGACGGAAACAGTGCGATTCTGATGACCGTAGCTAAATACTTTACACCTGCGGGCTATGATATTGACAAGCACGGAGTTGAACCGGACTTTGAAGTGGAAGTGCCGGAAATATTACGCTATTACCGTTACTTTCATCCCGGCAGTCTTTCAGAGGGTGATTTCGGTGATGATGTTGAAACGCTTCAACTGATGCTTGAGCAGCTCGACTTGAGAGTTGAGGTAACCGGGTACTTTGATCGGCAAACGGCTTTGGCTTTACGCAGGTTTCAAGAAGGAGCCGGGCTTGAACTAACCGGGGAATTCGATGATAGAACCTGGCTGGAGCTGCGCAGGGCTATTGATGTAGCGGCTCGTGAGAATGATGAGCAGTTGAACTATGCAAAGGAATTAATTAATAAGCCGGGCCTGCTCAATGTAATCGGGGGTATTGACTGATCAATGCAGCCATTTTTTGAAATAGGGCAGATTTTCTTAACTACATTCATGCTGGCGCTGGTTATGCCAATTTTCTGGATTGTTTTATTCCTGGTTTTTATGCAGTATAGAAGACTTGCTGCTACAGAAGAAAAACTATTCGGTCGTCCTATCAGTGGAGTGGGAAAGCAGATTTTACTATCGGTTGTTCTCGGTGCCCTGGGCGGCTTTGCTGCAAGTGCAATTCTTATTTTCTTAGGTCTGTCACTGGAGCAAATCGGCTTGTACTTTATCTGGCCTGTTGCTCTGTTGCTTTTGTTGTTTAATCCCCGTTACCTCTGTTTTTCCTACGCCGGTGGGATTGTTGCTCTTGCGGTGCTTATCGGGCGATATTTAGTTTTACCGCTATTTCCCAACCTTGAACAAAACTTTATCTTTGAATCTTTGCTCATGATTCATATCCCGGCTCTGCTGGTTTTAATTGGCCTTCTTCATCTGGTTGAAGCCCTGCTTATATACGTCGGTGGGCATTGGGGCAGCAGCCCTATTTACTTAAAAAAGTCCGGTGGGGAAGTCGTCGGGGCATTTACCCTACAGCGATTCTGGCCGATACCCCTGGTAGCACTCCTGGTAACTATTGTTGCCCAAACAGAAATTGTCGGGGTAAGTATGCCGGACTGGTGGCCCATCCTGGAGTCTAATCTCAAGCCCGGAGATAACCAGAGCCTGCAGTATATGATTATTCCAATAGCTGCCGGACTCGGGTATGCCGATATGGCTCTTTCATCGACACCACGGGAGAGAACTGCCTTTTCTGCAAAATGGCTTGCTGGATATAGTGTTATTTTACTAGTGATTGCTGTTGGATCTGAATTCATCAGCTGGCTTGTTTTACCCGGTGTGCTTTTTGCTCCTATCGGCCACGAGCTCTTAATTCTTTATGGTAAAAAGCAGGAAGAAAATAAAGCGCCGCGATATCGCATGCCTGAAGAAGGTGTTCCGATCATGAAAGTCCTGCCCAACTCACCTGCTGCGGATGCAGGGTTACATGATGATGATTTAGTATTAAAGGTAAATGGAAACCCGGTTAAAGATAACCGTGAGATGGTAGAAAAAATTGAAGATAGCTATTTCCTGGTCTTGTTGGATGGCCCCCGTGAAGAAAAACCATTTTCTGTGATACTCAGAAAAAGCACCAGGGAAAAAACGGCCCCGGAAGATTCTTTTCAAAGCCGGCTTTATGCTCAGTCCTCTTATTCCCTGCTTCACCGCAGTGCCGATCTTGGGATAATTCCGGTTCCGGCTCCGGATTCCCCCGTTTACATGGAAGTTCGTCAGCCTGATCCAATGGGCCGCTTCAGGAAGCTGAAGGCTAAAATCAAAGGCTTTTTCAGCAGGTAAAGACAGCAAACCTTAAGGGTGGTGTGACTATTGCTGGCAGCAGCAGTGGCTGCTTTTCTTACTGTCTTTGTAGCCGAATTTGGTGATAAATCACAGCTGGTCTGCCTGACCATGGCCTGTCGTTATCCACCGCTGCAGGTTTTGGCAGGAGCTATGACTGCAATGGCCCTGGTCCTTGGTTTGGCTGCAGGAGTTGGCAACCTGATTGCCGATGTAATACCGCATACCCTTGTTGCGATTATTGCCGGGTTCTTTTTTATCGGTGTAGGCCTATTAACCTGGTTGCGAGGTGACCAGGAACATGAAGAAGGTAGCGGCAGTGGTGGCTTCTTTCAAACCCTGGGCATGATCTTCCTGGCCGAGTTTGGTGATAAGACCCAGCTGGCGGTTTTATTTTTAGCAGCCAGCTTCAATTACCCTGTAGCCGTGTTTGCTGGAGCCATGATCGCGATGTTTATTAACCATGTTTTTGCCATATACCTGGGGAACCGCTTTGTTTCCCGGTTGAAGCCGCACTATATTAAGGTTGGTTCTACCATAATATTTATTGCTATCGGGCTGGCCCTGGTAATATTTGAAGCGGGTTTTCTATTCTAACTATGCTATAATTAATAATAGTTCCGATTTAGCCACTTAGCGGGAGGTGCCACCATGACCGGTGAAAGTGGCTTTAAAGTTAAAGCAGACTTTAAGCCTTCCGGTGATCAGCCGGTAGCTATTAAGGCCCTGGTGGATGGACTGCACCGGGGCTGTCCTTACCAGACCCTGCTCGGTGTAACAGGTTCCGGGAAAACATTTTCTATAGCACATGTTATAGAACAGGTCCAGCGTCCGACCCTGGTAATGGCGCCGAATAAAATTCTGGCTGCCCAGCTTT
>PWYU01000111.1 GCA_003567725.1 Syntrophomonadaceae bacterium | reverse complement strand
GACTGCCTTTTCTTCTAACGCGGAGCCTTCTAACCAGGGGTTCAATAACTATGCTGTAGCCATCCTGTTGTTCAATGAGATCTATCTTGAGGGGATCGTTTTCTTTTAAACCGGTTTGTTTAATAATCTCCATGGGAATGGTTACCCTGTTTTTCTTTCTTAGAACTGCTGTTGACAATTTACCCACCTCCGAAAGATACACATAAATAGCTTGTGCAACTTAGTGTACATTATATCCTGATTGGCTGCAAAAGGCAAACATTTCTGAAGGAGAGCACAACGTTTGTTGACACATACAAAGATTGTATATATAATTATTTTAATAGCTTAGCGCAAGGAGAGAACAAAATGGGAAATAGCACTGTAAATATTTCATTTAAAGGTGATCTGCTTAACCAAATTGATGATGTCGCCAGGGCTGAATCACGATCGAGATCTGAGCTGATTCGTGAAGCAGCAAGGATGTATATTGCCCGGAAACAGCGGTGGAATAAGATCTATGAATACGGGGAAGCCAAGGCCCGAGAAAATGGACTCGAGGAGAAAGAAATAATGACAGAAATCGCTTCAGTGCGCCGGGAAAGAAATAGGGCCAAGTGACCAAGGTTCTAATCGACACTAATGTTTTTATATCTGCCATTGCTTTTGGGGGAACTCCCCGGCAGGTAATTAATGCAGTAATAACAGGAAAAGCGGTAAATTACATTTCCAATGAGATCCTTGATGAGTTGACAGAGGTTCTGGGCAGACCAAAATTCGCTTACAGCAAAAGTGTTATCCGGTCAATCATCAGTGAGATCGAACAAATTTCAATACTTTTCAATGGTTACACGGAAATCGACCTTGTCAAACAAGACTGCAAGGATAATCACGTTTTAGCCTGCGCAATTGAAGCAAAAGCTGATTACCTGGTAACAGGTGATCAGGATCTTCTCGTGTTAAGCCCGCACGGCAACTTAAGAATACTTTCTCCAAGTGACCTGATGGTTCTTTTACAGGATGAATAGCCAGAAGAAAGCGGCGCACAAGTGCGCCGCTCCATGAACCTGGTAAGATGATTATATCAGCTGTAACCTATTTAAATACTTGCTCTTGTATTTTTAGCAGTTTATCGCGTTCCAGTCCGGTCAGCTTTATGACTTCTTCAAGATCCTTGTCTTCATTGACGGGGTTTTATCCCATAAGGAGGGCAGGCCAGTTTTAAATATACTATAATCGTAACTGGTAGAAAAAAAACAGTTTACCAAAGAGGTGCTTAAGATGCTTCATACATTATGGGGTATTGTTAAGGAGAACAAGATTGAACTTCTGGAAGAAGCTAATATTCCCGAAGGTTCAAAGGTTTTAGTAACTTTAATGCCAGATGATTTAGATTCGCAGTTTTGGATACAAGACAGTCATAGATCGCTAGATGCTATCTGGGATAATCGTGGGGACGACATATATGCCAAATTAATCAGCTAATGATGTAGTTTTAATTCGCTATCCCTTCACAGGATCATTAGAATCGAAGATTCGCCCTGCTATTGTTATCAGTGCCCCGCAGATTTCAAAGAACATTATCATAGTTCCTCTCACTAGCAAAACAGAAGATCTTTTGCCTGGCGAGTTTATCATAGAAGAATGGAAATCTGCTGGACTGAATGTGATCACAGCAGTCAAACGGGGCATATACACTGTTCATGAAAATCTTGTTATAAAAAAAGTAGGTTCACTTTCTAAAATAGATGCAGCTTCGCTTAAAACTTCACTGTCAAGTTGGATTGAAATATCTTAAACCAATTTTTTCTCAGCCGATTGTTATGGAGACGGGGTTGTTGACAACTTTTTCGAGAAAGCCTTTAATGGTGCCCGGTCCGAATTTCCAGCCCTGGCGGGCTTCGGGGTTCCTCCCTTTCGGCGTCTGACCCTGCTGTAAATTTCTCCAGGTGGACCAGCTGCCTTTAGGACTGTCATCAATCGCAATGCTCGGGCTGGATACAACCCTGTGCTCCTCTACAACTATAACCTTGCATGCTTTATTAAATGACCACCTCACGGTAAACTTCTAGCCCAAGGTGCTGTAGGTTAAATTAAAAGCAGTGTCGGGCAACCTCTTCTCTGCCCTCTTCTTTGCCTTTTTCCATACCTTCTTTGATCAACTTCTCCGCAATAGTCATGAGCAGCGCGCCTCCTTTTTAATAATACTTTCTTTAAAGCACCATTCTTTATAGACCTATTTTGCGGAAATCGGTTATAATTAAAGTGTCAAGAATTTTATTTAAGGTGGTGTGCAAAGAATGGAAGTGAAAATACTTGTGCCTGATGGTATACAGGAAACACTAAAGCTTACCGAAAAGGAGTTTTCTATAGAAGCTAAAGCCCTACTGGCAGCTAAACTATATGAGTTGGGTAGATTGTCTGCAGGATTGGCCGCTGAATTGGCTGGAATAGATAGACTGACTTTTCTATCCGAATTGAGCCGTTACGGTACACCGGCTATAAACTTAAGAGATGAAGAAATAACAGAAGAAATAAATGCAGCTCGCGAGATGACTGGGAAATGAGCATCGCTATAGTTTTTGCTAGCCCATTGTTATTCTTAGCTCACTTGAACCGTTTAGAGCTACTAAAAATATGTGCTGATAAAGTATAGATCCCAAGTGATATTATATTGTTAGATAAACCACGTTAGTGGTTGCCATTTACCTTAATACAAAAGGAAGTGAAACGGATGGAGCTTTCAGCAGTATTAACACCTGCCGAAGAGGGTGGATATATCGCTTATAATCCTGAAACAGGGACAACTACTCAAGGCGACTCTTTAGAGGAAGCATTACATAATTTGCAAGAGGCAACCCAGCTTTACCTCGAAGAATTTCCTCTGACAAGCAAAGCCAGGCCTTTTCTAACCACTTTCGAGGTGGTCTCTAATGTCTAAATTGCCCGTTGTGTCTGGCAAAGACACAATAAAAGCCTTAGAACACATTGGTTTCTCGGTAACACGACAGAAGGGTAGTCATGTTATTTTACGAAAAGGCAATATAGGTTGCGTTGTTCCAAGCCACAAGGAAATAAAATCTGGGACTTTAGCAGGCATTATCAGACAAGCCGGATTATCTGTTGATGAGTTTATCGATGCATTGTGAGACAACCGAAATGTCAGCGGGACGAGGTTATTGACAACTTTTTTCGTGAAAATAGGTAACACCCTATTAAGAAAGCGGCGCACAAGTGCGTCGCTTCATAAATATATCTTGGATGATTTACTCAGCCGTCAACTATTTAAAGGCCTGCTCTTGTATTTTTAAGAGCTGGCCTGCGTTCCAGTCCGGTCAGCTTTATCACTTCTTCGAGCTCTTTGCCTTCGCGAAACGCTTGTAGTGCAGTCAGAGCCATTTCCAAGCCCTCTTCTCTGCCTTCTTCTCTGTCTTCTTCTTTACCTTCATTTCTAAGCTTCTCCGCAATAGTCATGAGCAACTCGCCTCCTTTTGGTGATACGTTCTTAACCG
>PWYU01000094.1 GCA_003567725.1 Syntrophomonadaceae bacterium | reverse complement strand
GTATATCGGCAGTGGGGCGAAACAGCAGGCCGCCACGGGCAAATCAAACCTGCTTGAGTATTTCAGCAATTTAACCGGTGAAAGCAGGCCGGAGTGAAGTGGAAGGGCAATATTTAATTATATAAACAGAGCTCCCAGACGGGTGAGAAGGCCACCTACCAGGAAGGCGAGGCCGGTGGTCAGCAGGAAAATAAAGAGGGCAAACAGGGGTTTAAACTCACGGGCCACGGTGGCTATAATAGCAATACAGGGCACATAGAAAAGGCCGACAATGGCCCCGGTGAAAAGCTGAAGGGTAGTAAGTTCAAGATCCAGAAGTGGTAAGACTGCCAGCTCGCGGCGCAATATACCCAGGACCAGGGGAGCGGCAGCTTCTTCGGGCAGCCTGAGCCAGCCGGTAACAAGCGGGCTTATTGCTCTCCCCCAGGCAGCCATTATCCCGGTTTCATACAGCACAGCTGCAACGGCAACCGCTCCAATCATCGGTAAAGCTCCATCAGTGATATACAGTTTCAAGCGTAAATAGAGTTTTTTCATAATCCCGTCCAAGCGGGGCAGCAGCAGGTCAGGGATTTCTACCATGCTCTCAAGCTGGTCGCCTTTGATTATACGATTTAAGATCAGGCCGGCAACAATCATGACCAGCCAGCTGAATAAAAACACAGAAACCATAACAGCGGCAGAGCGAGCTGCCAGTAGCGATATAAAAGCGCCGGTTTGAGAAATACAGGGTACTGCCAGGCAAATCAGAATAGTAACTATAAGCCTTTCTTTGCGTGAAGAAAGCGACCTGCTGGCCATTATGGCCGGTATACCGCAGCCATAGCCAAGAGTAAGAGGGATTATTCCCGAACCGGCCAGGCCGACCCTGTTAAATAACCCGTCCAGTAAAATAGCCAGGCGCGGCATATAGCCGCTGTCCTCTACCAAGTTCAATACGGCATAAAAGGAAAGCACATATGGCAGGACTAGAGTAAAAGGCCACTCTAACCCTTTGACGAGAAAACCGTACTCGCCAATAAAAATATTCTGGATGATACCGGGTGGTAATAGCTCTGAAACCAGCATAACCAGGGGTGGAATGATTAAACCCCGAAATAGTGGTAAAAGCAGGAACTGGCGCAGTCCCATGCCTATTCCGACAATGCCTGCAAAGATAGCTGCCAGGATTAAAACTGCCAGGAGCAGGCCCGGCCAGGGCCTGGTTAACATTTGATCCCAACGGTCTTTTTTGGATGATACCGGGGGCTGTATTTTATAGAAAACCCGGTTAACTAAAGCTTCAACATTCTCCCAGGTAGCTTTTATGCCCGGTTTTTCCGGGGGGTTTTCCCTTTCAGGGTTAAGATAAGCGAGCATTTGTTCCTGCAGCTGGTCAATTCCTTCGCCGTTAACCGCAATGGTGGGAATAACCGGCACATTAAGTTGATCAGACAGGGCTTCGATATCTATAAGGTACCCTTTCTCTTGGGCCAGATCGCCCCTGTTCAGGGCAACCAGCAGGGGAACTTCAAGTTCTAAAAGCTGGAGCAGCAAATACAGGCCGGCCTCAAAGTTGCCGGCATCGAGGACATAAACAATCAAGCATGGTTTATGGTCTGGTTCCAACGCAACACCGGTCGAATCAATGCAGCAGGCTGAAGAAGTGGTCCGGGGGCAATCGCTGCCGGATCTGCCACAGATCATTTCGACTGCAACTCTTTCTGCTTCGCAGGTGGCACATAAAGAATATGTTCCCGGAACATCTATCAGGTCAATCATTTCTGCGCCAAGCTTCATGGCACCTCCGGCATAATCTACCGTTGTTCCGGTATAGTTGGCCACCCTGACATTTAAGCCGGTAAGACGGTTGAAAATAGCGCTTTTACCTACGTTGGGAGCGCCCATCAGTAGAATTGTTTTATTCATGCAGTTCCGGTTCTCCTTTATATAGGCTGGATAGTTATTTTTTCTGCCACTCGCCGGTGTAAAGCTATCTGGCGATCACCGGTTTTAACTACTACCGGGCCTCCAAAGAGCTGATGGCCCCGGCAGTGCAGCACCTTGCCCTTTCGGATACCCAGTGTGGAAAGCATGATATTATCAGGAACTCCCAGGACTATCCCGCTGTTTCCCGCTGCTAATTCCAGTAAAGAAACCTGGTTGTTAAGCTCAACTTCAATATTTAAATTTTCTACTTTAAGAGCCAATAAAATCCACCTCCGGCATGTTTTTCCTAAAGGTTGGCATATAACACGGAGCAATCAAAGGTTGCCTGTTTTTGATCAATACGCCTGTTAAATAAGGGTCTGACAGGGAGACTGTCATACTGGTGCGCCACTTCAGAACGGGGGCTGCGAAAAACAAGGCGCGCTTTACTTCCCCCCTTAGCAACCAGGCTATCCAGGATTTCTTGTTTTGGTTCTGCCTGAAGAGCTACCAGGGCAACATCGAAATCATGGGGAAAAGGATCCCGTCCATCAAGCATTAATACGGAGATTAAATGATCCATGTTTTGAGCGGCGATGCATTTACGGGCCACATCAACCGCACCTTGATCGTTGTCGATCGCCCACACCCGGGCCCCGGTAAATTTGGCGATCAAAAGCGCTGTAAAAGGAATCCCTCCACAGCCGATATTAAGGACCTGGTCACCGGCGGTAATACCGGCCAGCTTTATCTCGTTACGCACCACTTCATTATATATCCCGGAGTAAAGTGAAACCAGCATCCTGCTGGAAGCAATCTTTTTTTCCATCATTGCTACTACCGGAGCAACTATCTTCATCCGCAGCACCTTCCTGATCTGTAATAATTATTTTCGACAACAACACTTTCTGCACCCATCCTGGAAACAGCTTTAGTTATCTTAAACGGGCATTTATCCTCAACGTTTACCTGGGACGATTTAAAAAACGCCTTTTCCAACCACAGTGGATTATTCCTGTAGATCAATTTTCCTCCCGGTTTTAGTCTATTAAGGGCTTGAATTATTATTTTTTCCTTGGGGCATATGTTTAGCGAAACCCAGACCGCATCATAAACAGAACAATCAACAAATAAACCATTTTCTGGAAATAGAGTAATTTTTGAAGAGTGCCCTTCTCTTACAACCAGGGCCTGCGCTTTATCTACTGCTTTAACGCTGCAATCACAGGCATCAACACGGCAGCCTTTTTGAGCCAGGTATAGAGCTGTACAGGGATAGGCTCCACACCCGATGTGCAGCACATAGGCCTCTTCTGTGAGATTGGCCAGGGCAAATTCTTTATTGAGCATGTCGGTGTAAAAAATATGTGCATAGAGGTAAGAAATCCAGCTGGAACAAACCGCCAGTGCTTCCAGGTGCTGAGCGATATTGAAAAAAGGAGAAACCTGTTCTTTCAAGCCGGGCTTTTTCCTGTAACCGGGTGTATATCTTGTATTAGTATTTGTGAACAATTTTTTCATTTGCATTTAACCTCTTTTCTTCCTGCACTTAAATAGCGATCAACTGCGAATAAGGGCAGTCAGGCCTTTGGTTCGGTTGTCACTTGCTTCTGTTGGACTATTTGTTTCTGCAGGAGGCTTATAAATGACCAGGTAAAAAGCACCCATGGCGGACCAGAGCAAAGGAATCCAATAGGTGATCAAACGT
>PWYU01000080.1 GCA_003567725.1 Syntrophomonadaceae bacterium | reverse complement strand
GCGCCAAGCCATTTCTCATTTTCAAGAAAGATTCAGTTCGGTCAGTTTTCGGTAAAGAGTAGCCCGGCTAATTTTTAATTCTCTGGCGATGTTCATTTTTGAGTAATACGAAGTACCGTATTTATTCAGATAATCATTAAGCAAATCCCTTTCATAATTCTTAAGTAAAGTTTGCAAGTCTGATCCCTCCCGTTTGCTCTTACTATTATCAAAAGAGCGAATCCGGGGAGGAATATGCTCCACTTTAATGAGTTCTCCATGTGTCATATTCACCGAATACTCCACAGCGTTTTCCAGCTCTCTAACATTACCAGGCCAGGGGTACTGGAGGTAACAATCCATAACAGACTGATCAACCCTCAAACCATTATTATCCAGTATGCGGCAATATTTTTCGAGGCAGTGCTCTACTAAAAGAGGGATATCTTCCCGCCGATCTTTTAGCGGTGGAATATGCAAAGGGATAACACTGAGCCTAAAATATAGATCTTTACGAAAATTACCTTCCTGCAGCATCATTTCCAAATCCCGGTTTGAGGCGGCAATTATCCTGACGTTGACAGGTATTTTCTTATTGCCTCCTATTCGTTCTACATGGCGGTTTTGTAAAACATGGAGTAATTTAACCTGCAAATGAAGAGGCATTTCACCGATTTCATCTAAAAATATGGTCCCTCCGACAGCCAGCTCAAATTTACCGGCCTTTCCATCCTTATGCGCTCCTGTAAAAGCGCCTCCTTCATAACCAAATAATTCACTTTCAAGCAGCGTTTCCGGAATTGCTCCGCAATTAACACTAATAAAAGGCCCTTTATCAAAGAAGCTGGCCCCGTGTATAGCACGAGCAAAAATTTCTTTGCCAGTCCCGCTTTCGCCGGTTATTAATACGGTAGAACTTCCCCCGGCCACCTGCATGGCCTGGTCTTTAACCTGCCGGATGGGACCGCTTTGCCCGATAATATGATCAAAAGTATACTGAACCCGCTGATCACTTAAATCATGTACCAACCGCCTGGCCTCAGCAATGTCGCGGAAAGAAATCACGGCGCCGGCCGGACCGGCTTTACCCGGTATAGGGCGCACTGAGACTATAAAATGCATATGTTTTTGCCGGGTATGATATATTTCCTCTCTTTCAGTATAGGGCCGGTTGGTCTTCAAGACTTCAAGTGCCTGCGGTTTATCCCAAAATTCACCAATATGTTTGCCGATTATTTCATCCGGGCTGGTACCCAGCAACCTGGCAGCCGTAGTGTTACAATGAGTAACCAGGCCATCGGAATTAATGGCCAACGCTCCTTCGTGAATGGTTTCTAAAACAACCTTCAATTCACGGGACAAGGTGCTTAATTGATCCATTGTCTCGGATTCGGAAAGTTTTACAGAGAGCAAATGACTCATATGTTTAAGAAAATTCAAGATCGCATCCTTATTGAAAAAGAGCTTCTTTCGCTGCTCCTTGTTTAACGCTGAAAGCCCAATCACACCCAGGGCTTGATTTTTAAAAAGAATAGGACTGCAAATTTCACCCAACTCACGAGTCATACCTGTAAGAGAAGAAGGGTCATAGTTAGGATCTCCAGCCGGATCTGTAACAACTGAAGCGCTCTGCTGGCGCAAGGTACGAGCATATAGATAGTCTCCTTCAACTTTTCCATACTCAAGGATATCACCGATCCGTTCTTTATAATAGCCGCTCCCGGCAATCACTGTAAGTTCATCATCAACAATTTCCACTTCAACTCCCAGTGCAGCAGAAATTGCTTCAGCAACATCTTGGACCATTGGCTGAATATCTTTCAAGCTTGCCATTAAAAGAACCTCGCTAAATAGAACATTGTATTAAAAAGCATATCTCAATTTTAAGAAATTTGCAATGAAATTTCTTAAAGTTGAGAGGAAGTGGTTGGTTTTTTAGCTTCGATGAAGCCAATAACTCCTTATTTAAAGCATTCTTAAACCTGGCACAATAATTGCGTATTAATAATGCACCAGGAATCAATAACCGGTAACCAGTAATTAGCACATTTAAGTGTTTCAGGGAGGTGACACTAAGAGTAAAATTTTTTCAGGTAAGGAAGTTTAGTTGATAAAGATCTTCAGCAAGGAGGCATGAATATGAGTTTAAGTGAGAGTTTTGACTTCTCCAAAAAAGTTCTGGACTTTATATCAAAAAGGGAGCTTAATGATGAAGAAAAAGAATGGGTAGCTAAAGAAACCCTTGAGGGTTTTAGGGATAACTACAACCCCGGTTTTTTAGAATACCGGAAATCAGTTTCCACTGATTATGCTGCCGTAGAATGGGAAGACAGCGGCACCGGTTTTGTCGACATTTATGGCAACCGTTTTCTTGACTGCCTTGGAGGCTACGGTATTTATAACGTCGGCCACCGGCATCCCAAAGTACTTAAAGCAGTAAAAGATCAGCTTAACCGCCAGGCTTTACACAGCCAGGAGTTGCTTGATCCATTAAGGGCAATGCTGGCCAAGCTGGTTGCTATGATAACACCCGGGGAGTTAAATTTTTCGTTTTTTACCAACAGCGGCACTGAATCAGTTGAAGGAGCTTTAAAGCTGGCCAAACTGCATACAGGGTGCCCGGGTATAATTTCTACAGTGGGGGCGTTTCACGGAAAGTCTCAGGGATCCTTAAGCGCCACTGCTAAAGAGGTTTTTAGAGCGCCGTACCTGCCCTTGATACCGGGTGTTCAACATGTTCCTTATGGCGATGCCGAAACCATGCGCAAAGTAATCCACAGCAGCTTTGCCGTTGGCAGCAAAATCGCAGCGGTGATATTGGAACCCATCCAGGGTGAAGGAGGAGTAATTATTCCTCCCGATAATTACTTTAAAGAAGTAAGAGAGATTTGTGATGAATTCGAAGTTTTATTGATTGCCGACGAAGTGCAAACCGGTATGGGCCGTACTGGTAAAATGTTCGGAATGGAACATTATAATGTAGTTCCCGACATCATGTGCCTGGCTAAGGCTTTCGGTGGCGGGGTTATGCCTATCGGAGCTTTCGTATCCACCAGGAAAATCTTTGAAAAGATGACTCCCAATCCTTTCTTGCATACCACAACCTTTGGAGGTAACCCCGTAGCCTGCGCAGCAGCCATTGCAGCAATTAATGTAATTATAGAAGAAAACTTAGTACAACAATCCAAGGAAAAAGGCGACTATTTCTTGCCTAAAATTAAACAAATAGCTGAAAAGCAGCCTTTGATGAAAGAAGCGCGCGGTAGAGGCTTGCTGATAGGTTTGGAGTTTGTTGACGATGAAACCGGTTTTGAAGTGGCCAAAGGATTGTTCGATAACGGGATCCTGGTGGCAGGAACTTTGATTAACGCCAAGACCATAAGAATTGAACCAACCTTGACCATCAGTTACGACGAAATGGATTACGTATTGGAAACACTGGACAAAGTCCTCAATAAAGTTTCCAAATCAAGTGCAGCAGCCGCCCGGGGTTCCAAAATACTAAGATTTGAAGCAGATAAATGCATAGGCTGTAAACTTTGTCATCTGGCATGCAGCGCTCAAAATGAACAAACATTTAATCCATCACTTAGCCGTTTAAAAGTAACTTCCGAATATACCAGGGCCGGCCTGGAAATCAAGGGACAAACATGTGATTTGTGTTTGGAATGTGTGAACACTTGCCCGACCAACGCAATTATATTTAAAAATGGACGTCTTGCATTTGATGAGTCAATCTGTACTGACTGTAAGATTTGCGTTGATATATGCCCTCACAATGTAATCGTTAAAAAAGAGCGTGGTGTAGGTGTATGTGTGCAATGTATGAGCTGCGTTAGCTGGTGCCCCACCAGGGCTTTGACTTACGAGGAGGTGACAAGTTAAATGGCTTACACCAACAAGATTTTGAGAGTTAATTTATCAACGGGAAAAGCGCAGACTGAAAACCTAAATACCCTTTGGGCCCGTGATTATTTGGGAGGAAAGGGTCTGAGCATTAAATACCTTTATGAAGAATTGACAGCCGGAGTTGATCCTTTGTTACCGGAAAATAAATTGATTTTGATGACCGGGCCTTTAACCGGTACGAATGCTCCCAATTCGGGAAAATTGGCTATAGCTTCAAAATCACCGGCTACCGGAACAATTCTTGATTGCTCTATAGGAGGCGCTATTGCTGCAGAAATAAAATATGCCGGCTATGATGGAATCATTATTGAAGGAAAGGCCAGTGTTCCAGTTTATTTATACATCGAAGACGATAAAGTTGAATTGCGCAACGCTAATTATCTTTGGGGCAAAGGGGCCCATGAAACCGAACATCTCATTAAAGAAAGGGATAAAGATACCAGGGTTCTGGTTATTGGACCGGCCGGAGAAAACCTTTTAACAATGTCTTGCATAAACTCCGAGTTATACCGGCAGGCCGGTCGAGGCGGGATTGGAGCCGTAATGGGCAGCAAGAATTTAAAGGCAATCTCAGTAAAAGGATCAGGGGGAGTAGATGTTCCCGATATTCGCAAATTTACAGTGGCCATGAATAAACTGCGCCGGGAAAACACTATGAGTGACGACAACATGTGGACTTATAGCGACGGTACTCCCATGATTGTGGAACTAACTCAAACTACAGGGACTTTACCAACCCGCAATTTTCAAGATGGCGCTTTTGAGGAATACAAGGCAATCGATACAGAAGCGGTAAAGAAAGTTTGCACCTCAAAAAAAGCCTGTTTTGCCTGCCCCCTGGGCTGCGGCAACTATATCAAGGCTGGTAAAAGTGTAGTGGAAGGCCCCGAGTATGAAACTCTTGCGCTTTGCGGCTCAAATTGCGGAATTGCCGATTTAGAGGCAATTGCTGAGTTTAACCGGCTTTGTGATGATTACGGGATTGATACGATTTCTGCTGGAAATGTAACAGCATTTGCCATGGAACTTACGGAAAAAGGAATCCACGATTTTGGACTGAGGTTTGGAGGCGTCGAAGAATATCTCAAAATCCCTGCCAAAATTGCCAGGCTGGAAGGTATAGGAACCGAACTGGCAAAAGGAGTGCGGGACCTTGCACAAAAATACGGTGGCAGTGAGTTCGCCATGCAGGTTAAAGGGCTGGAGTTCCCCGGTTATGAGCCTCGGGGCTCCTGGGGAATGGGCCTGGCTTATGCCACCTCGGATCGCGGCGCCTGCCACATGAGAGCCTGGCCGATTGCCGTTGAAACTTTTGATGATGCTGGAGATCCTTACACGATTGAGGGCAAAGCAGAAATGGTAAAAGATATGCAGGACGCCAACTCTGCAAAGTTTTCTGCCATCTTCTGCGATTTCTGGGATAACGACGGAGAAACCCAGGCCGAAATCCTGAGTGCAGCTCTCGGCTGTAAAATGCACGCCGATGACTTAAAAACAATTGGGGAAAGAGTATCTAACCTAGCCCGATTATTCAACGAAAGAGAGGGATTTACAGCAAAAGATGATTCATTGCCGGAGCGAATTTTTAAAGATCCTCTCTCCAGCGGACCTTCGGCCGGTAAAGTGCTGCCTCGTGAAGATTATGAAAGAATGCTTCACGAATATTACCGCATAAGAGGTTGGGATCAAGACGGGCAGATAAGCGAAAATAAAAAACAAGAATTAAATCTTTAGCAAAAGTTAGCCAATAAGAAAAATAGAAAAAGGGCAGGGCGCTGCCGATACAAAAACAGTGCCCTGCCTGGTATAAGCTTTCTCAAGTCTCAACCAATATATATCCAGTTTCTTTAAACTGCCTGTTTGGTTTAGCGCTGTAAAGAACACTTAACTGCCTAACCAATAATTTTGATATTACCTATAATAGAATTAAAAGCAGATCTTTAAACTTTGATATTTTGCTGTACAAACCATGATTAGAAGGAAATATTAAAGCTATAACAAGCGTTATAACCCTTCTTAATTTATTAAAGTTAGGTATTTAAATTTTAAGTATCTTGGTAAAATTATCATCATATAAAATTAACAAATTAATCTACCAAATATAATAATGATAAAGTATAATTATGCAAATACCCTAATTTCAAACTGAAACAGGAAAACGAGGGAGGTGGTTTTTATGAGAGAATAGCTTGATTAAGATTGATTATTTTGAAACACTAAAAATTATTATAAAGAGGAGGAGTAAAAAAACTATGAAATATAATAAATGGCTTATTAGTGTAGGATTAATTGCTGCTCTTTTAGCGGTTTTAATTCTTCCTGGATGTGCAGATGAAGAAATGGCAGAAGATCTGAATGGAGAAGATGTTGCCGCCCCAGCAGATGCAGAATATGTATTGAAACTTCAACATTCCTGGGGAGCTGCCGAAAACCATTTCTTCGAGCACTATGCTCGGATTGTTGGAAATATGAGTGATGGTCGAATTGAAATTGAGGTTTTCTCCGATGGCGAACTGGTGGCTACGGGCGAGATACCCGATGCTGTATCTTCCGGAATAATCGATATGGGCCATACGCACCCTCAGTTTCATTTGGATGTGCTTGATGAAGGTTATATCGAATATGTACCCTTTTTGTGGAGAGATGTGGATGAAGTGATGGCAGCTTTATGGCATTACGGCGTTGCCGACCTGCTCGGAGAAGCAGTAGAGGAAAAGTTTGATGTCGTGCTGCTGGACTTTCAAGTTGATGACCTGGGGGCCCTGCTTTTTAGCAGCCCGGTTAGAAGTATAGACGATATGGCCGGAATGACGATTAATATCGATCCCCCTCTTGCGGATGTATTGCGGGATCAGGCAGATGCATCAGCTGTCTATTATGACGCTGAAGACCTCTGGTACAATTTAAACATGGGTATCCTTGATGGGCTTGAATGGGGTGGAGCAAAGGCCATGGTAGACATGGATCTCCACTCTGCAGCAATAAGTGGAGGAGTAGCGGGAGAAGGTGCTTTTGTGCGGCCCTATTTCATAACCGCCTTTATTCCTTTTTACTGCATAAACCCTGATGTTTGGAATGACTTACCTGAAGATCTACAGCACATACTGATGGAGGCTGTTCATGCCAATACCATATGGATGAGAAGCTACTATGGTTTTCACGAAGCAGAATCTATGCGTATCATGGAGGAAGCAGGAATTGAGATAGTTGACTTACCCGATGAAGATGTAGAGCTGATGTTTAATGAGTCCTTAGTATGGCTTGAAAACGAATTTGCGCCCTTGACCCCCCGAACCCAGGAGATATATAACGCAGTAATGAAGGCGTTAGAAGATTTCGGGCGGATATAAAAAGGTGATCGGGTGGGGGTGATCAGGGTATTTTTTATCACCCCCGCCTCATGGTAATCTTTTATTGATTAAATATAACAAGTTTTACCCCTTGTCTTAACCTGGTAAGATAATTATTGATTTTTAGATTACAGGTGCAGGCTGATAAAGAAACCTGTGTTACCTTGAGTAAGAAAAATAAAAGGGGACGACAGTCCGTAAAGGGGACATAAAATGCTATAAATTACAGTTTAGGTTTAGGAGGATATTAATATGGTAGTTGAAATTATCGGAGGAGCTATTAGTAAGCTCTCTCCAATCCTTCGGGGTATTGAAAAGGCAAACGAGTACATTGCCAGAGTTATTACCTGGCTTAATATAGTAATGATCTGTCTTTTGATCTATCATGTGGTGATGAGATATTTTGTCGGCAGCCCTTCTACCTGGGCCTTGCCATTAACGGGAAAGCTTTTCGTTCCCTACTGGATGCTGGTCGGGGGCTATGTTCTGCTGCAAGATGCTCACGTCCGTATGGATGTTCTCTACCAGCGCCTTACTCCCAGGAAAAAAGCGATCATGAACTCTTTTACTTATCTTCTTTTCTTTTTTTATTGCGGCCTGATATTGATATATGGATGGGACTGGTTCTGGTTAAGCTACATAAGAGAGGCACGTTTTAGCGGATTGTGGAGGCCTCTTGTCTGGCCATTAAGGTTGATTGTACCTGTATCTTTCAGCCTCATTATACTGGCAGGTTTTTCTAATTTTAGCCGTAATCTATATTTAGCCATCACGGGGAGGGAACTAGAATGAGTATTATCGAGATCACTATCCTCCTTTTTGGTGGAATGCTGCTCGTTTTGCTTACCGGCTTACCGATAACTTTCGCCCTGGGAGGTTGGTGTATGATAGTCGGCCTTTTTCTGTACGGGCCAAGGGTTTTCCCCCTGGCACTGCATGGAACCGAAAGCATCATGGGTTACGAAGCTTTAATGGCTGTCCCAATGTTTGTTTTTATGGGTATGATGCTTTACTACTCACACATAGCTGATGATGTCTATACCACCTTTCACAACTGGTTAACTCCGGTACCGGGAGGACTGGCCTGCGCTACGGTAGGAACCAGCACCTTGATCGCAGCTATAGAGGGCTCTGAGACTACTGCCACCCTTTGTATGGGGACCATTGCCCTACCCTTGATGCGCAAGCGTGGCTATTCTAAGACTTTAGCCACAGGGTGCATCCAGGCCGGGGCAGCTTTGGGCTTTCTCATACCACCGAGCATCATTGCGATCCTCTATGCCATTATCGCCAGGGAATCGATTGGCAGGTTGTTTGCCGGAGGCGTACTACCAGGCCTGTTACTATTTGTTATGTTTGTTATTTATATAATTGTTAGATGTAAACTTCAGCCGCATTTAGCTCCCCCTGTTCCCAAAGAAGAAAGGCCCAGTATGCAGGAAAAGTTGAAATCGCTTAGCCACCTGGTTCTACCCGCCGGTATCATTGCTGCAGTAATCGGAACAATTTTGCTCAGAATAGTTACCCCGGTCGAGGCTTCAGCAATCGGCGCCATGGCCAGCTTGGTGGCAGTTTTCATTAAAAGGCGGCTTAAATGGCAAGTTATCAACGAAGCCCTCATGACCACATTAAAGCTTACCAGTATGACCATGTGGATCTTTATGTCCGCTCTTACTTTCGGCAGGCTTTACAACCTGCTTGGAGCAAAAACTATAGTAGAAGCAGTGGTTCTCAATCTGCCCCTGGAACCAATAGGCATTCTTTTATTAATGCAGCTCAGTTTTTTCATTATGGGGACATGTTTGGACGATACAGCTATTCTATTTATTACTATGCCCATTTACATTCCCATCATCCAGGAGTTGGGTTTTGATCCAGTATGGTTTGGTGTCCTTTACCTGGTTAATATGCAAATGGCTTATCTTACACCGCCTTTTGGCTACTGCCTGTTTCTTATGAAATCTGTGGCACCACCCGATATAACTATGGGAGACATTTATCGTTCCATTATCCCTTTCCTGATTATTCAAGGGATTGGGTTATTGCTAATTATGCTCTATCCTCAGATAGTGCTATGGTTACCCAACCTTTTATTTGATTAAGAAGTTAAATAGTTATGCATTCCATCATATTTAACATGACCAGGTTGGGGTTTCCATTAATTTAAAGATCATTTAATATGTATTCAAAGCATTAAACAATCAGCATAAGAAGGAGATCCGGAGATGAAAGTTAAAATGCTTTTAAGGGGACCTCTTAAAAAATATGGAAAAGATGCTCATGTTTTTGAAATTCATTTAGAACGCGCTAATAGCACCGCGCGAGACACTTTAGAACAGCTTAACATTCCGCTATCGGCTGTATCTTTTATTTTAATAAACGGGGAAAAGAAAAACCTGGAAACAACACTAGAAGACGGGGAAGAAGTAACCGTAAACCCAAAAGTGGCCGGAGGATAAAATTAAACTCTGTTATAATTTGGCGCCTAAACTTATTCAAGATGATAGAAACAGTTTGTAACTACAAGGCCTATGCGGCCATGATACAGTAAAGCCTGCTGAAGAAAGCTGAAGCAAGCACAGTTTTCTTCAACAGGCAAAAACTACTAAAAAGGGCTGAATTGAGACAGCAGTTTCATATAATTGTGTTGCCTTTTTACCTGGGCAGCTCAAGAATATAGTTCTCACAAAAAGGTTTGAAACCAAATAATCAATGAGGAGAAGATGATTTGAAAGTAATTATTTTAGGTGGCAGTGGAGCGCAAGGGAAAGCGGTTGCTTTTGATCTGGCTAAAAACGATAGCGTTGAGAAAATTATATTGGCCGACCTTAATGAAAACGAATTAAAACGGGTAGCCAGGTGGATTAATTCACCTAAATGTAAAACAGCTATTGTCGACTGCAGCAAAGAACAAGCAGTAGCGCAGCTAATTCAAAATGAAAATGCCGAAACCATTGTATGTTCAGTACCCTGGCAAATAACTATACCTCCTTTAAATGCGGCTATTAAATGCGGTATCAATTTTGTCGATTTTGGCCTCTATCACAACAAAGAATTTGATGACAGGTTTGAAGAATATGACAAAAAAGCAAAAGAGGCTGGATCAGTTATTATTCCAAGCTGTGGATTGGCTCCCGGGATAACCAATATGCTGGCGGCATATGGAGTAAGCAAATTGGACTCTGCCCATACAGTTGAAGTTTACGACGGGGGCAACCCGGAAATACCCGAACCGCCTCTTTTTTATAAAACTGTATGGAGCATCGAGGGTGTATGGGCTCAGTTTACCGGATCTTGCTGGATCATAAAAGATGGGACTCCGACTACAATTGAAGCTATAAGCGGGATAGAAACGCTTGAATTTGAAGGGTTGGGGATTTTTGAAGTTGCTTATACTGAATGTCTGGGAACAATGCTCCATGCCTACAAACACCCGGTGATGAAAGGAGTTAAGAATGCTTATGGTAAAACCATTCGCTGGCCCGGGCATTATGAAAAAATTATAACTTTCAAGGAATGCGGCTTTCTAAAGGATGAGCCAGTTCTTTGCGGGGGCAGTGCAGTAGTTCCTCGTAAATTTTTAACCGCCCTGCTGGAACCGATGTTAAAACTGGAAGCGGATCAGCGGGATATGACCCTGGTAAAAATTAATTCATGCGGCGTATTAAATGGTAATGATACTACCTTTTCTTTTGAACTGGTGGATTACAAGGATCTGGAAACCGGCATATTGAGCATGGCACGGACGACCGGGTTTACCGGCTCCATTTTGGTTGACATGATTAACAAGGGCGAATTTAAAAAACCTGGAATTGTAATGCCTGAACAAATCGGTGGCGACCCTGTATTATTCGAACAAATGATCGAAGAATACAGGAAAAGAAACATTATCATCAAAGAACTATAAAACGTAATGAAGAGTTAAACCAGGCTAGATTATTAACGCATGATTGGGATGGTGGGCCCTTAGGACATCGACCTTTTCAAATCACCAAACAAGTCTTTCAGTGCTTGGCAGTCCGTCAAAATGAACGCACTTGCGAAAATCGACTGCCAAGATTTACAAAATCTATCTTGACCAGGTATAAATTGGTCAAGCAACTATTGAAGATAGGGTTACCGGTTATATTACCGGTAACCCTATCTTTTTAAACCAGACAGCTTTTTATAAGCAACCCGTTAAGCGCAATACAAAAGTAAAAAAATAGGCTGTTCAAGCTTAACTGGCTTTATTATCAATTAAAGATACTTTTTATCTCATTCTCATCATATCAGGCAGCCAGGTAACCAGCTGCGGGAAAAACATAATTAAAAGCAGTCCCAGAGCCTGTATGATAACAAAAGGCACTATAGACCGATATATATCACCCATTGATATTTCTTTGGGCACAATCCCTTTCAAATAAAACAGGTTAAACCCATATGGAGGAGTTAAGTAAGCCATTTGTTTGTTAAGGATAAATGATACTCCAAACCAGATAGGATGAAAACCAAGGGCTACCGCAATCGGTGCAAAAATAGGCGCGGCAAGCATAACCACTGCATAATCATCCATGATCATACCCGCTATGAAAAGAAAGATGTGCATGGCCAAAATAATAAGCCACTTATTTACTTCCAGATCGTCTACCAGCCCGACGACCAAATCTCTTCCTCCAAGCGCAATATAAGTGGCATTAAAAGCACTGGCTGCGGCTACAATCCACATTACCATACAGGTAATAGCGAGCGTGCTTCTAATAGTGTGATTGATTAAATCCCAGTTAAATCTTTTATTAACTGCAGCACAGATAAAAGCGCCAAAAGCACCAATTCCTGCCGCTTCGGAAGGAGTTGCAATTCCCGTGTATATCGAACCAAGGACTGTAAAGATTAGGATTGCGGGAAGAATAAGGTATTTTAAAGATGCAATCCTTTCTTTCATGTCAACTCTTTCTTCAACCGGAATGGGCGGTCCCAGGCTTGGATTACGGCGACAGGCTATATAGATATAGCCGATATGCATTGCTGCTATGACTAAGCCGGGAACAATGCCGCCAAAAAACATTTGCCCCACAGATTGCTTGGTAATAGAAGCATAAATAATCATAATAACGCTGGGGGGTATTACGATGCCCAGCACCCCTCCGGCAGCAACCGATCCCGTAGCAAGAAATTTGCTGTAATTTCTTTTAAGCATAGAAGGGATCGCTATTAAACCCATCGAAACTGTCGCCGCTCCGCTAACGCCGGACATTGCAGCAAAAATAGTGCTGATCATTACGGTCCCCATGGCCAAACCGCCGGCGAGAAAACTGGTCCACCGGTAAATAGCTTCATACAGGGCGTCGGCAATACCTGATCTCTCTAAAACGCTGGCCATCAATAAAAAGAGAGGCAGGGCCAGTAAAGTCGGGCTAACCTGCCTGAAGACTACTAAGGGGATATTGGCAAGTCCCTGCGGCCCCCACAAAAAATAAGTAAATACCACGGTAATCCCTCCAAGCGCCATAGCAACCGGCACTTTAAGGGCTAAAAGGATTAGCAAGGAGGCAAAAAGGAGTATGGTTATGACTTCAATCGACATTGTTGTTGGCCTCCTCTTTGTTGAAAAATTTAGCAAATTCTTCAAAGTATTGCTTGGAAAACTGCAGAATCATTAATAAAGCCGCCAGGGGGATCATCATTTTTAAGTGGTAGATGGGAGGGCCGAAAGCAGTGGTCGCATGTTCCCTGATCAGGAATGAGCGCAGGGCATATTCATAGCTTGTCCATAATAAAGCTCCCAAAAATAAAAGCATACAGAGAAAAGCAATAACATCTGAAGCAAGCTTCAATGCTGGGGGAAACTTTTCGTAAAAAACATCCACACTGATTATCTGGCGTTTATAAATATGGTAACCCGCTCCGAGGAAAACCATGATGGCAAACATCTGCATGTTCATATCCCAAACCCAGAGAGTGGGACGCCTGAAAAAATACCTCATGATAACTTCAAACATCATAAACAGAGTCACTATTAGTACTGCATAGCAGGCAATGTTACCCAGCCAGTGGTTTACAAAATCAATGCCTCGTCCAATTATCTTCATCCATTAGCCTCCTTCTTAGGAGAGGAAATCATAATAAAAATGGTAAGAGTTAAGGGGGCATTTACTCTAAATTGCTTCTTAGTAGCATGCCCCCACTTACTCCTAAGCCAGTTTTAAAGCCTTAGCGCTTTATTCACTGGGCTAGTTAATAAGAGCACTCTTTTAGGGTTTAAAATCGCCTTCTTCGTGCTGTTCATACCAGCGGTTGATAATTTCAACTGCTTCCCTGGTATAATCGTCTCTGTCTTCCACTTCAGGCCAAATAACTTCCGTAGCCAGTTCCCTTAACTCCATAACCAGGTCAGTATGATCCACTACCGTATAGCCTAACTCTTCTTCTTGTTCATAAATATCTGCCCACTGGACTTCATAAAGCGCATAAAGTTCAGGGATATAAACTTCCCGATATACTTCATGCACGATCTGCTGGATATCTTCCGGAAGGGCGTTCCAGGCATCCAGGTTGATCTTCATATGACTGCAGCTGTGAGCCGAAATGGTGGGAACATGGATGTAGGGCGCTACTTCATACCAGGCATAATCTATAAAACCATCCACGCTCCAGGTCGCAGCATCAATGGTTCCCAGGCTGAGCTCAGTATACATTTCAGCGCCCGGCACGAAAGTGGTGGAAACTCCTGCTGCTTCTAATAAATCAACCCAGGCTCCGGTAGCCCGGACAATCATTCCCTGTAAATCTTCAATGGACTCGATAGGCTCTACTGAGTTGATGACAGGGTAACCACTGTAAGAGTGGGATCCCAGGTAGTAAACCCCGCCCTGCTCCCGGTAAGCGTCCCTGAAAAGCTCAGCAAGCGCTCCATCTTCAAAATCATAAAGCATATGCTCATAATCCTCGGTATAACCGAAGCCAGGCCACTGCCCGGCCAAGCCACCTTCAATATCTGCTACAGGCACAACATCTCTGAAATATCCACCATAAGCGTGAGATACGTCGATTACGCCTCTTTCAACCGCTTCAAGCTGCTCTTCTTCAGGAACAATGGTTCCGGCAGGATAAGCGGTAATCTCCAGGCGGCCGTCAGTTCTTTCGTAGATTTCTTCAAAGAACACATCTAAAGCGACGTACTCGAGGTCCGCCTCACCATAAGCAACCTGGTGGCGCCAGGAAAATGTCTCTTCGGGATCTGCAGGCTCATCGGGTTCATCTACAGGCTCATCAGGATCATCGGGATCAGCTACAGGCTCATCTGCCTCACAGCCGCTCATTAAAAAACCCATGCCAAAAATTAAACTTAAAGCCAGTAAAGCAATTAGAAAACGCTTCATGCTTTTACCCCCTTCAGGTAAATAAATGTTTAAACCTTCTAATTCAAAAATCCAAGCTCTGCCCGGTGCTGACTGCATAATTGTGGACGTTTACAAATAATAACGAATATTACAACAGGCCGGGCACCTTACATCCATCTCTTACACACTGCATAAATCCTTGGTTTTTTTGCTTTAAGCACCACCCCTTTATTAAACATTGAGAAAACAAGCTTATTTTTGATTTATCATTAGCTTTTAATTAAAATCGAACAGTGCCAGCCTGTATTTAGTATTTGACAGTCTATTAGCAGGCTTTTTGATATAAAAATAGTATATATAAACATTCTTATCATGTAAAGCTTTATAAAATCTCCCACAAGCCAAGTTAACAGCCAGATTAATTAAACAATCCACTTAAGACGCATTTGCCAGAGCATGCTCAAATATTTGCAGGGCTTCATCAATTACCGGCCTGGATACATTAAGCGGGGCTATAAAACGAATACAGTTTTTAAATGTTCCGCAGGGTAAAAGCAAAAGACCCTTTTCCCGGCAGTAATTATTTACTCTTTTATTTAAATCAGCATCAGGATTACCTTTGGCATCAACCAGCTCAACTGCCAGCATCAACCCGAGCCCGCGCACATCTCCTATAAAGCCAAACTTATTTTGTAACTCCTTAAGTTTGTCTATAAAATAAGAGCCGTTGTTACGGCAATTATCCAGCACCTGTTCTTCTTTAATAGCCTGCAAAGAGGCAACGGCTGCAGCACAGCTAATCGGGTTGGCTCCAAAAGTACCGCCATGAGCACCAGGGGCCCAGTCCTTCATTAATCCTTCGTTGGATACCACAGCAGAAAGCGGCATGCCTCCAGCAATCGCTTTACCCAAAACCAAGATATCAGGGATAATATTAAAATGTTCAGCAGCAAACATGTGGCCGGTCCGGCCAAATCCGGTTTGAATTTCATCAAAAGCAAGTAAAATATTATTTTTATTGCAAAGTTCAGCCAGCGCATGAACATATTTGTTAGGAGGAACAATATAGCCGCCTTCACCCTGGACCGGCTCAAATAAAGCCATTGCTACCTCATCGGGCGGCACGAGATAATGGAAAGCAGTATTAATTTCTTCAAGGCATTCCAGTGAGCAGGTTTCTACATGTTGGCCATAAGGGCAGCGATAACAATAGGGATAAGGTACATGATAAATGCCCGGCAGCAAAGGTTCATATTTTTTGCGAAAGCTAACTGTGGAAGAGGTCATCGAGGTAGCGCCAAAAGTCCTCCCATGAAAAGATCCGCGAAAAGCCAGAAAGGCTTTTTTCCCGGTCCGGTAGCGAGCCAGCTTTAATGATCCTTCTACAGCTTCCGCTCCGGAGTTGCTAAAGAAAAACATATTTAAATCACCCGGAGTTAACTCGGCCAGTTTATCAGCAAGATTAAGAGCAGAAGGATAGTAACCCAGGTTAAATGAACCGTGAATCAATTTTTTAGCCTGCTCTTCAATAGCATTAACAATTTTTGGATGGCAGTGGCCCAGCGCATTCACAGCGATGCCCTGAACAAAATCCAGGTATTTTTCTCCGTCGGTAGTATATAAATATGGGCCCTCACCTTTTTCGAAGTTAAGCTGTGTGGCTTTCTGCAAAGCGGGAGTGAAGTGTAAATTTAGATCTTTCTTTTCTCCTGACATTAACTTCACGACCTTTCTTATAGATTTTAAGTGACTCATAATGCTTATTCTCTTAAACTCTCACTTAATTTCTAAAAACCGCAAAAGCATTTTAAGCCTTATAAGCTTACAGTCATTTTCCCTGCCTTGCTTATGGCTGCAAATAAAAATGAAAAGGGTTGAATTACTGCTGCTGCCTTATTGCTCTCTGGCAGCTTTAGCTAAACTGAGCTCATCAGTATAAAGATCTTTAAAAAAAGTAAGCGATTCTTTTACTTATTTCACAACCTCCTTATTTATAACTATTTGCAATAATTAACCTTTATTCATTGTGATTACACAGCCTATTGTCCTTGTTAAATGATTAGCGGAGCCATGAGGACGGTTCGAACGTCCTCTGTGGACTATGGTTATCTTTTGCTGAAGTAGGTGAAATGGGCCCGTTGTAAATTTTATTTTTTTAATTCTATACAAGCTGAAAAATACCTTTTTTTAAGGGCACGATTAATGCAAATTTAATATATTTATATTTTATGATAAAAGCCAAATGGTTAAATAATCTAATTCCGTAAGCTTTGAATTGGTGCTGGAATTCTCCCGCCACGTTCAACAAACTTTGCTGCAGAAAAGCTGTTTACTTCCATAACCGGGGCTTTACCAAGCAAACCGCCAAATTCAACCTGATCGCCTCTCCTTTTACCAGCAGCAGGTATGATTCTTACAGCTGTAGTTTTGTTGTTAAACACTCCAATTGCGGCTTCATCTGCTATGATAGCGGAGATTGTTTCAACAGGAGTATCTCCCGGAACAGCAACCATATCCAGGCCAACTGAACATACTGCTGTCATTGCTTCCAGCTTTTCAAGACTTAAAGCTCCATCTACAACTGAAGATATCATGCCTGCATCTTCGCTTACTGGAATAAATGCTCCGGACAAACCTCCAACATAAGAAGAAGCCATTGCGCCGCCTTTTTTTACAGCATCATTAAGTAGGGCCAGCGCTGCAGTTGATCCTGAAGCGCCGCAGCGTTCAAGACCCATCTCTTCTAAAATTTCAGCCACACTATCACCGACAGCAGGGGTAGGAGCCAGGGAGAGATCTACAATTCCAAAAGGCACGTCCAGCCTCATGGCAGTAGCTCTGCCAACCAGTTCACCCATCCGGGTTATCTTAAAGGCAATCTTTTTTATGGTTTCTGAAAGAGCCCCGAGATCACTGTCTCCATTTTTTTTAATGGCACTTTTTACCACTCCGGGCCCACTAACTCCAATATTGATCACACAGTCCGGCTCACCAATTCCATGAAAAGCTCCGGCCATAAAGGGATTATCTTCCGGCACATTGGCAAAAATTACTATCTTAGCACAGCCTACACTATCCTGGGCGGCAGTTAGCTGAGCCGTTTTTTTAAGCATCCGGCTGCACAAATTTATGGCATCCATATTAATTCCTGCACGAGAAGTGGCAACATTAATGGAAGAACAAACTCTTTCAGTGGCACTAATACTCTCAGGTATAGATTTAATCAATATTTCATCTCCAACGGTAAAACCTTTATGGACAAGAGCAGAAAATCCCCCGATAAAATTTACACCAACTGCTTCTGCTGCTTGATCCAGGGCACGGGCATATTCAATATAATGATCAACTGAACTGGCTTCAGCTACCAATGCTATTGGTGTAACTGAAATTCTTTTATTGACTATCGGGATCCCGTATTCACGAGCAATGTCATCGCCGGTTTTAACCAGATTACTCGCTTTTTCTGTTATTTTATCATATATTTTACGGCAAGCTTCACGATGATCTGAATCACTACAGTCTCGCAGGCTAATACCCATAGTAATAGTCCTGATATCTAAATTATTCTTTTGAACCATCTTGATAGTTTCTAAAATCTCTTCAGTTGTTAACAGCTTATTCAACCCTTTCCATAAAAATAGTTGCTTGATTTTTAAATACGGTGCATATAATTAAAAACATCTTCATGCTGGGCATCAATTCGCACTTGAAGCTCTTCTCCTTTACTATGGAGCAAATCTTTTATAGTTAGCAAGTCTGCTGTAGCTTTATCCATATCAGCTACAAGGACCATTACAAAAAATTCCTGCATGATGGTTTGGTTAATGTCAAGGATATTAACACTATTCTCAGCCAGTATATTTGATACTGCTGCAATAATGCCAACCCTGTCCGGGCCAATTACCGTAATCACTATACGATTACTGCCATCTCTTTGCTCAATATCAATTTCATTTTCTTCTGGCAACATTTTTGAGTAATCCACAATCCATACCCCTTTCTGTAACTCTCTTTAACTTAATAGCAGCCTTTTCTTGTTATTCAATTAGCGGTTATATATAGTTGAAGTTTTATTAGACTATTAATGAATTATATCATAACAAATCTACCGTTTATTTACTAATTGAAACAGTCTAATAAAAACTGCCGGGCTTTCACCTGAGCCCGGCAACCAAGTTTTAAGTTAATTGTCCTATTTCAAGCAAAACTCATTTAGCTTTCATCTTGTACTTCAATAGTACGGCTTCTCAATTCATCAGTTTTCGGCATTTCAATCCGCAACAAACCGGCTTTGAAACTTGCATTTACATTACCGGCTTTAATTGGAACGGGCAGTTTAAAGCTTCGATAAAACTTGCCTCCACTGCGTTCCTGCCATAATACCTCACCTTCCGTTGTGTCCACTTTGATTTCACCGGATATAGTCAGGGTATCATTATTGGTTGTTACTTCGACATCTTCACTTTTTACACCAGGCAGGTTAACCAAAGCCACCAGGTCATTCTCTGTATCATAAAGATCTACCTGGGGAAATACACCTTGCCCGGCAGACGGCCAGTTGCGGAAGAAAGCATCAGCAAATACCTGATCAATACCTGAGCGAATCCGATCCATTTCATTACCTGAATTTCTTCTTATTAAATCTCTCATGGCTATCCCTCCCATAGGTTATATTTTGTAATTGGCACTCTCTATTGTTGAGTGCTAATTATATTATGATAGGAATATTCGTGCTAAGCAAGCCTCAATTTAGGCAAATTTAACCAAATATGAAGTATCTAGTGGAAATATCCATAGATATAACTTTATTTCTCATTAAAATTAAAAATATGAAAGTATATCAGGGTTTTGCTTAAGATAGAAATAGCCATGTCATATTGACATGGCCTTCGCTTGTGGAGCGGGTGATGGGAATCGAACCCACGTGACTAGCTTGGAAGGCTAGGGCTCTACCACTGAGCTACACCCGCATGCTTTTAAGACAAGATACCGGAAACCACACTTGATGATCTCCGGGCTACATAAAATACTTTATTTTTTTCAACTATTAATATAAACGTTAAAGCTTAATTATGCAACCCCTTTTTTGATGAACCGCTGGAACAAGGTTAAAAAGACAATTTTAATCTCAAGGTTTTTTATTTGTTGCAAAGTATAATCTATGCAGTTAATGTTTTATATACATGTTCGTCAGGCAAAGTCTTTATTTCTGATCAGCACGGCACTAATAATCACTCCGATTATAAAAATTACAGGAAGAACAACCATCCCAACTCTAAAAGGGTTTCCCATAGCTGCCCCGGCTAAATCGGCATAATAATAAATATTTAAATAGCTTAAAAAACTCAACAGTTCATGCATCGCTGAAAGGCTGTTCAATAGAAAAAAACCCAGCCCTAACCCTATCGCCAAAAATGTTGAAACTTGAGTCCTATCAAAAAGAGGGGCCAGGGCAAAAGCTATTCCGCCTGCTGCCAAACACGCCAAGTAACCCATAAAATGTACAGTAAACTGAGCATAAATATCAAATAAAGCAGGAGCTACCCCAAAAGCACCAATGATAGTGCTGACTAAATAAATAATAATCCAGAGCAGGGTCATCAAAATCAAAAAAGCAAATGCCTTAGAAATGACAATAGCAGACCTGGTTATGGGGCGGGTATAAAGAAACTCCACAACCCCTATTTCCATATCGCGGATTATCATTTCCCCGGCCAGCATCATTGAATTAATACTGGCTAATAGCAGAACATAGAGCATTACCAGTCCGCCATGATAAAGATTAACATTTGTAAACTTTTCAGGGGTGATCCCCAGGCCGGTTGTAAAAGCCTGCGGATATTCCTCAATCATTTCAACCAATCCCACATCTTTAAAGAAGTTAAATGATCCCAGGTTGATCAAAATAACAATAGCAAGAATCAAAGCCCAGACCAGTAATCCACGACGGTTCAAGCTTATTTCTGTTAGGGCAATGTTTCCATTAAACATGGTATGTAGCCCCTCCACTGACAGAATGATTATTAAGATCAAAAAACAATTCTTCCAGACTGGGATCGGTAATACGAAGATATTCCAGTTCAATACGGGTTAAACTGGAAATTAGTTCGTTTACCGGCAGACGGCTGACGATTCGGTAATAACCGGGCCTGGAGGGAATTTCTTCAGCTTCACCAAGCCGATCCATTGCTACATTGGATGGCTGAGGGCCGGCAGCTTTAAGGGTCACAATGCGGATTCCCCGCCCGGGAAGCTCATCCACAGGCCCGATATGAATCATACTTCCCTGCTTGACCAAAGCTGCCCTGTGACAAATCTGCTCCACTTCTTCTAAAGAATGAGTGGAAAAGAAGATTGTTGTCCCCCTCTGGTTAATTTCCTCCAGGATCTTGAATAATTCCTGCCTGATCAAAGGTTCGAGACCGCTGCCCGGTTCATCAAGTATCAACAACAGCGGTTTATGCATTAGAGCCTGAATAATACCCAGTTTTTTTCTATTACCATGTGAATAAGAGTGAAATTTTTTATCAGGATCAAAGCTCAACCTATCCACCAGTTCTTCTACCCACTGAAAACCGTTCATATTGTAAAACCCGGCCGCATATTCTAAAAAATCACGTCCTGTCATTTCCGGATAACAGTTAACCTCTGCGGGGAGATAGCCTACTCGCCGGTAAAGCTTTCCTCCTGCGGGCGGCAATTCTTTACCAAAAATTTTAGCCACCCCGGAATTTGGCTTAATAAGCCCTAAGAGCAGGCGAATCGTAGTTGTTTTACCGGCCCCGTTAGGTCCAATGAATCCAAAAATCTCTCCGTCCAGGATGGACATGCTGAGGTCAATTATAGCTTTGTTTTGCCCATAGTACCTGGTCAGCTGTTCTGTTTCGACAGCGTACAACATCAGCCCCCCTTAAAATATTGCTAAAATCATTATATCATTTAAAATCATTAATCCGCTTTAGCATTTTAAAAAAAGCCCTCTACATAGCTTGGCCAGCGCTATACGCCGGCCCATTAATATAAATGTAAAGCCCTGTTGTTTGGATCCATATTATACCTAACTTTGTAGTGTTAATATATTGTAGTATTCATCTAACGGAAGCGCTCTATAAATTAGATCTGCTCAATTTAGACTTAATTACATGCCTCAGTTATAGCTAATAGCCCTCTGATTTTCTATTGATTTGCAAGGGCACTGGAAATAGCAATATTATTATCTTCAATAATTTTAATAAGGATTTCCACAATATTAGGATCAAATTGGCTGCCTGAACATTTCTTAAACTCCTCGCTGATTTCTTCCATAGCCATAGCCTTTTTATAAGGCCTGCCGCTGTACATAATTTCAAAAGCATCTGCAACAGCGAGTATTCTGGCTATAATTGATATTTCAGTGCCTTTAAGGCCTTCCGGGTATCCCGTCCCATCCCATTTTTCATGATGACTGAGGATTCCTTCAGCAATCTGGGCCATTTCTTTAGAAGATCGGGCAATCCGGTATCCCGTTTCAGGATGTTTCTTTATTATTAGCCATTCCTCTTCAGTGAGAGGATCAGGCTTATTAAGTATTAATTCCGGGACATCAATCATCCCGATATCGTGAACCCTGGCAAGAAGCCTTAAGCGCTCTCGATCAGAGTTATGTAGTTTCATTTTTTCAGCAATAATATTACTTACTGCTTCTATACCTCGAAAATGATCCCCTCTTTCAAAAGTTCTCTTTTCCAGGTTTTCCAGCAATCTTTTCAATGCAGCACTTCGAGCACTGCGCCCTTCACTATGTTTATGATCATACATTTTATCTTCTGCTTCGTTTAAATACTTAAAGATATCGCGGCCTGCACTTAGTTTTGTTGCTGAACCAAGAGCCATAGATACAGGCATATTGCTGGTATAGGTTTTACGGCATTCACTAATAACACGATCTTTTATGATCTGAGTGTTTTTTTGATCTGTGCGAGGTAAAAGAATAACAAATTCGTCTCCGCCCCACCGGGCAAGCACATCATCATTACGGCAGTTCTCCTTCAAGAGCTCCGCACCCATTTTTAAAACTTCATCGCCGGCTCCATGACCATAAGTGTCATTTACCAGCTTAAGGTTATTAAAATCCAGCATAATAATACTGACAGGAAGGTACTCTTCAGAGTTCAACCTTTCCATTTCCTCCTCAAGATAAGCCCGGTTGAAAAGTCCTGTTAAAGAATCGTGGTAACTTAGATATTCAACCTCGCAGTCTTTTTCCTGTTTTTTCTTCACACTGGAACGCCATATTTTGATGGTCACCCACCATGAAATAGATAAAATAAACAGGCATCCGGACAAAACCCATGAAAGCGCTCTTGTCAGCTGCTGTTCATAAGCAATTCTGGTATTAATATGGTTTCTCATGATAGAAGCCAGGTTTTCTGTAGCAACAACAACTTCAAGCTGATTGCCTGTATAAACCCAACCGGCCAGCAGATCGGAAGCCTCATTTTTCTGTCCCCGGGCAACCAGCTCCAGGGCTTCTTCTTCAATGGCATCTATTTCTTGGCGATAAGTGATTATTTTATCAAGTTGCTCCTGGGCTTCATCGGTAGCAATAAGCTCAGGGATACGGCCAAATACATTATCCAGTTCTTCACGGTGACCATTATAGGCAATCTCCCAATGCAAATCACCAGTAGCAGCTGCCATTTTTGCGGACATTTCAAGATTATCAGTATAACGATGCAGTTCTCCTGAAACCTGTTGAGTAGCAAGCTCTTGCCTTTCAAAAGATTCAATCATCTCATTTGAATAGACGAGGTACCAGGCCAAGATAGCAATTAAAAAGAGAGTTATAACAATGGAAACAATAAACCAGGCGTTAAAAAAAGTCCCTTCTGTTAAGTTAACAACCCTGCTGCGTGAATGATTAACCATTACGTACCTCTTAATCTAATTACTTATCCTTACTGGACAAACCATTCATCTACAACTTCTGGATGCTCATCAACCCAGCGCTTTGCTGCCTCTTCAGCGCTCATCCCTTCTTCGCTGAACCAAAGCATTACCTGCTCCATATCGCCAGGAGTCCAATAAAAGTTTTCAAAAAATTTATAAACATCAGGCATATCATGCTCCAGGCCTTTTCGAACAATTGTTCCAATATACTCAGAATCACCATATACAGATTTTGGATCTTCCAGGTATTTTAAATCCCAACGAGCAAATTTCCAGTGGGGACTCCAGCCGGTTACCACAATCCATCTTTCTTCATCAAAGGCAATATCAAGAGCAGAAGTCATAGTAAGATCACTTCCAGAAACAAGCTCGTATTCTAAATCATAGCGATCAATAGCCTGCACAGTATTTTCCATAAGCCCTGCTTCAGGATCAATGCCGATAATTTTGCCTTCAAATGCCTCAAAATGTTCATTTAACTCTTCTATGGAACCTATTTCAACATGAGCGGGAACTACCAGGCCCATTTCAACCCCTTCCAGGTTAGGGCCGAGATTAATCACGTCATCTTTAACGTTTTCGTAATAATGCTCTTGTAAAGTTGGCAACCAGGCCCCTACCATAGCATCTTGATCTCCGGCAGCCACAGATTCCCACATAGAAATTGCTGTAACCGAGAGCAACTCACAATTATAGCCAAGTCTATCTTCAATGACAGCTTTTACAATATGAGCGCTGGCAATTTCAGAAACCCAGTCTACATATACAACCCTGACTGTTTCCAGCGGTTCATCATACGACTGTTCTAATTCAACATCTTCATTAGCACAGGATGTCGAAAATAAACATAACACAATGAAAAGGAAAAGGAACAGTAGAAGCCCGGGTTTAAAAGATAGAGGGCCTAAATGTATTTGTCTTTGCATCTCTGTAACTGAAGAATACAAAGGTTGCCCATTCCTTTCTTTAATAATATATCGTCAAAAGGCAAATAAACTTAAGCTTAAAGGCGTATTGAAAAGGCAATCTTTGATAAATTCGCCAAGTAAAATGGAAATACCTTTAATATTGATAATAATTCATTAACGTTAAAGCCTTTCTTATTTGCCGCCATAGTGACAATTATTAAATACTAAAGTGGCTTTGTTTGCTCACATTGGACTGCCGTTTGACATTTTCCACAGCCATAGAAAGGTTTAAAGCGGGGCCGAATCTTGGTGTTCATATAATTTTGGCATACCTTTCTTTCCATACCGGCTATTTTTTGCTCTCTTTCATCCTTTATAGCCTTAGAGGGGCAACGTTCTAAACATTCCCCGCAAAAACTGCAGTATTCATATGGACTTTGATAGCAACGACTGGTTGGTTCTATCTCAAGAGTCGTTATAACACTGCCGAACCTACCGGCGGCACCTTTTTCAGTTATTAAAGACTTGCTTAATGAAAAAGTTCCCAGGCCTGCTATGTAAGCGACATGCCTTTCTGACCAGTTACTGTTCAGCTCATCACTCAGGCAAAACCGGGAATCTATAGCTGGAACAACAGCGGTTCCGTTATACTCTTCACACAGATCAGCGATCCGCTTTGAAAGAGCTTCGTTAAACTGCTGCCCCTTCACCCTCCCATAAAGCCATTCTTTTGCAGGCAATCCCTTTTTACGATTAGCCTGGCAAACTTTATCTGAAAAAGGAAGGAAATACGAAAGCACTGATTTTGCACCAAGCAACCATTCCTGCGGCAAAAGATGGTTTTCACCGACTATTTCAGGATTCTTTAATTGACTGAAGAGTTCATCTCCAACTGCTGCCACACCCAAAAGCGGGGGGTCAAATATTCTATCTAACCCCAATTCTTCAACTTTATTCAATGAATTAGCTTCAAGATATTTTTTGATAGCAGTATTTATTAGTTCATAGGTCATTTAAAACTCCCCTTTATCTTAGCAACCACTACCGGGCTGTTTATTAAATTGCCTGAAAAGAAAACTCTGCTCGCTTAGCAATCAGCTTCTCTTTGCTATTTCTATCAAGCAGTACATTCTTAATTTGCTTTACCGGTATGTCTATTAAGCAGAAAGCTATAGTAAATTTAGTATATTATTTTAAGCAAAGCCAATCCACCGGCCCTGTATTTGAGTTTTCCTATGGGATTTTAAATATATTTTAGGATCTTTAAAACTTCAGAGGCTAAAATCAATGGTCGGGGCGGTCGGATTTGAACCGACGACCCCTTGGTCCCAAACCAAGTGCGCTGCCAAACTGCGCTACGCCCCGATATGGTAAGATTATAGCAGACTGTTTAAATAAAAACAAGATAATCTTCATACAGTGGCCTTTCTACCCTCGTCGCGGTGGGCTTAGCCCGCTTTGCTTATCTGTCACATTACCATAATATACCACTGAATAAGACGTTATTTCAGGTTGCAGGCTGCTTTTTTATAAAAAAACAGTTCACCATTTCAAACAGGCCATATATATGTATAATAGGGACAATGGTTAGATTAAAATAAGTTATAATAATTAACAGTGAGGGTCAAAATGATAAATATTAACATAAGAAATTTTCCTGTAGGAGGCAGGGCTTTAAAAACCGCCCTGGCAGTTACCCTTGCCATTTTTATAACCCAGCAGCTGGATTTTGATCGCATTAATCTGGCTGCTATTGTAGCTTTGTTGACTGTCCAAAAAACATTTTATCACTCTATCTTACAGAGTTTAGCTAAACTGGGCAGCGTTTTAATTGGTGGCATAGTGGGTACTGCTTTTAGCTTTATCTTCGGGCTATCACCTCTTGGATACGGACTGGCTACCATAGCAGCTATCTATATTTGTATAAATCTCCAATGGCAAGAACACATAGTCCTTACCGCAATAACAGCCATTACAGTATTGTTTAGTAGTAATTATGATTCTGCACCATTGCTTTTTTCAATACAACAAATTTTCACTGCTCTTATCGGCGCTTTAAGCGGATTATTTTTTAATTTTCTATTTACACCTAACCATAAAAAAGAGGTAGTACAAAAACTTTTAGAAGCAGAAGAAGGGTTAAGGAAAATCATTGATTTTATTATGCTAGAAATGCTTGAACCGGGATGCAATGATGAACTACTGAAGGAGGAAGCCGCCAGGTTAAGCAAAACTATAGGAGAAGGCCTGGAAACATCAAAGCTGCTTCAAGGAGAGCAGCGCTTTATCATAAACCGTGAAACTGATTCCGAGCGTTATTATAAAATATTTCTGATCTTCAAATCCCAGTTAAGCCGCCTGGAAGAAATGCACAACCTGGCCCGCCGGATCCCGGTTCGAGTTCCTCAAGCCGGGCCTATAGTTCAACTGTTTCGGATTGTTCAAAAACAGCAGCACCGGGCTCTTACAGGTAAAAACTGTCATTTAGAGGCTGTTGAAAGACTTCTGGAAAAGCTGGAAGATAGTTTTTCCGATAATAAACCACCTGGAACCAGCGAAGAATTTATCAGCCAGGCTTCATTGTTCCATCTCTTTAAGGAAATCAAGCGCTATTACAGGCGTATGAAGGAGACCTACGTCCATATTCAATCATAAGATCTTGCTCAAAAGATTACAGGCCTTTCTAAGTGCTATCCCCCGGTGACTGACTTTGCTTTTTTCTATAGTGGTGATTTGAGCAAATGTAAGGCCTGACGGTTTATAGATAAAAAGAGGATCATAACCAAAACCACCATCGCCTTTAGGTGCTTCAGCTATTCGTCCTCGGCACTGCCCTTCAACAGTTTTTGCTGCAGTGCCGGGTATAACAATGGCTATTACACACTTAAACCTTGCTCCTCTTTTTTCCGGCGGGATACCCTTTAGCTCTTTAAGCAAAAGCTCATTGTTTTCTTTATCGCTGCTGCCTTCACCCGCATATCTTGCCGAACGGACTCCAGGCCTTCCTCCGAGAAAATCTACTTCCAGGCCTGAATCATCTGCCATAGCAGGCAAACCAGTATAGGCGCTTACAGTTTCTGCCTTTTTTATAGCATTACCGGTAAAAGTGGAGCAGTCTTCTTCCGGCATTCTCAGTTCAGGGAAATCTTGGAGAGATAATATTCGCAGTTTACTACTGCTGAGAAACTCCCCAATTTCTGAAGCTTTATGCTGATTGTTAGTTGCAAGCACCAATTTTTTCAAGCAAGGCTCCCCTTAATTTAATGATATCTAAATTGCACTTTATTATTCTTACCTGAAGAAAGCTTTAGGTTGTGATTACCTTTGTTTAAAATAAATCTTTAAACCCTGATTCGATAATTAAATCATAAACCGGCAAATTCTGGCCTGATTCAATTAGCTGGGAGCATTAATTAAGCCGGAAATTTCAACACCCAGGGTTTCCTTCTGCTTATTTGTAATAACGGAAATAGCTTCACCAGCCAGATCAAGCATTCTGTTAAGCTCTTCTATACTAAAAGGTTTGTCTTCTGAAGAACCCTGTATTTCAACCAATTTTCCGCCTGCCGTCATCACCAGGTTCATATCAACAGCTGCTTGCGAATCTTCAACAAAAGAAAGATCCATTACGCTGGTGCCATTAAGCTTTCCGACACTAACTGCCGAAAGATAATCATTGAGAGGGAATTGGCCAATTTGCTTTTTCTGAAAGAGATAGAAAAAAGCTTCCGCTAATGCCACATAAGCCCCGCTAATGGCTGCAGTTCGGGTTCCTCCGTCTGCCTGTAGAACATCACAGTCAATGCGAATCGTAATTCCATCCAAAGCTTCCATATTAACAACCGCCCGCAAAGATCGTCCAATCAGGCGTTGTATTTCCAGACTACGGGCATTAAAACCATTTCTTTCTCTTGCAATGCGGGTCTCCGTGGACCGGGGCAGCATGGCGTATTCAGCGGTTACCCAACCTCTTCTGCTCCCTTTAAGGAAATCAGGCACTCTTTCTTCAACTGAAGCGGTACATAAAACAGCTGTATCACCAAGCTCAATCAAAGCGGATCCTTCCGGATATTTAAGGTAAGAACGTTTAATAGATAAAGGGCGGAGTTCGTTTAAATTTCTTCCATCAATACGCATTTACGCTTCATTTCCTCACAACAGAATTAGATTTAATAAGATTTCTATTCACCATAAACAAGACATTTCCTTCCGTTTTTTTAAGTTAACGGTTATAATAATGGAGAAACATATCATTGTAATAGCATCTTGAAGGTTATAAACATCTTTAATTATAATAACGCTCTGAAATATGAAAAATATTTACGGTGGCTATTTAGAGATATATAATTATAATTAAAGGGATTTTTTATATAATGGATTATTTGAAACTCAAATCTAGCATAAAAAGGTTATCGATCTTCAAGGAGGCATCACATTGGAAATCATCCATATTATATTGATAATAGCAGCTGTAATTATTTTATTCCTAATATTTAGCTATAACCGCCTGGTTAGTATGCGTAATATGGCTGATAAAGCTTACTCTAATATTGACACCCTCCTTCAAAAACGTTTTGATCTGGTCCCCAACCTGGTTAATACAGTCAAAGGTTATATGGAACATGAGCGGGAAGTCCTTGAAGCGGTAACCAGGGCCAGAACAGAGTGGCTTAACGCTACTAATATAAAAGAAAACGCCGGCGCCGATCAAACCGCTGAAAGGGCAATAAAAAGTCTTTTTGCCGTGGCGGAAAGTTACCCCGATTTAAAAGCTAACCAAAACTTTATGATGCTGCAAGAAGAACTGGCTGCCATAGAAAATAAAATTGCTTATGCCAGGCAGCGCTATAACCGGACAGTTATGGCCTTGAATACAATGACCCAAAGGTTTCCAACCAATCTTATTGCCAGGTTGTTCAATTTTAAGGCTCGTGAATACTTTGCAATTGAGTCAGAGCAGGCTCGCAGAGCGCCTGAAATAAATATGAAAGAGGATAAAAACTAATGATGGACCCCATTTATGGACGTATCGCATCTAACAAAAGGAAAACTTTTTTTCTATTTTTTCTTTACGCCTTACTATTTGGAGCAATTGGATATTTTATCGGTATATATATTGGGGATCCTGTCATCGGTATTATTTTAGCTGGCTTAATTTTTATTATCCTCTTTTTGATAAGCTATTTCAGAGGACAAAGTGTTATTACAAAGATGGCCGGAGCTAGAGAAGTTAGCAAAAAAGATCAACCTTACCTTTACAATACCGTGGAAGCTTTAAGTATCGCTGCCGGCAAGCCAATGCCAAAAGTGTATCTTATCGATACAGACGTACCAAACGCTTTTGCTGCTGGCCGCAATCCGGATAATGCAATCATAGCTGTAACCCGGGGATTGATGGACCGCCTGGACCGGCAGGAGATAGAAGGAGTGATCGCTCATGAAATGGCTCATATAAACAATTATGATGTGTTACTGGCTACTGTTGCTATTGTATTAGCCGGAACAATTGTCTTTGCTAGCATTATTGCTCGCAGAATGATTTTCTTTGGGGGCATGGGCAGGAGAAGTAGCCGCAAAGGAGGCCAGAGCCAGATAATCATGCTGGTTATACTACTTGTAGTGGCCATACTGGCACCAATATTTGCCCAACTGCTGAAGTTTGCCATATCCAGACAGCGTGAATATTTGGCCGACGCTACAGCAGCCAATTTTACCGGATACCCTGAAGGCCTGGCCAGCGCCCTGGAAAAAATAACGAATTACCAGGTTAAAGACAGCCCGCTTGATAATAAAGCCCTGGAAGGCCTTTACATTGTTAATCCTGCGCTTGGGGCCAGATCGGCCAACCGGCAAAGCGTTCTTTTTTCTACCCACCCCCCCAGCGAAGAAAGGGTCAGGCGTCTGCGGGCTATGTAACATAGATTACTTGGCTTTCATCCGAGAAAAATATCCTCCCATTATTTTTCGGGTATCAAAAATAGATATTACTGCCTTAGGATCACATTTATCAACTATCTTCAAAAAAGAGGGCAGTTCTTTACGTTTTAATAATACCTGTATACTGCTGTGCGCACCTTCTCTTCCGTAACAGGGCATTGTGGTAACCCCGTAGCCCTGATCACGCAAGGACTGTTCCAGGATGCCACAATTCTGCAGCGTTACAATGTGAACATGGACATAGCCCACGGCTATCTTTTCTTCAATCCTGCTGCCAACAAGGTTTCCTGCCGCAAAACCTAAACCGTAAACCAATATATTAGTCCATTGATCCAGACTGGTCAGAACCATGCTGAGGGCAATTAAGTATATAATTACTTCAAAAAAACCAATAATTGCAGCCTGAACGCTGTTACCCCTGGTTAAAAAAATTATGCGTACCGTACCTAAGCTGACATGGGCGATTTTAGCGATAAAAATCGCTAAATAGGTTAAAATAACTGGTATAGCTGGCATTTTCAATCCTCCATCAATATGATAGTAACAGCGCTTTCAATAATTAACAGACCACATCTTAGCAACAGGATCGATTGCTGTCAAGCATAATTTTAGCGACGATTTACTATAATCGCCGCTAAAGATCTATCAACTTTAACATTTAATCTAATCGGAACCAATTAGTTTTTTAGGGGTTTATAAAATTAACAATTTTTAGAATTATTAACAACGAGCAACAGATAAGCCCCATTCAATAATCATTTAGTAATCACGAGGAGTTTTAATATTTATACCTGCCGGTGTTGTTATTCAAGACTATATTTATTCTATGAAAGGTCAGAAAACATGCTTAACGTAATGTATCCATACTTTGAGAGCGGTCAGCTACAAGTTCTAAAGCATGCACATTTTTTACTCGAATCAGTGTTCCTTTCATGCCCAGGGATCTGGACTCAATGATGCCGGCACTTTCAAATTTGCGCAGAGCATTAACAATAACTGATCGCGTTATACCAAGGCTATCAGCAATTTTGCTGGCTACAACTATGCTTTCATTGTTATCGCTATCAATACTTTTGAGTATCTCTCTTATTGCTTCTACTTCAGAATAGGACAGGCTGTCAAAAGCTCCTGCTGCCAGTTCTTTGTTTCTAATATCTTCTTCTTCCTGACCGGCGCTATCCTGCAGCAATATTAAACCCACCAAAGCAGAAGTAATTTCAGCCATCACTAAAGCTTTATCATCAAGCTGCTTGTCTGGGTGATAGACAAGTAATGCACCAAGGGGATTAGTACTGAGCTTGATTGGAATTACAGTATAAAGAATAGTTTTTTCTGCTACTGCAGTTTGCTCACCGTTCAGCTCCTGAGCACCTGCAGGATAAGGAATATTAAAAAGAGATTGATCTGTGTTTAACATTTCCTCCAACCCGCGATCCCCGGCTACAGTTTGCTCCTCAGCCAAATGCAGCATATGAGCATCCAACTTGATGTCTCCTTCATAGCTAGCCAGAAGCTTCCCGTTATGCTCCAATACAAAAACAGCGGTATCAGTTATCTCTGCAATAACTTTCGTACCTTTCTCGAGAACATTTTCAAGATTGTCGCTTTGAAGGAACGCAGCTTTCACTTTCCTTATTGGTTCCAATAACGAATTTTCTTCCATTTCAAACTCCTCCTTTCATTCATTTATATTACAAAATATTATATATGTCAACAATATTCACACATAATAAACCTGCTCCGATCCTTATTTGCTAGTCTTTTAACAATTAAAGTGTTGCAGGGGCTGCTGCTGGCCTGGATTTTTAAGTTAAGAGGTTGGGGAAAACATATTTCTGAAAAGATGATCAACTATCCGGTATACTTCTTTCAAGGGAAGTCCTGACTCTGCAGCTACAGCCCGGCAGTCCTCGTACTCAGGAGAGTAATGAACGGGCAGCCCGCCACCTGAATTCGGAATATATTTAATCACAATCTTACCCCATGCGGTGTGAACTGTTTCATATTCCCTGACCCGCTTTACTTTATGAGCCATAGTTAACCGACAGCCAAAAGTTGTTGTTTCTAAAAAAACTATATCTTGAAGGATTTTAACTTTTTCAGGAGGAGAGAGGATAGTCAAATGAACACCTGGGCGATTTTTTTTCATCTGGATTGGGGTATAGTAAACATCAAACGCACCGGCTTTGAAAAGCTTTTCCATTAAATAACCGTAGATTTCAGGATTGAGGTCATCTATATTGGTTTCGATAACAGCCATCTTTTCTTTACTGACATTGTGAACAGGTTCGGTATGACCAATTAAAACACGCAGATAGTTAGCATAACCAGGATCTATACTGCCCGCACCATAGCCAATTGCTGAAAGGTTAAAATCGGGTATAGAGCCGAATGATTCAGCTAGCGCTGTTACCAGAGCTGCTCCGGTAGGAGTAACCAGTTCATAACCTGTATCACGACTTTCCAATGGCACCTGGCGCCGCGCCAGCAATTCCAGGGTGGCCGGAGCTGGCAGTGGCAAGATGCCATGGGCACACTTAATTTCTCCTCGGCTTGCCGGCAGCGGAGAGCATACAACCTGGTCAGCTGCTAGTAGATAAAGAGCCGAACAGGTACCCACAATATCGATAATGGAATCAAGGGCTCCCACTTCGTGGAAATGTACTTCATCCACTCTTATCCCATGGACGGCTGCTTCGGCTTCGGCCAGACATTCAAATACAGATTGACTTTGCAGTTTTACCTGCCGGGGCAGATCGGATCGATCCAGGATAGCTAAAATATCTTCTAAATGCCTTTTACACACATCGCTTTGCTGCAGTTCGACCAGGGCCCTCGTCCCGGCAATCCCACCGCGGTTTATTACCTCCGCTTTGAGGCTCCATCCCTTCAAGTTCAATCCGGACAGCATTTCCTGGAGGTTTTTTAGATCAACACCGCCGTCCAGCAGGGCGCCCAGGGCCATATCGCCGCTAATTCCATTATAGCAATCAAAATAAAGTGTTTTTAGGCCGGTTATCTGGGAACTGGATTTTTCGGATAGATTCTTATGCATCAATTTTTTTCTCCTTCATTCTTTTCTTCTCCGGTTTTGTTAATAAGGGCGGCCATATAACCGGCCCCATAACCGTTATCAATATTAACTACTGCTACTCCGGAAGCACAGCTGTTAAGCATGGTCAGCAGAGGAGCAATACCTCCCAGATTGGCGCCATATCCAACGCTGGTTGGCACGGCTATTACAGGACAAGCCGCCAGCCCACCGATGACACTGGCCAGGGCTCCTTCCATACCGGCAACAACTACAATAACCCGGGCCTTGCTGATTTTATCCCAATTATCAAAAAGGCGGTGAATACCGGCAACCCCAACATCATAGAGCCTTTCAACTCGACTGCCAATTAATTCAGCTGTCAATGCCGCTTCTTCTGCAACGGGAATATCTGCTGTTCCCGCAGAAGCAACCACCACTGACCCATAAGGCTTAGGCTCCTTTTCACCACGTAGAAATAAAGCTTTTGCTTCCCGGTGATATTCTACATCAGGATGTTCAACTTTAACTGTTTTAAAAACTTCTTCCCCCGCGCGAGTGGCCAAGACAGTACCGCCGGAGGCGGTCAAACGGCTGAATATAGCCGCAACCTGGGCTGGAGTTTTACCGGGACAGTAAATTACTTCGGGAAAGCCGCGGCGCAGGTAGCGCTGGTGGTCCACCCGCGCAAAGCCAATGTCTTCGTAGGGCAAGACCTTTAATCTTTCAGATGCTTCTTCCACACTAATCCTGCCTTGACGAACAGATTCTAAAAGTTCCTGCACTGATTTGCGGTTGATTGCTGAAAACCCCTTTCCTGAATACTTTTCATAGATTATAACATGTGGGTTTAAATAATATGACACTTTTAATCCTTAAGCTTCATCATCTGATGATTGTAAATGCAAATCGAAAGAAATATTATCAGGGTAGACCCCCATGAGGCCGTTAGCCTCACCATCAGATGGGTGATAATGGTAAATCTTGTTTTCAGGGTAGCAATTTTGTAAAAAGACCGCACTCCCCGGCTGGCTGCAATTCCAGTCCGGGTGACCGGGCTTTATGTTTTATTAAGTATACAACAAAGCAGCACTTAACATAACAGCAATGCCAGGATCCCTGTACTTTTGTTTACAGTATTTATTACAAGCGAAAGAACCTCAATCCAACAAATTCAGAAGCGCAAGCGTAGGCCGAAGGGAAGACGATAGAACTGTCCCCGTGGCTTAGTATTTACCAGGCAATTCATTAAGCTGGGCCTGGTTGAGTACAGTTTCATGCTTGCAAACATAGATAGGGCTGCGGTTGGAGCGCCCGCATTTAGCGCAATGATAGCAGCCAGCGAGGCCTGTCCCCGAGTCCCAGAATTACCGGTTCCAATAGGGGCTGCTCTTCAAGGCAGCACGCCATTTTTCTCTAAGATCGGGATAGCGCTCAACCATTTCATTTACAAGTTCTTCCATTTCTTTACGTTTCGTTTTTCCGCTGACCGGACAGGGATTTTTAACAATAGGCAGCCCTTCCCGTCCGGCCAAAGCGGTAAGAGTGCGTTCAGGAAGCTGGATAAGAGGGCGGATCTGGTAAATACCGGAACGGTCAAGATAAGTGACCGGTTTAAAAGTATCCATCCTACCGGTATAAATCAGGTTTAACATAAAGGTCTGAATAGCATCATCCAGGTGATGACCAAGAGCAACCTTATTACAACCCAGTTTAACAGCGGCTTTGTGCAAAGCACCATGCCTCAAGTTAGCACATAATGCGCAAGGATTTTTTTCTTTCCTTGTATCGAAGACAATCTTTGCTATAACTGTTTCCTCAACATGAAGATCGATTTTCATATTGAGAGCCAGCTCGCGTAATGGCTTTAGGTTCACATCCCAGCCCAGGTGAATATAAATAGCTTTTAAATCAAAATCAAAAGGAGCATGCCTGCGGAAAAGATCAAGAATATAAAGCATCGCAGCGCTATCTTTGCCTCCAGACAAACCAATCGCCACTCTATCATCTTGATCAATCATCTTAAAATCATATATTGTTCGTTTAACCCTGGTCAAAAACCACTTACTGTCACTGCGACGCAAATATCAGGCACCTCTTTTAAAAAACTTATAATTCGCCATCTGGATTGAGATAAACTGAATTATTACATATAAAACATTATAACACCTTTACAAAAACCTTAAAGGCATCTATGAAGTGCGCTTACCGGAAAGATATAATTAAAGCAAGATGCTATAGCCAACCCAAACACAACCATGATTTTGTTTTTGCTAAAGAAATATTTAAGGCCAAGTACTGTAAATGCCCCAGGCATTCTTAATTTTGAAGAAATAGATAATTGATATAAGGAGCAAAAGCTACCTGTTTATAAACTTTTGTTCCTTAATAACATCTAATGTTATAATCAGAATACTGCTGCCGCAAAAGAATAAAACGGAGCGGTAAAAGGAGGATGTTATTTGGCCCGCAGAACGAAAAGGGGAAAAAAGGCCCGGGGCAGATCCTGGGGAATCCTTTTGTTTTTATGCATAATTGCTTTTGTACTGGGTTATTTTCTTGCCCTGAGCGAAGTTAAATTTTGGTAATATTAAACAGTGCGCCGACCAGTAGAAAGAAGCTAATATTACTAAACTGCCGGCTGTTAATGATAATGAAAACCTTAACCACTCAGCCCATTGTCCTTGTTGAATGATAAGCGGCGCCATGGAGACGGTTCAGCTCTTTTAACTGCAAGCTATCAGCAAGGCCCTTGATTTTTAAGTACAGGATTCCCTTTTGTTCGGTTAAAGACACTCTAAGTGGCGAAGGTGATCCTTCCTAAAAGACTTCTTTTACACTGGAAATTCCCAGTTACCGAAAAAAAGGATGGGTAATAGCTTTACCCTATCCTTTTGTGGATTGTAAACTAATAATAGTAGTTTAGTGATCGAAGTTATTATTTTATAAAACGGATGCTAAGTGGATACCTAAAACTTTCGCCCTCACTAACCCTGATAGTGGCCAAAATGACCATGATCAACCAGAAAATACCCACGGCAATTAGAAGAATAATGCCGATGATGATTGGAATCAATATAATCGATATAAGGGTATAGATAGCTATACTAATTTGGAAATTGAGGGCCTCTTTACCCTGTTTGTTGACCCAACTTGACTGATCTTTCTTTATTAACCAGATTACAAGGGGCCCGATAACATTGCCAAAAGTAGGCACTATAAACTGGGCGAGCGCTGCTAGATGGGCAAGCAGGCCAAATGTTTTTTCATCTTGTGTTAATTGCTTACCGTTAGACATTAAAAAACCCTCCAAAAAAGTATAGTATTTCACGCATATTCAGCCAGTTTCTCATCAAATTACCTGTTAGCGTTTTCTTACTCCATCATAAGATATTATTTAGCAGATTGCAAGCATGTTCTCGGGTATTAACCTGTAATTATTTAATAAGCCTGAAGTTAAGAGGATACCAAAACTCTTCCCTTTTATGCGCTTTAATTGAAGCCACCTTCATCTTGAACAACCAGAAAGCAGCCAGGCCCAGGCCGATTAAAACAGCTAATGGCCTGATGTTGTTCATTTTTAGTGCCGACCTTCGTAAAAGATAACCTGCATCATTCAAATTCCTGGGGTTGTTGTTCCAGGTATTGATTAAGAGTCAAACCGGACTGCTTCCACTGCCTGGCTTGGCTAACACCGATATAGCGGAAATGCCAGGGCTCATAAATATAGCCTGTGATGTGTTCTTTTCCCTGCGGGTAACTCTTGGCAAAACCATAGTGGTGGGCATTTTGAGCCAGCCATCTTCCCAGGGGGGTTTGGCCAAACTGAGTTTTGAAATCTACCTCCGTGCCTCCAAAGTCAACAGTGGTGCCAAGCTGATGCTCAGATTGGCCAGGACGGGCGCTAAATCTATTGGCTTCTTCTTCGCCGTATTGGCTGACAAAATCTTTAAAAATTTGCTCCTGGGTTTCATAACTGCGGTAAGCGGATCTGATGCTAAACAAAATCCCATCTTCTTTTGCAGCAGCCCAAAGTTTTTCCAAATGCTCTAACGCTTCCCATCGCAACCACATCGGATAAGATGGGTTCATGTAAGAAGGGAGCGCTTCCAGGCCGGTTGGCTTATAATTGCTTTTTAGAGTTGTTTCTTTTGTAACCAGGGCCAGGTAATAATCCCCGTCTGCAATGACTTTAAAATCATTATAAGAACCAGCCATTTCATTTTCAGATGGTTCTAAAGGTTGATCTTCCAAATTTTCCTGTTCATCCATTTCTTTCGGCTCATCCAGATCTTTCTCCGGGGTTTCTTTTTTTTCTGTTTCTGCAAAGGGATCATTTACTTCTTGAGCTTCTTTGGCTGCATCTTCAAAAGGTTCTTCAGGGAAGACTTCTGTATCATATTCTTCTTCTATTGCTGATAGATCAAAATAAGAGCGCACTTGCTCCGGCAGATCTAACCATAAAAAGAACGCTCCCATAAAGAGCAAAGCTATTACCATCAAAGCAAAGACTGCTTTGTTTTTTCTTCTTTTCTTTCTCAACTGCTTTTCCTCCCTGAAACATTGCTCTTTCAAATTGGACTTTCCTGCTCTATCTCTAACTAAATAGAGCTTCAGCCCTTTTGATTATATTTTCTACTGAAAAGCCTTTTCTCTCCATTACTACCGGACCGGGAGCGGAGGCTCCGAAATAATCAAGTCCGATGGTCTCTCCCTTTGAACAGGTAAAGCTTTCCCAACCCATAGACAGAGCAGCTTCCACAATCAACCTGCGATCAACACTGGAGGGAAGAACTTCTTCCTTATAATCATCATCCTGAGCCAGGAAAATTTCCCGGCTAATCATACTGACCACTCGCACGCCATGACCTCTTTTTTCAAGTTCTAATGCAGCATTGAGGGCCAACTGGAGCTCTGATCCGCTCGCAATTACAATCAGTTCAGGATTTTCGCTTTGTTCATGGTGAATTACATAGGCTCCCTTAAGGGCTTTTTCTCCGGTTCCTTTAAGCTGGGGCAGCTTTTGCCTGGAAAGAATCAGGGCTGTAGGACCGCAGCGGCGTTGAAGAGCATGCAACCAGGCCGCCGCCGTTTCCCTGCCGTCAGCCGGCCTGAGGACATGCATATTAGGAATGGAGCGCAGATTAGATAATTGCTCCACCGGCTGATGTGTGGGGCCATCTTCTCCTACAGCAATACTGTCATGTGTATAGACATAAACTACCGGCAGTCCCATCATAGCTGCCAATCGAACCGAAGGTTTCATATAATCGAAAAAAACCAGAAAAGTTGAGCCAAAGGGGCGCAGGCCGCCGTGTAAATATAGACCCGATAATATGGCAGCCATAGCATGCTCACGAACGCCAAAATGAATATTGTTACCAGATGGGTTGTCCGCCTGAAATTCACCATACGCTTTCAAGGCGGTCTTCGTAGAGGAGTTGAGATCAGCCGAACCACCAATCATGTTGGGCAAATACTCCGCTAAAACCTGCATAGCCTGCCCTGAAGCCGCCCGGGTAGCCAACGGCTTATCTTCAAAATTCCATAACCGTTGGTCTTCCTTTAAGTTATCAGGGAGTTTATCCGAAAACCAATCATTCCATCTTTCAGCTAAATCAGGATACTCACGGCGGTAATCTTCAAATAAGGTTTCCCATTCTTTTTTCCTTGCTTCAAGGGTTTGCTTTAGTCCGTTAAAATGGCCATAAACTTCCCGGGGAATATAGAATTCAGGTTCAAGGGGCCAGTTAAGTTTTTTTCTGGTTTCAATGGCTTCTTCACTGCCCAGGGGAGCGCCATGGGCACCGGCAGTTCCCTGTTTGCCTGGCGAGCCATAACCAATCTCAGTTCGAACCATAACCAGGCTGGGCCGATTAATTTCTTGCCTGGCTTCAGAAATGGCTTCTGCAATCATTTCCACGCGATTTCCTTCTTTAATCTTTAGTACCTGCCAGCCATATGCTTCAAAGCGTTTTCCCACATCCTCAGTAAAAGTTAAGTCGGTGCTGCCGTCTATGGTTATCTTATTATCATCATAAAGGCAGATCAGCTTGCCCAGTTTCAAATGACCGGCCAACGAAGCCGCCTCGGAAGAAATTCCTTCCATCATACAGCCGTCACCAGCATAAATATAGGTGTAATGATCGATCAATGGATAGCCTTGCCGGTTAAATTCAGCAGCCAGGCGTCTTTCTGCAATAGCCATGCCAACAGCGTTAGCGAACCCCTGACCCAGGGGCCCGGTCGTGGTTTCAACTCCTGGAGTATGGCTAAATTCCGGATGGCCAGGAGTCATGCTGCCCCACTGCCGAAAATTTTTAATTTCTTCTAAAGGCAGATCGTAACCAAACAGGTTTAGCAGGGCATACAGGAGCATCGATCCATGTCCAGCAGAAAGAACAAAGCGATCTCGATCAGCCCAATCAGGGGCACCAGGGCAGTGTTTAAGGAATTGAGTCCATAAAGTATAGCCCAGCGTTGCCCCACCCATTGGTAAACCTGGGTGTCCTGAGCCGGCTTTTTCAATTGCATCAACCGCAAGAAATCGAATAGTGTTTACAGCCTTTTCTTGAATCGCATTCAATTGCATCCACTCCTTATTCAGGTTTATCCACTACCGTAATGTTAAAATCGAGGGCTACAAAGTCAATGGGATCTGCAGTAAAGTTGCCTTCCTGGCCTTTTCCCAGGATAACCTGATCAATTTTAATCCGGAAGCCTTCCTGTTCTTCAACCTGGCTTACATCAAACACCTGAAGACTTTCATGATCAGGTTCAGGCTTAAGATCTTCTATCTCAAACATATAGTTTAACGTAAACTGCAACTCATGCCGGGCATAGTATTCAACATCAAATGTTAATAAAATCCATTCAATTTCAAAAACTTCTGTTTTATCTACCAGCCATATTATTCTGCCAGCATATTCACTGTCCCGGGTAAACTCGCCCACAAAACCGGTATCGGATTCAAGTAAATTAGGACCGTCAATTATTTCTGTGCTGGAGAGAACAAGCTGGCTGTGGCTAATCAGAGGCCAAAAATAGTTTATCACGGGTTCCGGTTCTTCCTTTTCAGGCTCATCTTCGATAATATCCGGTTCTTCAATTTCAATCTCCTCTACAAAGTCATCTTCTGGATCATCTATTGGTTCAGGATCAGGAGTACAACCGCCAACAAAGATTAAAAGAACCGCCATCAGCAAACCAGATAACAATATAACCGAGCAATTTCTCCTCATCTTGCCTCACTTTCCCTTCTAAACCACTCAGTACAATAACCCATTAATTATAGTAAAATAAAAACCTAATGCTAAATCACGTAGTTACTTCCTTTTCGACACTGCCGCAACATTACCTTCATTAGCTATAAAATAGGCAATAAAAATCTAATGCTTATGAATTAAAGAGATGCTCTCACTTTGTTATTTCAAAATGGCCAGAACAAAGGCGCAGCAATCATTATCACAAAAAACCCCAGCAAACTCAACCCGGCTCCGTATTTCAAATAGTCGACAGCGCGGTATCGGCCAGGTTTTTGAACCAGTAGAGTCATAGGATGGCCTATGGGCATCATAAAAGCAGCCGATGATCCAATAACAACAGCTATAACAAAAGTTTTGGGATTAACACTCAACGCCTGAGCAGCATTCAAAGCTACAGGTGTCATGATGACAGCTGCAGCAACATTATGCATGGGCTGGGTAAGAATAATACTGCCCAGTGAAATTAAAGCCAGTACCATAACAGGATTATTATTACTCACTGCAAGCAGGGTTTCTGCCAATAATGATGAAGCTCCACTATTCTGGAGCGCTAAACCAAGGGGATAAAGACAGCCTATCAAAATAATAGCCTGCCATTCAATACTTGCATATATTTCCCTGGGTTTTAACAAACCGATCAAAACCATACAGCCAGCACCCGTTAGGGCAGCAACGGCAATCGGCAGCCAATTCAAAGCCGCACTGAGGATAACCAGAAGCAGGATCATTATAGCATAAGGACCGTAAGGGCGCAGTTCCAGCGGGGCTTCTTCTCTACGGGGGGCATGTAACCACCGAAAGTTTTTACCCGGCTTAAAGCTCCTTGTCTTGGCCCGATCTCCAAATAACAGTAACCCGTCCCCTTCTTGAAGAGCAATATGCCCTACATCAGTCCGGTAGGGATTACCCTCACGCCAGAGGGCAATTCCGCTCAGGCCGGTATTCTCCCGGAAATTAATTTCAGTAAGGGTTTTCCCTATAAATGACGAACGTGGGGGAACTACCACTTCAACCATTTCAGCTGTACTGAGTGGTAATTTCTTTTGCTCCCGGGGATGTCCGGCAAAAAATAGCCCTTCATTTTTGGTTAGCTCTTTAACTTTAGCTTCATTGCCCAGTATTAACAAAATGTCTCCATTTTTAATTATGAGCTCTGTTTGCTCTGCCGGCATCTGTTGATCAGAACGAACCACTGCGACCACACACAAACCAAACCTTTCACCCAGTCCTAATTCCCTGATAGTTTTACCTACTGCCGACGATTGTTCCTGAACCCACACTTCCCAAAGGCGGTCCACCAGGTCATATGTTTTGATCAGATCAGGCCTTTGATCATCTGGCCTGTCGTTTGCAGGATCTACAGCTGGCAAAAAACGCCAGCCCAGAAAAACACTATAAAGAACTCCTGTTAAGAGCAAAATCGCTCCAAGGGGCATGAATTCAAAAAGAGCAAAACCGTAACCGAGTTGATCTTGAAGCAAACTGTTAACAACAAGATTGTGCGACGCCCCAATCAAAGTCAGATTTGCTCCAAGCAGGCAGGAAGAGACCAGCGGCAACAGCAAGCGTGACCTTGAAACTCCGGCCTGAAAAGCCATCCTCATCAGAGTAGGCATAAAAAACAAGACCGTAGCGGTAACTATTATAAAGCCCGCTACAAAACCGGGAAGGGCCGTTCCAGCCAGCATGAGGCGCAAATCGCTTTTTCCAGTTAAGCGGTTGAGACTGTCGGCCACACGATTAACCACTCCGCTGCGCACGAGCCCGGTGGTAATAACAAACAAAGAGGCCACCGTGATTACCGCAGAACTGCTGAACCCAAGAAACACTTCTTCAGAACTCACCAGGCCGGTTATGATAAGGAAAAATGGAATCAAAAGCGGAACTATATCCATTCGCACCCAGCCGGTAATAAAAAATATTATTACTGCTACCAGAATAATGATTATTTGAATAATATCGAGGTTCATGAATAATGATAACTCCTATTCCAAACTTCAGCCCTATCATTGCAGGTGTACTAATATATTATGGTTATATAGTGATTTATAATTATATCACTTGTCAGGTTAAAGATGAACATTACAGACCAGGCGGCCAAAACATGATAATTAAAGGTATGGTAACTATTAACAGCAGGATAGTCAGTGGCAGCCCCATACGCCAGTAGTCTCCAAAGTGGTAGCCTCCGGGACCCATGACCAAAGTATTGGACTGGTGCCCGATGGGCGTCAGAAAAGCACATGATGCTCCCACGGCTACAGTCATGAGAAAAGGATCAGCTGAAGCGCTCATCCCTGAAGCTACATTTAAAGCAACAGGAGCCATTAAAAGAGTGGCTGCGGCATTGTTTACCGCGTTCGACAGGAGAATGGTCAAGGCCATGATCACTCCCAGAGTAAGCCAGGGCATATAATCACCGGCAAAGCCATAGATAACATCACCGATCAACCGGGCCCCACCTGTCGTTTCCAGGGCATTACTAACCGGTATCATTGCTCCCAGCAAAACAATAACCGGCCAGTCAATACTCTCATATAGTTCTCTAAAAGCCACAAATCCCAGCATGATCATCGCAGCTGCAGCTGCAGTAAAGGCAATCTGGATAGGCATAATTCCAGCCGCAGTAATACCCAGGGCGGCAAAAAATACTGCGAGACATAAAATCAGCCGGGGCGGCCGTTCTAAATTTAGACCTCTTTGTAGTAAGGGCAGGCAGCCCAGAGTAGACATTACTTCCATCAAAGCATCCGATCTTCCCTGCAGAAGCAAAACATCGCCAGCCCGGAACCGGACCCGATCGGGGCGTGATTGAAGCCTTGAACCTTCTCTTGAGATACCCAGAAGATTAATGCCATAGATAGAACGCAGGTATAAAGATCGGGCTGTCTGGTTTTCCAGGGCTGAACTGGTGGTAACCACAGCTTCAGTAACAGTAATGTCTTCAGAACGCAAATCATCAGTGCTCAATTTATGAGATTCAGCCAGCTTTAAGCCGGTTACATCAAGAAACTCTTTTAGATCTTCAGCATTAGCCTTAATAATGATATGATCCCCTTCTTCAAAAACACGGTACGGAGAAAGAAAAGGCAGCTTTTTTTTATTGCGCACCAGTCCGACCACTATTACATCTCCACCGGTTGAGCGGCCCAGATCAAGAAGCCTTTTCCCGGCATATTTTGCTCCTTTAGGAACATAAACTTCAGTTAGATAATTATCAATTTCAAAGAGATCTTCAGGAGAGGTTTGGCCTTTTCGGATCGGGATTAGGCGCCAGCCGATAAAAACAATAAAAATTACACCAACTAATGCTACGCCTGCCCCTACTGGAGTAAAGTCAAACATCCCGAACTGCTTTGCGGCAATTGTTTCTTCTCTAAATAAGGAAATAATTATATTGGGCGGAGTGCCGATTTGAGTCATCAAACCACCTAAAAGCGAACCAAAAGCAAGTGGCATCAACATCATTGAGGAAGAAAGATTATTCTTCCTGGATATTCGGATGCCAATGGGCATAAATAAAGCCAGGGCCCCAATATTGTTCATAAAAGCTGAACAGATAGTTACAGCCGCTACCAGAACCACAAATTGAATATTGGGACGATTGTTGATCCTGCCCATAAGCCGTACAATAAAATCAACTAACCCTGAGTTCATTAAAGCCCGGCTTAAAATCAAAACAGCAGCTACAGTGATCACCGCAGGATGACCAAACCCGTAAAAAGCTTCCTCGCCGGGAATAATACCGATTATGGTTAGAAAGAGGAGGGCCAGCACAGCAACCAGATCATAGCGCCACCTGCCCCATATAAAGAGAGCCAAAGCTACGGCTAATAAGGAAAAAACAACTGCTTGATCTGTAACCATCAGCGCTGCCCCCACAAATTTTTTGATTACTGCAGTTGGGCCAAAGCGATTGAACCGTTAGAGGTGGCAATATTCAACAAAGGGCCGCCCCCATTCATACTGCCGAGCAAAGCTGTCTGTTCATGGAGAGTTGTTTCAAGGCTGAGATTAGTAATATTTATTTCTCCGTTTGAAGTACTTGCTTCCAATTCAAGAGCCAGTTCAGGGTTGATATAGAGATTTATCGATCCGTTACTGGTCATGATTTCCAGATTTTCTTTGACGGCTAATAAATCCGCTTCAATATTACCGTTCGAAGTCCGCAAATAATCAAGCCCATCAACGTTAGTTATAGTTAAATCACCATTACTGCTGCGGGCTGATATTGTTCCTCTAACCTCACTGACATTAATGTTGCCATTAGATGTGGTCAATAGAGGATCACCACGGACCTGGTTGACATCAATATCGCCGTTCGAACATTCTATAACTGAAACCATAACGTCTTCCGGTACTTTAATTTCGTAACTGACTGTCACCTTTTTTGTATCATTGGGATATAGAGTTTCAATAACCAGTATATCGGATAGATCAATAAATATATCTACCATATCAAGGGCAGATTGGCTCTGGTAGGTTTCCTTCAAAGCGGTTATTTCTAATTCTTCTTGATCTGTCCCTACAACTGAAACCGGTCCGTTGGGATTATAAATTTCTAAAACTGTCCCCGGGCTTACCTGATAAGACTGAAAAAAATCTTCCGTCACTTTTGTCCTGCTACACCCAGTACTGATTACCACCAGCACCAGCAAAACACCAACCATTAATATGGCTGTAAAAGCATTTAGCAGCTTTTCAAACAGACCACGCACTGTTATTACCCCCCTCAAACATATTTTAAACCAGATTTTAAGCCAATCCATTATAAATAATTTACTGCTAGATCTGGATGCAGGATTGGAGTGTTACATCTCTCTATATATATTAATTGCCATTAAAAGGGCAAATCCTGTTATTTAGGAGTTGTTACGGTGATATAATGCAAGATCCTTTATTTTATATTATCCATTATTAAATAAAATAATCAAGAGGATTTACGGGTTAAAAATAAAAAATTAAAGATTTAGCTTCCCCCTTCCCCGGTTTTAATCTTTATTGTATAGTAAAGCGTAGTACGGTAAAAAGGGTGAACAGTCTTGTCGAAGTTAATGCAATATTTACCCTATCTGGCCGGGATAGGAGTTGCCCTGACCTGGGGATTTTCATTTATGTTTACAAGAGGAGCACTTGATTACCTGTCCCCTTTTCACCTGCTTGGGATGCGCTTTGCCACTGCTGTTTTGGCTATGGCTTTATTAAGGGTATTCGGCTTAATTAATATTAAAATTGCCCCCGCTGATTATCTGAATTTATTACCGCTGGCTTTTTTTCAACCCGTTTTATATTTTGCTTCTGAAACAACCGGGATTCTCCTTACCTCTTCATCGTATGCAGGGATGATGATTGCAATTATACCCATATTTGTGGCTATATTTGCCGCTATATTTCTGCGTGAATACCCGAACCGAATTCAGTTCCTGTTCATTATCGCTTCAGTTGGTGGCGCTATTTTTATAATATACATGGATACTCAATCTATTGCCGGTGTAAACTCCCTGGGAACAGTATTTTTGCTTGCTGCTGTTATTGCCGGAGCCAGCTTCAATATTTTTTCCCGCAAAGCTTCTGTCAAGCACCCCCCCATCCGCACTACCTGGATTATGATGGTTTTTGGAGCAGTAGTTTTTAACGCTATTGCTCTGGCAGAACATTACAGCGCCGGAAATCTCGATGGTTACCTAGTCCCTCTTGCAAATCAGTGGCTGCCCATACTCTATTTGGGTGTTTTTTCTTCGGTAGTAGCTTTTTTTCTCTATAACTTTGTGCTCAGTAAAATTACAGCTACCCAGGGTTCAGTGTTTGCCAACATGGTTACTGTGGTGGCCATCTTTGCCGGAGTAGTTTTTCGAGAAGAAATTGTTTACTGGTATCATCTGGTTGGCACTGCCGCTATCCTGACTGGAGTTTGGGGTACCAATCGCTTTGCTCCTGCAGTAATGGAAAGAAAGCGGCAAAAAAAACTGGCAGCACAAACCATAGCCGGAATTGGAGATTAATTATCAGGGCTTTGCCTTTCCAGTACAATTATCTTATTCATACCTGAAAGCCTGACAATTTATTCGTACAATCCTTTCCCGTCTTAGCAATAAACATGAAAAACCGCTTTAAAACCAGGTTATAACACCATAAGAATCAGCAATAATAACCCAAAATGTTGACTCTATTTCATCCTAAGGTTTCACGCAAAAATAATTTCCGGTTTTTGCGCAGTTAATAAATTGCGATCTTTTTTGTCTGTTCTTTGACAACTGACCTCACCCAATACAAAAAGCCGACTTTGCTCCGGGTGTAGAGTATAATTTCGTTTTGGTTGC